>NZ_JAILNU010000102.1 GCF_024691275.1 Ruminococcus sp. | reverse complement strand
TGTTGTCGGAAAACGGCAGCACGATCATACAGCGGACGGCGCTGTTCAGCGATACAAGCCTTCAGTTCCATCATGAGGAGTATAGCTTCACGCTTACGGAAGATGCCCG
Source organism: Ruminococcus sp. (assembly GCF_024691275.1). Classification (GTDB taxonomy): domain Bacteria; phylum Bacillota; class Clostridia; order Oscillospirales; family Ruminococcaceae; genus Ruminococcus. The sequence continues at coordinate 5,966 of NZ_JAILNU010000102.1, read as the reverse complement.
CGTGGGACTGTACTTCAAGGCACTGCATCAGGACGGCTATCCGTCTTATGTGAGATTTATGATAGTGGACAGTGATGTTGTAGCCGAGCCTTTTACCGCAGATATTACAGGCGGAGGAACAATATCGGGCGTGACCTGTTGGGTGCCTTACCACTTTGAGCTGCCTCTTACCATAAAGAGCGGTGAACAGTCGGCATCTGTGATTATAGACGTTGGAACAGCTCCTCTGGGAGAAAATGACACCATTGATTTTACGAGTGCTCATATAACGATACCGACATATGCAGGCAAAAACATCATAAAAACGGGTACGGAGACACAGCCTTCCGAAATATACATAAAATACAAGGGAACAGGTCAGTAAATATCAAGGTCCGAAAGCGTCAGACTTTCGGACTTCTCTTTTTGACACATAATATATGATAATATACATACCTTTTTTTATGCCTGATTTAGCCGAAAAACAGCAGATTTTCAGACAAATTAGTGAAAATTATGCGCGGATAATAATATATTTGTGCGTTAAAAACAATATTTTTGATTGAAATTATGACTATAATGTGGTATAATAGTAACAATAAGTATCAGACAGAATGTCATTATGGAATATTTTGCAGGACAGCCTACCGAAGCTGACCTATGATATAAGGAGGTGCGTCATGAAAGATCTTCTCGAAGTTCTTTGCGACAAGTATCTTATTAATCTGGGACTGATAACAGACCTCTATCCTTTTGAGAGAGAGATACTCTACCCTGTGTGTACCACTGTTTTTTGTGCAGCTGATACGGAATTTGAGCTTGATAAGTTTACGGACAGCCTTGCTCTTATAAAGGCGAATCCGCAGATGCTTTCAAGCTTCCGCAGCACCATGAGACCGCTCATAGCATCATGGCTGTCGGTCAGCGATGACCCACGCGGCGAAATGGAAAAGTACCTCAGCTGCTATGAACTGCTGAAAAAATATTTCAAGAATTCCGAGCATCTTGCGCTGCTCTCGCCGCTTCTTGTCAGGATAGTTTCCGAGGATAAGACCGAGGAATATATCCAACGCGGCAGAAATCTGTATGACAGAATGAAAAAGGAGCACCGCATACTTACCACAAAAGAGGATATCGCTTTTGCTGTTATGCTGGCATTTTCGGACAAGTCCGATGACGAGCTTGTCGAGGATATGGAACAGAGCTACAGGATACTGAAGAAAAGTGCTGATAATAACAGTATACAGACAGTTTCTCATATTCTTGCAATGGCTTCGGGAACTCCCGAGGAGAAGTGCGCAAAGTTCAGTGAGCTTTACAGCAATATGCTGAGAAAAGGCAGAAAGTACGGCAAGCATTACGAGCTGGCCATGCTTGCGGCTCTGACTATCGCCGATTATAGCAGTTCCGATATCCTTGAAGACATAACAGATGTCGAAGCCTTTCTTGTAAAGCACAAGGCTTTTTCCGATCTTTCGGAGTTTGGAAAGAGCGAGCCTGTGTGCCATACATTTATGCTTCTGACCACAGCTTATGCAGGCGATTCGAGTGTATGTGATGAGTCAAAGCGCAGGGCACTGCTTGCCGCAAGACAGGCGGCACTGTATTCGGTAATGGTCTACAGTATGATGACCGTACCGCCTGTAGTGCCGGGAGTCTGAAACAGCTGATGCTGCACCTGAACAGGTGCGATATGTCATAATTTACCCGAACTGAACGGAGGTCATATAATGAAAGCGGACAAATACATCATAAAAGAAGACGGAAAAACAGATATAAGAAAGCTCCCCACAGACAGCAAGTCGGACAAGGCTGACAAGGAGCAGATCATCGCAAAATACGAAGAAAACAAACGTGAGCTCATCGCGCTTCAGGACAAGTTCTACGCAGATGCAAGAGAGGGACTTATCGTCGTTATACAGGCTCTTGACGCTTCGGGAAAGGATTCGTCCATAAAGTATGTTTTCAGCGGGATGAATCCGCAGGGCGTAAAGGTACACTACTTCAAAGCGCCTTCTTCCGACGAGCTTGCTCATGACTACCTTTGGAGGATACACCAGAATATCCCGCGCAGAGGCGAGATAGCTGTTTTCAACAGGAGCCACTATGAGGATATCGTTACTGTTCAGGCGGAGGATATATGGAAGAATTATCATATGTCCGTCCGTGTGCTCGATGACACCAAGAAGAAGTTCTTTGACAAGCGCTGTGAGCAGGTGAACAACTTCGAGAAGTACCTCTACGAGAACAGCTACCGTGTTGTGAAGATATTCCTCCATGTCTCAAAGGAGGAGCAGACGCAGCAGCTTCTCGAACGCATAGAGCTGCCTGAGAAAAACTGGAAGTTCCGTGCCGACGACCTTAAAGTCAGGGATAAGTACGATGCTTATCTCAAGTGCTTCAACGATGTGATAAACAAGACCTCCACAAAGGAGTCGCCATGGTATGTGCTTCCGGGAGACCAGAGGTGGTATACAAGATACCTTATTACGGAGATACTCCTCGATGTGCTTCGTGACTGCAAGCCCGAATATCCCGCACTTCCACCCGAAGAGGAGGAAAAGCTGCCTGAGTGCAGAAGGATTCTGGAGGAAGCTATGGCTGAGTATGAGAGCGGAAGCTCCGAAAAAAAGAAGCAGCCGCCGAAAAAGAAAGCAGCTTCAAAAAAGAAGAAACGCAAGGAATGATAATAGTTTCTTACAGATCAGGAACTATGAATATTATGATCGGGAGGGCGGAACTTAGTATCCGCCCCCTGTAATTTGCATGATAACAGCTTTTTTGCAGGTATACCGTAAATGGCGTTCTGCATAATGTAAAAAATATTTCTTTGTCGTGTTGACATTATTTTGAAAATATGATATAATTTTTTTAAAATTTAATACCAAGGAGGAAGCTATGGGAAACAGTGAATACCGCAAGACCATTGATTACATACTTGATCTCATCAGAAGCGGAATGCTGCGTGTAGGGGACAAGCTTCCAACTGAGCGCAGTATATCAGAGAAGCTCGGCATAAGCCGCAATACCGTCCGCGAGGCGTTAAGGGGACTCGAAATACTCGGTATCGTCAACGGCAAGCAGGGCTCGGGCAATTATCTCACCGATAATATCTCCGATTCTATCGCTAAGGCGATGGATATAATGCTGCTGATGAACAGAACGTCCAAGGAGGAGATCTGTTCGTTCAGAAGAAGCATGGAAAAGACTGTGTGCAGTTATCTCATTGCAAGAGGTTGCAGTTCCGAGAACAAACTAAAAATAGTCGCAGCATTGAATACTCTGAAGGAGACTGAAGGAACAGAGGAGAATCCTGCTGCTGACAGGGATTTCCATTATTCGCTCATCTACGCAACCGAAAACGGATTCTGGATAACTTTCATGGAAGCTGTATCTGAGGTCTATATGCGCTGGATAGATGATTTTCTGACTACAGCAGACAGTGAGGTCCGCATGAAGCTCCAGGACGCACATGAAAAAATGGTGCAGGGCATCATAACGGGCGACACTGCTTTTTGTCATCGTGCCATAGATGCGCATTATGATATTATTGACAATAATCTTAAAAGCGAAAGGATAAGTAATGTACAGTAAACGATTTGCTGCTGCCCTGATGGCAGCCCTCTGTGCCTTTGGTGCCGTATCCTGCGGCAAGAAGGACAGCACTGTTGATGAGAAGAAGGAAGCTGAAACAACAGCAGCGACCGATGCTGCAGAAACTACCGAGGCGGATACTACCAAAGCTGAGGAAGACTCCGACGACAAGAAGGAGGACAGCGGCAGCGATGATGGAATCAAGCTCGCTGATTATTTAACTGTTGATAAGACTTCACCTGCAATGTGGAAGGTCACAGACCGTGAAACGGGTAATGTGCTCTATATGCTGGGAACTATACATATTGTGACCGAGGATACGTTCCCGCTTCCCGATTATATCATGGACGTTTATAAAAACTGCGACGGTATCGCGGTTGAGCTTGATATAAACAGCTTGATGTCAGATATGCAGCAGATGCAGGAATTTGCTTCAAAGCTGATGTATACAGACGGCTCCACTGTCAAGGAGCACATTTCGGCTGAGACATATGAGAAACTCAAAACATATATGTCGGAAAACTATATTTACAATGAGATGATGGACGGGTATACCGCAGGCTACTGGGTATCCCAGCTTGAATCACTTGCTATTATGAATATAGATGACCTCGATACCAATGGTGTTGATTCCAGGTTCATTGAAATGGCTAATAATGACAAAAAAGAGGTCATAAGCCTCGAAACTATTGATATACAGACAAGAGCTCTGAGTGCTGCGTCTGATGACCTTGCGGATTATCTCATATCCGAGATGATTGACGAGGCAGGCGATATGCCAAGCTATACAAAGGATTTTGCCGAGGAGTACGATAAATGGGCTTCGGGCAGCATCGACGAGCTCGACCTTGAAAATGATGCCGAAGAGCTCCCCGATGACCTCAAGGACGACTATGCAGAGTATGAGAAAATAATTCTCTACAACAGAAATGAAGGTATGGCTGCCAAGGCTGAGGAGTTCCTCAAAAACGGCAAGAACTACTTCTTCATGGTCGGAGCTGCTCACTTTGCAGGTGAAAAGGGCGTTGATGATCTTCTTGCAGCAAAGGGCTACAAGGTGGAGAGAGTTTCCGCATAATATAAATATGAACTATGCCACGGAAATCCAGCTTTCAGGATGGGAGAACGTGGCATTTCTATTGACATGACGTGAAAACCGCTGTATAATAATTATGCGGAATACAGCGAAATGTCGGCAAAATATGTACGGGAGCGTGAGAAGATGCAGGATAAAACGGAAAACAGCAGCCGCAATGATATACTTGAAGGTTTTAAGAACAGCGGCAGTTCGTCCGAGGGGACAGCTGACAGCCGTCAGGAAGCACTGGATAAGGTAAATGAGATGTTTGCGGCTGCAAGGGCGGCGGGAAAGCAGCCAAAGAAGAAAAAGACTGTATCAGCTCCCGAGCCTGTTGTACAGGAAAAGGCTGAGTCTGTTTTTGAAAAGCCGCAGAAGAATGAAAGCTATCAGGAAGCTGTGGACAAGGTCACGGAAATGCTTTCGGCTCCTAAGAATGATAATTCCAAAACAGAAGACGGGGAGCAGGCTGACAGCCGTCAGGAGGCTGTGGACAGAGTTGCGGAGATGTTCGACAAGGCGATCGCAGCCAACGGCAAGAGAAAAAAGAGCGGTTCCGATATGTCGTCGGCGAGCATGGAGATAATAGTCCTTGAAGTAATTTCTATCCTGTTCTTCATTTTCAGCATCAATTCGAGCCTTCCCGAGGTGGTATCCCTTATCGCGGTGTTTATGCCTGCGATAGTGGGGATAATTTCGAGAATGCTGCTTCAGCAGCTTACGCTGAAAGATGCTGTTTCAAAATGCAAGCTCCATATTGCGGTAACTTTTTTGTTCCTGATGATCGCCGTGATGTCACTTGCCTGAACCGTAAATACAGAATAATATAAATTTAGCCTGAAAGCTGTTGGAATGAGCTTTCGGGCTATGATTTTTATTAGTGCAATAAAAGTGTGCGGTGCTCGGGGAGGGGAGAATTCTTAAAAACCCACAAAAAAAGCACCTGATTTAAACAAAATCAGGTGCTTTTGACAAAACTTTCCGAAGTCCCTTGACATGGGACAAAAATTGTATTATACTGTTATAATGTATCAATATGGAATAGTATCGCTTTTTTGCAAGATATTATATCACATTATGTGCAGTCTTGTCAATAGTTTTGCGGAAAATTTTTATTGATGCGCTAACGCAAAAATATCTGCCGTGCCTTACTCTGTGTGCGTCGGACACGGCGGTAAAAAAATACAAGGAGGTTCCGCCTATGGTGAATGTTACACCTAAGCAGCTGGGAAAGAATGTCAGAATGAGCTTCGGTAAGATTACCGAGCCTCTGGAGATGCCGAACCTTATCGAGGTGCAGAAGAACTCGTATAAG
>NZ_JAILNU010000092.1 GCF_024691275.1 Ruminococcus sp. | reverse complement strand
GTAGAGCTTGCAGGCACATATGTCCTTGAATACTTCACGGGCAGCTGGCCGTGGGATACATATGCGGACTACGATATCAATTTTCAGGCAAGGATAGCGCTCTCACCTTCGCTGAGGTTCGGCATGGGAGGACTGCTGTTCCTGTACTTTGTACAGCCCTTCTACAATTGGCTTCTTGCAAAGCCGAAACGCAGAACTCTCAACATCATCACACTTACCGTGCTGGTGATAGTTGTTACAGACTTCACGCTCACTCTTATCTTAAGATACTGATATAAAAACAAACCATTATCCGAAAGGAGTATTTATTATGAAAAAGCTTGATTTGGCAAATGAACTCAGCACAAACGCTTATCCCGGAAGAGGTATCGTCATCGGTAAATCCGACTGCGGAAAGTACGCAGTAACAGCATACTTCATCATGGGCAGGAGCGAGAACAGCCGCAACCGCGTATTCATCGAGGACGGCAAGGGTATCCGCACAGAGGCATTCGATCCCTCAAAGCTTACCGATCCCCACCTTATAATCTACGCTCCCGTAAGAGTTCTCGGCAACAAGCTCATCGTTACAAACGGCGATCAGACCGATACTATCTATGAACTCATGGACAAGCAGTACACCTTCGAGCAGGCTCTCCGCACAAGAGAATTCGAGGACGACGCTCCCAACTATACTCCCCGTATCTCGGGAATACTCCGCTTCGGCGAGGAGGGCTTCAACTACGCAATGTCCATACTCAAGAGCGCTAACGGCAACCCCGACTCATGTCAGAGATTCACATTCAGCTATAATAATCCCATTGCAGGCGAGGGACACTTCATACACACCTATATGGGCGACGGTTCTCCTCTCCCCAGCTTTGAGGGCGAGCCAAAGCTTGTCGGCATAAGCGGCAATATCGACCAGTTCACGGATATGCTCTGGAACAATCTCAATACAGATAATAAGGTATCTCTCTTTGTCCGCTACGTGAACCTCGAAAACAACACTGAGGAGACACGTATCGTAAACAAGAACAAGTAATACTCGATAAATGAAAAAAATCAGTATTCTGCTTGCGCTGCTCTGTATGCTGACAGCAGTCGGCTGCGGTGATATAAGCAACGATAAGAGCATAATATCATCGGCAGCTGACGAGCAGAAAACCACAGCAGAACCCACTTCTCAGGATACAGCCGAAATGACCGTTCCTACAGAGCTCAGTGCCGAGATACCTGCGGAAGCGGTGACTAAAAAGACGGCAGTAAAAACTGTCAACGGCGAAATAAGCTCAATAACCGTTTGCTATCTCAACGAGCATGACGACGAGCTGCTCAAAATAAAAGTTGATCCCGAAACAGGTGAGGAAACGGTGGATTCAAGGAGCGAGTACCTGTATGATGAAAACGGGAATATGTCTTATGAAAAAAGCAATTCCTGTATTCTGGGAGAAAGCGAGCATTATTACAAGTATAACGAAAACGGTGACAATATAAGGCTTGAAGGTACGAAAAACGGAAAAACAAGCTTTGAACTTGATATTATATACGACAGCAATCATCATCAATACGCCTCACACGAAATTTTGTATGATCCCGAATCTGCCGACAATGAAATACTGAGCGATAATAAAACAGATTATTCGGACTGCGAGTTTGACGATAACGGTAATATAACCTTTATCCGCTACAACGATCAGAAGTATTCCGCTGTCTCATGGACATATAACGAAGAAAACGCTCTCATTTCCGAAACAAGTTATTATTCGGATTACGGAAAGGAAGAAGGTGCCAGCTACGCTTTGGTGCAGAATGCCAAATACAGCGATAACGGCGACTTAACGTCCGTAGATATCATTCTTCTGTCTGACCCCGATACCGAAAAGACAATACGCACTCAGGAACTCAGGTACGATGAAGCGGGACGGCTGATATATATGGAGGATAATTACATATCCAAAAACAGGCTTACCGTGACGGAATATGAGTACGAAGCCCTGAAACAGGCTGAATAATTATGCATTACGCATTACGAATTATGAATTAATATAAGGAGGACATTAACAATGTCAAATGAAATGCAGTTAAAATACGGCTGTAACCCAAATCAGAAGCCTTCAAGAGTTTATATGGCTGACGGCAGCGAGCTCCCTATCGAGGTGCTCTGCGGAAAACCGGGATATATAAACCTTCTTGACGCCTTCAACGGCTGGCAGCTGGTAAAGGAGCTCAAGGCTGCTACAGGTATGTGTGCAGCTACCTCATTCAAGCACGTATCACCCGCAGGTGCTGCTATCGGCAGACCACTCTCCGACGATCTCAAGAAGATATACTGGGTGGACGACCTCGGCGAGCTCACTCCCCTTGCAAGCGCTTACGCAAGAGCAAGAGGAGCTGACAGAATGTCCTCCTACGGTGACTTCATCGCCCTTTCCGACAAGGTGGACGTATGCACAGCTAAAATGATACAGCGTGAGGTATCAGACGGAGTTATCGCTCCCGACTATGAGCCCGAAGCCCTTGAAATTCTCAAGTCCAAGAGAAAGGGCACCTACTGCATACTCAAAATGAACGAGAACTACAAGCCCGCTCCTATCGAGACAAAGCAGGTATACGGCGTATCCTTCGAGCAGGGACG
>NZ_JAILNU010000034.1 GCF_024691275.1 Ruminococcus sp. | reverse complement strand
TAAAGAACGAGGAAAAGATATGGTATCATACTATCTAATACCTTGTACATATCTTTGTAAACATTCTATTGAGCTCATGCTTAAAAGATGTCTATTAGCCAAAGGAATTACAGAGTTTAAAGGACATAGCGTAAAGAAACTCTGGGAAAAACTTGATGAAAAGCAATTACCTCACTATCTAGAATTATCATCTTTTATTGATGAAGTCGAACAGATTGATAGTAATGAAATGGCATTAAGATACGGCCTTGACAACGGTTTTAAATTGCTTCCATCAGATTTATACTATGATATAGATAAAATCATAGCAAATGCTATGTTCCTATTTAATATAGTTGATGAACATATTATTTGGAAGTATAGATAAAGCTTTTCTTTTGTGGAGTAAAACATATAACATTAAGTGCGATCAATGACATAGAGACAGACGTAATTTGTGAAAAAACAGGAGGTCTGTATGAGTATATCTTCAAGAAAACAAATAAACGATATCTTGCAAGACTATTATGAAACAGAGCAAGAATTTTTAGCTCAAATATGGAATCCAAAGGTAAGACAATGGTCACCCAATAAACAAGCCATATACAATAATGGAGTTGTCATTGGCAAATATCTTGAACATGATTATACTATATTAAGCTTTTGTTCAGAAGACATTACAGATAAAGCACTTCAAACTGAAATCAAGCAATATCTGGAACAGAGTATTTCATCTTATGCGCATAAGCAATATCTTGATATTATGGATACCATGAATCTAGAATCTGATAAGAAAATGCTTTATGAACTTTTACAGGAAAGTGTAGATACTTGGATAGAAAGGTATTGTGGATGGTTTGATTATAGTATTGACAATTTATGTTCTCAGCATAAAAGAGCCCTCGTATTCCTTTATTATTCACTAAGGAACTATAGTTTTATTAAAAATCATCCTTTATCAGATGAGACTGACATTTTGGATTTGTTATTTAAGGGCTTTGATGATAAACAAAGTCAATATTCTAAATATGGACTAGTTCAGTTAGACGATAATCGCGAACTAATGACACTTAGCCCTCCTCGAATCTACGACAGAAGCATAGATAGAACCCTACTTATAAAGAATATTCCTGTTTACTTGTTAGATGTGTTTGATAAAATGCGCTCAAATGGAATGATTAAAGACCTTTCACTAAGATTATACAATGAGAAAGGCTGGCAAGGAAGAGTACATTTAGACTACATTGCAGAAGCTGTAGAACGAGGACAGATATTTGATCTTGTTAACCTGAAAAACTATTCCGTAACAAAGCTATACTCTACAGAATATGAGGATTGTCTATGGATAACAATCGATTCACAAAACATGACTTTTGAAGAACTATGTAAAGATTTTAGAATTTACAATGACTCTATTGTAACACAAGTTGTTCATCTACAATACCTGATCGAAAACAATCAGTTTTATATAACACATCTAGATCATGAATACATATTCTATACAATTGAAGAATATGAAAATAGACAGCAAGATTCATCTCAAAAAGGAACAGCACGCCCTCGACTTAAATCCTTCAAGATTGATCACTCAAAAATACCATTTGATTTTAGATGTGAAAATAAAAGAAAAGACGAAAACGGTAATGATCTTCCTGTGGAGTCTGAACAATTTTTATGCTACGTATTAGAATGCTACTTTGAGCATAAAGAATTGTTGCGAGAGTATTTTGAGAATGTATTAAAAGGTGAATAACAACTCATTTCCAACGATCGTTAAACTTTCAATTTTATTATTTAGCTTCTTATTATGGCAATTGTTATTCTACATGGAACGAAAAAATGTTAGGATAGGTGAAAAATGAGTGTAGATATACTTGTATTTGATAAAAGCAAAGCTCCGACAGAGCCGATGGAATTCTTGAAATGGTTCTACAAAAAGAGTCAATGGACTTCGGACAGAGACTATAATGACATCAAAGGGACATCACAGCCTCTTGTTGATTTCTTTATGGAATTTGTTAAGGAGTATCCTTCAATGAACGGAGAGTTTGCTCCTACTGATGAGGAATTTGAAAATGATCCCGAACTTGAAAGCAAGCTGATTGACTACACAATAGATAACGACCTGATATATATGGGAATCGCATACTCGGTGTCGGACGAGACTTTTGATAAGATCGAAGAATTAGCCTATAAGCACGGACTTGGCTACTATGATATGTTCAATGTTCATCTTGACAGAGAAACTGTAATAAAGATACCACAGATAAGTCGTGATGGACTGAATAGACCTGACAACGAAAAGAATAAAGGCTTTTTATCAAAGTTGTTTGGCATAAAAAGATAAATGTTATGCAAAACAAGGCAATAACTGGACAGCTTACTATAATAATGATACGAAACTAAACTTTGCGGAAATAATGTACACCAGCCGTGAGGGGCGTGAGCAGTATGACTATGAGATTTCTAAGGATATTTACACCCGTCTCGGTACATTCAGCGATGCTGTCGACAACGAGAGACTTATCAAGACTGCCAAGAGTATATACTCTTTTGAGCACACGATGTATGGGACTCTTGAACCCGAGAGAACTGTCTGGGATAAAGAAGCTATGCAGTCAGAACAAACGACGGCATCTTACTGCAGAAAAACTGTTTAAGGGAAAACATTGAACCATTTGTGAGTCTACAGCAAGAGCACTAGATGATATGAACTCAATTATCAATTGATAACAATTCTAAGAAATTTGTGACTATTAATTAAAGTTCTGGAGGTATGAAATGTCGAAAATCTTTCTACAATATGCTTGGATTAAAGAATATCGAGGTATTAAGGATATTGAAATTAATTTTTCAGAAAAGTTTACTATTTCTTATGATAAAATGAAAAGATTAACTCTATCTGCTGGTTCACCGTTATATATTGATGGTTTTTTTGAATCTAATATAGATATAAATGCAATAGTTGGGAAAAATGGTAGTGGAAAAACATCTATTATTCATTTCTTATTTGATTTGTTTAATAACCATATTGATTCTGAATTTATAATTGTATTTTATGAGTATGATAAAGATCAATTTGATATATATTATTCAGACATTCTTTCTTTGTGTTTTGAGGAATTTGCAATATTTGATAAGAATTTAGGAAAAATTAAAAAAAACTTTCATTCAGAAAAAGTACATAAGAGTACTAGTGGGGTATATGAATTCGTCTCAAAAAACAATAATTCTGTAAGAGAACCACTGCTTTATTCCGAAAAACCTAATGAAAAAATAAAAGCTATTTACTATTCAGAAGTATATGATTATTCTCATTACAGCAGTTATAATGATAAAATATATGACATATCTCCTGCCTATATGCTTAGCAAATATAAACAATATCTTCATAGTTCGATTGAAAATGGTGATCCCTATACATTATTGCAAAATGAAATAGTACAGGAACAGTTGTTTTTTCTCAAAGACAATTTTGAGGATATAAAAGAATTTGGAATTGATTTTTCACATGATTGCTTTCTTTATGTCAAAGCAAGTAATACTTTTAAAGAATTTGTGGATTCTTTTAAAAAAAGTGTAATGGAAGCTGAAGAAGGAAAACGTGAAAGTAAAAAGAAATCTGATTATTATGATAATTGTATTAAACTGGAAAAAGAAATAAACGTTGATTTATTATTTGATAGTTTCTTTTCTTTTAAATATGAGAGTAAAACGGACAATTTTATAAAATCAATTTTAAAAGCTACGCTTAGAAATTTTATTGAAGAGTTTAGAGAATGTTATGTTTTATTGTTTAATCCAAGCCATGATAAAGAAATAGGATTTGCTTTTATAAGGCTTATTCAATCAGTAATTGATAATAGTTCTGTTGATACAATTTTTGACATGATAAAAAGAATGAAATCCTTTTTTAATGACTTTGAAGTTTTTAAAACCAAATATAAAATCGGCAAAATGATACCACAAAATGCTGATTTATTGAATACTGGGAATTATTTAGCTTTTATAATTTTTTTGGAAACATTCTTAAATAAAGAAGAACTTAGTAGTTTAGTTATAGATTCAAATAATATAAAACTAAAAATAATTAATGATACAGATAGTGATGTTATAACTGCATTGAATTTTTATAATTATTATTCTAAGATTAATTCCTTTTCTAATTTTCTTTTCTTTGATTATGGCCTTTCATCAGGCGAAATGGCTTTGCTGAATATGTATTCAAGATTATACTATGTAATAAAGCAAAGAATTAAAAAAAGTGAAAATATATTGATTGAAAATATATTGATATTTATTGATGAGGTTGATATGCTTTTACATCCTGAATGGCAAAGAAAGTATATTAAGTCCGTACTAGCTTTTTTTAAAAAGACTTTTCCTGATATTTATTTTCAAATAGTAATAGCAACACATTCTCCTATTATGCTTTCTGATATTCCAAAACAAAATGTGTTGTTTTTGAAGAAAGAAGATGATGGAATAATAAAGGATAATGGATGTAATACATTTGCCTCAAATATTTTTCAGTTGTTCAGAGAGGGATTCTTTATCGGTGATACGGGTATAGGTGTTTATGCTGAGCAAAAGCTGAAAGAAATAGTTGATCATATACATAATAAAGACAAAGATGATAATGAGATTAATAAGCTTATTGCAGCAGTGGGAGATACGTTTCTGAGAAATAAGCTGAATGAAGAATACCTCCTATATCGTTCACAAAAGAATGACACCGAAAAGATACAGGCTGAAAGAATAGCAAAGCTTGAATCTGCTAATACAGAATTGCTTAAACAGCAGAGGCTGGATCATGAAGAAAAAGCAAATCATAAAAAAGAAGCTGAGAAGATATTGAAAAAACTTGATGATCTGAATTATAATGAAGATAATACTATGGAAGTAACAGAAACAAAGAAAAAGCCGATGGATGATCTTGCTGATGTAATTCGTGAATTTATGCAGCGTTTTATAGATTAAGAGGGTAGGTATGATACGGATTAAAAATAGAATTGACAATATGACAGTAGATGATTATTATGAGAGCATAATTAAAAGATTCAGGAATGAAATCATAACACCTAAAAGTATAGCTGTTAATATAAATGCAGATGATTTTGACGTTGAGTTCCTTCCAAATGTCAATAAGCAATATACCATTTCTTTCAAGAAATTGATTACTGGAACCCGTGAAGAAGTTATGTTAGTTGATGGAATGGATTTGTATATGGATATCTGTCGATTGCATTATTGCTCTAAATCCAGCAATGGTAATAATATCACAGAAAGCAAATTCCTTGAAAGACTTTATCGCTCATTTCCGGGTGAGATAAGCAGATCGTATGATGTTTCATCAAAAGAGTATGAATACACTATGGGTGCAAACAGCAGTTCAACACAGTGTAAATCCAAACCGACAGTTGCTGATTTTAATAATGTTATTGATTATGTCAAAACAAAATTAGAGAATAAAAATTTCGCCCTTTTTTCTGAGTACAGAAAAAAGTCATGGAATGAGCTAAATAAGAATAATCATAATAAAGCTCTAAGCACTATACCTGCAAATATGACATTTGAAGAATTAAAAATATTTCTGAAAATATTATTTGAGGAAACCACGGAATTGCTTAATGCAGATATAAAAAAACGCAATGGGAAGTTTAAAAACGGATTATTTATTGATTACGATCATGTTAGTGATGGGCAGCGACATAAGCTTATGGATTCGCTTAATATAAAAAACTGCCCTTATTGTAATCGTCAGTATATTACGTCATATATTAAAGAAAAGAAAAATAATACAACAGCCGACCTGGATCACTATTACCAGAAAGCATTATTTCCATTATTTTCTATGTCAGTGTTTAACTTCATACCATCATGCCACGTTTGTAATTCTCTGATGAAAGGTGATAAATACAGTGAAACTCTGTATCCTTTCGAAGATTCTGCCGAGGATGATATTAAATTTAAAATTATACCGAAGACCGGCAGTGAGAAGAAAGATATTGTTGATATATGGCTTGGCAAAGGAAGGAAATCATTCCCTGAAATAAAAAAAATAAGTGAACTGAATGTAATTAATCTTATAAAAGGCAAAGATGATACAAAAAAGACAGACGACGATAGGTATAGAGAAAAACTGATAGATAATGAAATCGAACTGTTTCATCTGAAAGAAATATACAAGAACCATCTTGATCAGGCTGTTAACGTTCTGCTAATAATGAGAATATATCTTGAAGAGTATTTTTATACAAGAAATATAAATTCGATTTGTAAAAATATTGGTATAACATCTGTAAAGAACGGAACATCAATCACCAAAGAGGAGATACGCAGTTTTCTGCTTGGATTGGTAATAGATGGACAGGGTGAGATGGATAAACCTCTTGCAAAAATGATCAGTGATATATATAATAATGAAGTGAAGAATATTTCTTCAAATTCTAAATTTGAAGTTAATAGTGTAGAAGAAAAAATATTGAAACTAAACATTCAGGATGCTATTGATTTATTAAGGAATAGCCCTTTATCTGAGAAAGATATTATTGATCTTATAGCAAAGAAGTTTGAGGTCGCTGTTGAGGTTGTAAAAAAGAACTACGATGAATACTATGGCGACTAAAGAATTAGTGAAAAAACACCACTTTTACAATTTTGGTAAATCCCGTTATTACTAAATAATATTTTTGCAAAGAAAAAATCATACTACTTTAACCACCTGTCATCAGTGGCATTACTTCACAATGCCAGAATACCAGCTTACAGTCCGCGAAGGGATCTGTCTCGACAGTATGCTGGAAATTTTCTAAATAAAAATGCATTATTCTCTTGACAAATTCAGACTAATGTGTTATAATAATTGTGTTTTAAAAAAGAATTAATTTCGTTTGACTTGATGACGTTTTCGGAGAGTGCGAAAAATAGCGAATTATCGTGTGTCATCTTTTTAGTCATGGACTGACATATTAGCACCCCAATTTTGATACAATCAAAGTTGGGGTGCATTATTCTACCTAAATGTAGATAATACGCAGTTTTTGAGGGCAATAAGAAACGGTAGGGAATAGGATAGAGCGTTATACGCCCCTAAAAACAGTCAAAATGGGGCAAAAATGAGTAGACTGCCCTCAAAAGTCAACGATTACCCAAGCTATCGTTGATTTTAGCGAAAAATCGAAAATCATTTAGGGTGCATTTTGAGCTATTTTTGGGGTTATCGTTGACTTTTGTAACGAAACTCGGAAAAGGCTGTAAATAGCCACTTTAAGATGTACAAAGCCTGTGGAGTACTATCAGATAGTATGTAGCTCCACGGGCTTTTATGATTATTATTTCAAGATCAATGACATGATCAGGGAAAGCACAGCGGCAATGACCGGATAGCCGACCAGCGTGATCACCCATTTACCGATCAGGGTTTTGCCGTAGATGTAGGGCATCAGGTCTTCTGTTCCTGGAATAATCCATGCTTTCGTCTTTCCGACCCAGTACCAGTCGATGAACAGTCTGTCGAATAGTCCTTCCATCAGCAGAATGACGCATACCGGTCAGGGCTTCATCTGCGTACACGCCGCAGAACAGCCATTCGGGATTGCTTTGTATTAAAGAATTGTAGTAGCTGACCTGCGCCGACAGGGAATGCAGCATCGCATCCTTGCCGCTGGATACTCTGGCATAAGCCGCCGTTCTCAGCAGCTTTACTTTCTGTGCATTGGGGAACTGAACCCTCTCTACGATTCGTTCTTTTTTCTCCACACAGCACCACCTCCTTCGCTTACCATGTTACCGTCTATCGAGCCACAAGTCAACGATTTTACGCAGATTTCAGCGATATATGCTGCACGAAGATACGCCGTATTTCTGTGCCATCATTGTATCAATTCTGGTATACTCTTTCTTGCTGATAAGAGACTGTTTCAGCAAAGATCGTACCCACGACATAACCATCTGATAACGGAACATCTTATCATACAATTCACTTTTTGTCATGATAGACCTCCTTCGATTTGCCGTAACAGGTACGGGAACAGTAAATTCGGTGCTTAGATTTATAGCCATATTCTTTCTCCTTTATCAGTCAGTTGTTGCTGCGGCTGTACTGCCGCCCTTGGTGCTGCTTGTCGAACGAGTACCGGTGCTGTTGTTGGTGGTCGCCGCAGTCGGGATATAGACGGCGCTGTACCAGTTGTTGTAGGTGGTCTCATCTGTGCTTTCACAGGTCTTGGACTTCACCAGACCGGAAGGCAGCGCAGAAGCCTTCAGCGACAGCGTTTCGGTCTTGACCTCCTTGCTCTCCTCAGTGGTCTGACCTTCTGTTGCCGGGCGGCTTGCCGAGCAGCAGTACAGCACATGACGGATGTGATTTTTGTCTCCGTCAAACTCAAAGAGCAGTGCGAACTGCGATGTTTCCGCATCGTTGCGCTCAACCAGAACGCCCTTGCTGTCGAGCTGTTCACCGAGGATAGCTTTTCAAGGTCAATCGGTAGATTGCCCCTGTCGTAGATATGCTCCGGGATCCATGCGACTGCACTGCCGACCCACTGGTCGAGTCTAAGCTGACGGAATACATTTTCTTCAGCAGGATTTGTCAGCGCCTCACTGTGCGCATCACGGACACGGTCAATGGTGATCGTATGCCCGAGAGACGGATTTGCCTTGTACCACGATTCCTCGGCGTTCCAGTCATCGTCATCATTCAGTCCGTAGATCACTGGATAGAAGGAAGGGTCGATGCGTCTGCCGTCCAGAATATCTTTTGCTTTGGTGTGGTATTCGTATGAGGAGATCAGCACCAAAATATTCTCCATCTATATGCGGTATATCTCTCCGGAGGATATCCATGTGTATTCTATCGATGAGTGCTTTATCGATGCGACCGGATACCTGAGTACCTACCACATGACGGCACATGAGCTGGCTATGACGATGATCCGGGAGGTACTGTATGAGACCGGAATTACGGCGACTGCCGGTATCGGTACGAACCTCTACCTTGCCAAGGTTGCAATGGATATCGTTGCAAAGCACGTTCCTGCTGATAAAGACGGTGTAAGAATCGCAGAACTGAATGAGCAGACCTACAGGGAGCTGCTCTGGTGTCATACACCGCTGACGGACTTCTGGGGCTTCGGAGCAGGTACGGCAAAGCGTGTAGCGGAGCTGAACTGCTTTACAATGGGCGATATCGCCCGTCTCAGCAGAACCAATGAGGACGCACTTTACAAGGCTCTCGGTGTCAAGGCTGAGATCGTGATAGACCACGCATGGGGCTGGGAGCCCACTGAGCTTGCAACGATAAAGTCCTACAGACCGTCCACAAACTCACTGTCTTCTGGTCAGGTGCTGAAAGAGCCGTATACTGCAGAACTTGCGCGGCTGATCGTCCGTGAGATGACGGAGCTGCTCGTACTGGATCTGGTACGAAAGTATGGTTATGAAATACTACGGCAATAGTCCGCTTACAAGTTGATAAACCAATAGGCTCTGTGAGAGTGATTATTATCGTTTCTCACAGAGCCTTATTTTATCTTCTGACGATCTTCAAAGTCCTGAAATTGAACATACGATTCTTGTAGTCATCCACTTTGTAGGAGCCTGTAACTGAACCACGCTGAACCACAGGAACACCCTCACCGATAAGCTGTTCACGCTGAAGCTCTTTTGATCCCGCATAATATTCACCAAGAACGCCGATTTTAGAAACTACCCGCCAATAAGGAATTCGATTACCTTTTGTGTCCATTTTAGGTAACGGACTGTCGGGTTGTCCCTGCACCTGCTGATTGTAGATTCTGCTAAGAAGTTCATAGATATGCTCCCAGCAAGTTACACTGCCTGCTGGAACTTTTGTGACAAGCTGTGCATACATATCGGGAGAAATCTGACCACCAATTGTCAACGGAAGCACTACGATTGTTTCGACATCGTTAATACCGCTGGGATCATCGTATAAAAGAGCGCTTTTTGCCCATTTCATGAAAGCATCAGTCTCTTCAGCTGAAAAATGTCTGTCGCCTATGGTCATGCCGCCATCCGATAAATAATCGTTCATCGGAGCAGTACTGTTTAGTGCAGTACTGAACGGAAGACCCTGCATTCTTACGGTAGCTTTGAAGAACATCCGCACTGCAGTGGGGATGTCAATGCCGAGACTGTCGAAAATCTCTGCCGCTTGCTCTTTCAGCTCTTGATCTACTCTAACCTGAATAATAGTCTGATCTGCCATGATAATACACTCCTTTGCATATTTAAATTATGATAACATGAATATTATCATTATATTGTATGCGTTTGTATGGTGTTACAACTACATTATAGCAGAATAGAAGGCTTCATGTCAATAGAAATGCGATAATTTACTTTTTAGACGAAAAAGTGCGGATCGTGTATTGAAAAAATCAGCGGATTGTGGTATAATGGAAAGTGGATTAGTATACGCAAAGGAGGCAGCTATGCAAGAAAACATTTTGACTCACAAGCTATCTGATAAGCAAATTGAAGCCGTAAACGCTATCGATGAAGATGTCGAAATCATAGCGTGCGCCGGCGCGGGAAAGACCGGCGTTGTTACACGCCGCATCATTAATATTCTGAAAAGCAAGCCCGAAGTACATCCTGAAAACATTGTTGCTTTCACCTTCACAAAGAAGGCTGCTGAGGAGCTGAAAAGTCGTATCTATTCTATGGGACAGGCTGTCCTCGGAAATACGCAGGGCTTTGCAAATATGTATATCGGCACGATTCACGGATTTTGCTTGCAAATGCTACAAGAATTCCTGCCGGAGTTTCAGTCGTTTTCCGTTCTGGATGAAATACATACAAAGCTATTTGTCGAGCGTTACTATGAAGATATCGGCATGACAGACCTCGAATTGCAAAAATATACCGAAACCGATTTGTTTGTGCGTGTCATGAGTATGCTCAATGAGAACTGGTATGACTCCGACAAATGGAGCAAGGAAGTTCAGACAGCATTTGAGAAATACAAGAAAAAGCTGTATGCAGAGAAGTATTTTGACTACTCGCTGATTCTGCGTGAAATGGTGCAGCAGCTTGAAAGCAATCTTGTTTTTCAGGGTATCATTGCCGAAAGGGTTAAATACCTCACTGTGGACGAGTATCAGGATACCAATCCCGTGCAGGAGAAGCTCGTGCGCCTGCTCAAAGACCTGGGCGCAAATATCTGCGTGGTTGGTGATGACGATCAGACGATTTATCAATTTCGCGGCAGCGATTCCAATAATATTCTGACGTTCATGCAGAGGTACAACATCCAGAAATACATTGTTCTGGATACCGACTATCGCAGCACAAGCGGCATCGTCAGCGTTGCTCAAAACGTCATCCTGAACAACTCCCATCGCCTGCCAAAGAAAATGGAATCCGGCTGCAGCACTGTCTATGATGATGGCGACATTGTTTTCAAGGAGACAATGCTCCCCGAAGATGAATACGAGTTCATCGCTGAGAATATTGACAAGCTGCATGATATCGGCGTGCCGTATTCGGAGATGGCGATCCTGCTCCGCAAGCGGAAGATTGGTCCCGACATTGCCGAAACGCTCTCTTCACATAACATTCCTTTTATTATAGAGGGTGTAAACGAGCTTCTGTACACACCGGAATGCAAAGCGGCAAAGGGTATCTTTGAGTATCTGAATGGTGATATTGACTCAACGGAGCTGTTCAAACGCTGGCTTGCCGTAGATTATCCCTTTAACAAGAAAGAAGTCGCTGACGCTTTACAAATGCTCATGACAACCGATGTTGCAAAGATGAAGTATTACACAGAGCTGAATCTTCAGCAGATATACCACGATTTCCTTAAGGGCATCTCACTTGTTGAGGATGGCAGACCAGAAACAGAGATCATCCTCTACAACCTCGGCAAATTCAGTCAGGTCATCGGTGACTACGAAGTTATTAATTTCACGTTGAAGCCGAAATCAAAGATATACGGATTCTGTGCATTCCTAAAATATACCGCCGGAGACTACTATCCGGAGGGCTATCTTGACAATTCCTATACAAAGCCGGATGCTGTCTCTATCATGACCGTTCATCAGTCGAAAGGTCTGGAATATGCGGCGGTGTTTATCCCCGGACTGAACAAAAACTACTTCCCGGCACAGCGTGTCGGCGGCAAGGGTGTGTGGCACGTCATTCAGCGCAACTGGATCACAGGATCAAGCCGCTTTGATGGCAATCTGGAGGACGAGCGCAAGCTGTTCTATGTTGCCGTCACCAGAGCGAAGAAGTATCTGTTCATATCCAGAGCGAAAGAAACCCGCGATAAAACCATCTCGACATTTTTCGTAGAGGCACAGGACTCGCCATGTATGCTGCCGTATGACAGATCGGTCGTGTACGATCCGAAGCATCTGCCGGAACTGCGGCAGAGCAAGATGCCCCTCACGCTCAATTTCTCGCTCCTGCAGGACTACTTTGAATGTCCCTATCGCTTCAAACTGTCTATGTTCTACGGTTTCCAGCAGCCGTTCTCAGAACTGATGGGATACGGTAATGCGCTGCATGACATCGTGCGCAACATCAACCTTGCGGCAATCAACGGCACGCCGATCACGGATGACTTTATCAAGCAGACATTCGATCAGGTGTTCTATCTGCCGTATGCGAAACAGGTACAGTTTGAGCGAATGCTTGAAAGCGCAAAGCGCAGCATCAAGAAGTATGTCGAGCATAATGCCGACCGATTCAGCGAGATACGCCTTGCCGAGTCACAGATTGAGATTGATCTCGGTGACGGCGTTACAGTGAACGGACGCATCGACATGGTGCGTGAGGAAACTGTTGACGGTCAGCCAAAGACGGTGATCGTTGACTTCAAAACAGCAAACAAGCGAGTGCTGGAAGCAATCAACAGCCAGCAGCTCAAAATATATGCGCTCGGTTATCAGCGGCTGACAGGTGCAACGGCAAATTTCATGGAGATCTATCATCTCGACTCGGAGAACACTGCCAGAGAGCCGGTCACCGATGCCACGATAGCAGGCGTAGAAACGGAAATCAAACAGGCGGCTGACAGCATCCGGCGGAACAATCTGCCGAGGCGGTGCAGCAAGGAGAACTGCTCCAAGTGTCGGCTCGGACACTTGTGCTTGAGTAAGACGGAACAACGAAAATACACTTAATGGTGACTATATGGCCAATGATAAAAAACCAACAACAGATGAACACTTTGTACCAAGAATGCATCTGCGTCGCTTTTCTGAGAGAAAGCTAAATAAAGGAAAGTTTAAAGACCTAATATGGGCATATAATCTGACTGAAATGAAGCAGCTTCCTGATCAAATTCGTATTGAAAGTATCTGCTTTGAGAAACACCTTTACGAATTTAAGGATGAAGAAAGCAACTTCATTTATAGGAACAGCGTAGAAAATGCTCTGTCTCGTTATGAAATAGAGTTTTCAAACACTATCGGTCAAGTATTGAGGAATGCCGAGAATGATAAGAATCTTCACACGAGATGCTTTCTATCCTCAAAAGAAAAAGCACTATTAACGGCATTTATGACATTGCAAATTTTACGATATCCATTTGTATTGTCCAGTGCCGAAGACCTACTCAATGAAATGTTTCCCGATCAATTAAAAGCAAATGAGGCTAGAAATGTTGCTGTATGGAACTGCTTAGATGCTTTTATTGATGGGAAGTTTGATGTTGAGAGAAACAGCATATTCTGGCGGATTGCAAACTGGTTTGAGGATATGGCGTTTATTATTGGGCGTTCCAAAGAACCTGTTTTCTTCACAGCAGATCGACCGATTTTCCTTTTCCATAGTGAACGGGATACGATTGATTTTAGTATGGATCGACCAGAAAAAGTCATCTTTCCGCTCTCACCAACTATGGTGTTGTACATGATACCAAACAGTGAAGAAACACGCAGAAAGCGCAATGTTCTTATGGATTTACCCGATGAATTTATACGAGAGGTTCAGTGGAGTATAGCTCAATGCGCTAAAGATTGGATTTACTCTCGTTATCCAATTACAGAAGAGCAGCTTCAACTCATAAAAGACGCGAGAAGAATAGATAAATAGGAGGATACACATGGCAAACCTGTCACAACAGAAGAGAGAGCGGATGCTCGCCTTTCTCGAAACGCTGAAAACGCAGCACACGGACGATGATTCCCTGATTGCGCTCGGCGAGATTGAAAAGGAGCTGAAGGCAAAGAAGTACGGTCTTGTGTGGGAAGAACACGAGGAAGCTGTTGATGTGATGATGCAGACACATATTCCGGTGTTCACGGCAGATGACAGCATGGAAATCAACGGCGATCCCAACAGTGAGCAGTATAACTTTCTGCTGGAGGGTGACAACCTGCACTCCTTGCGTCTGCTTGAAAAGACACACAGAGGCAAGATTGATGTGATCTATATCGATCCGCCGTATAATACGGGCAAGAAGGATGATTTCACGTATGATGACCAGTCTGTAGACAGTAATGATACTTTTATCCATAGTAAATGGCTTTCATTTATCAGTGCAAGACTGCGTATTGCCAGAAAATTAATATCCTCACGTGGAGTAATTGCCATCAGTATTGGCTATCAAGAAGTTCATGATTTGGTGATGCTATGTAATGAACTATTTGATTATCGTCAGGTTGTATGTGTTACTGTTCAAACCTCTGGCGGCAAACCTAATGGTGGCTTTAACTATATGCAGGAATACATTGTTTTTGTAACTCCCGCTGATTTTGTTCCGAATGAGTCCTCAGACTCACAAACCGAATACTCCTCACCCTATCATGCCATGACACTGGCAAACTTTGATCAGGTACAGCGTCCAAATCAAGCTTATCCTATTTTTGTGGATAGCAATGGGCATATTGTAGGTTGCGGAAAATCATTAGCCGAAAAAATCAAAGCAGGAGAATATCAGGGCGAAAAGTCTGATTATATTTTCGATTACTCCGTTGCACCGGAAGGAACTTTTGCAGTATATCCTGTTACCAAGAAAGGCGATCCCTGTGTCTGGCGCTTAATATCGCCTCGTCTACTCGAAAACTGGAAAAAAGGATATATCAAGGTTACACCACAGAAACCTACCGAAAAGAATCAAAACCGGTTCAACATCCAGTTTTTAGCAGATGGTATTGTCAAGAAAATTGAAGCGGGTGAGTTCCAGACACGAAAAACCGATGATTCTACACCAACACTTGAAATCATAGGCTTCAAGACGGCAGGCGCAAATATCCCCACAATATGGCTTGATAAAAAATACTACACTACAAAAGGCAGTAATACTATAACTGAGATCGTTGGGCGAAATGCCTTTTCATACCCCAAACCCGTAGAGTTGATATACGATATTCTTCAGCGTGTTTGTACCACTGACTCAATCATTCTCGACTTCTTCGCTGGTTCCGGTACCACAGGTCAGGCTGTGATGGAGTTGAATCAGCAGGACGGAGGACAGCGCAAGTTTATCCTCTGCACCAATAATGAAAACGGCATCTGCGAAAATGTTACGTATCAGCGTCTGAAAACCGTCATCACCGGCAAGCGGCAGGACGGCAGCGAGTATTCTGAAGGTATCCCCGCAAATCTCATGTACTTCCGTACCGACTTCGTAGAGAAGGAGTCGGAGGAGCTTTCCGAGAACCTCTTAGAGCATATCCGTGAAATGATCCAGCTTGAACACGGTGTCAAGATTGATGACCGGAAGTATGTCATCATCATGACCGATGAGGAGATGGATGCTTTCGAGCAGAACATCGAGAACTATCCCGATCTCCGTGCAGTGTTCATCAATCAGGATGTATTCCTCTCATCCTCGCAAGAGGCGCTGCTTGACAAGATCGACTCCTACATCATTCCGGATTACTACTTTGACTTTGAACTGAGGGAGGCAGGCGAAATATGGTAAACGGCATCGAAAACTACGAATTTCAGGAAAACTGTGTCGATTTCCTCTACAATAAAACAACTGCCTCTGGCACAAAACAGATCGTAACCGTCAAAGCACCGACCGGAGCAGGCAAGACCGTCATTCTGGTGAAGTATGTTGATGCATATCTGAAGAACACAGACGGCAAGACTGCGTTCGTCTGGCTTTGCCCCGGCAAGGGTAATCTGGAGGAGCAGAGCAAGGATCGCATGGACTCGCTTGCACCGCACATCGACACCCGTTCGCTCCCATACTCCATGCTCTGCGGTTTCGAGGGCAGGAGTGTTACCTTCATCAACTGGGAGCTGGTAACCCGCAAGAAGAACAACGCCCTCAAGGACGGCGAAAGGAAAAACCTCTTCGAGAAAATTGAAGAGGCACACAACGACGGTATAAAGTTCATTGTCATTATTGATGAGGAGCATGAGAACAATACCTCAAAGGCAAATGATATCATCGAAGCGTTCAAGCCCGTACATATCATTCGTGTGTCCGCTACACCAATCAAGGTGCCGCATCAGGAATTCTACGAAATTCCGGAAGAAGAGGTCATCGATGCCGGACTTATCACACGGGCAATCTATGTCAATGAGGGTGTGGAAGACTCAGAGCGTATTTCCGATGACTATGACATTCTGCTCAAATTGGCAGATATGAAGCGTCAGGAGATACTCGGAGCATATGATTCTATCGATGTCGATATCCGTCCGCTGGTGCTGATTCAGTTTCCGGTCGGGCAGCCTGAGACTATCAAAGCTGTTGAGGACAAGCTCGCATCAATGGGCTACACCTACGATAACGGCATGGTCAACATCTGGATGAGCGATCAGAAGGTTATCAGCGAAGACCTCACCGCGCCCAACGGCGCACCTGCGTTCCTGCTCATGAAACAGGCGGTTGCTACCGGCTGGGACTGCCCACGCGCCAAGATCCTCGTCAAGCTGCGTGAAGGCGGCAGTGAGCGTTTCCAGATCCAGACCATCGGCAGAATCCGCCGTATGCCGGAACGCAAGCACTATCTTTTCCCCGGCGTTCTCGATCTGTGCTTCATTTATACACTCGACACTGAATACAAGAACGACCTGTTGACTGCACTCGACAAGGCATATCAGGTTAGAAAGCTGTTCCTGAAACCGGAAGTGCGGGATTTCTCTCTCACCAAAGAAATGCGTAACCACGATGTCGATAGTGATATCGGTGAGCGTGAGATGATGAGAAAGGTATATGAGCATTTCAAGGAAAAATATCACCTCGGTTCCAGGACAACAGATAACCAACTCGCTCTCGAATCAGCGGGATACAGCTTCTCACACGAGATCGACAGTCAGGTTCTCCGCGGTGAGTTCAGGACAGCATCCGATCTGGCAAATGCCGGCTCATCGAAAAAAGTTGAGATCAAGACGAAAATCAACACGCATACACACGGTATTTACCTCATGCGTGCCGTTGAGGATATCAAGACGATCACATCCATTCCAGCTCAGAGAGCAAGAAAGATTCTGAACCGTCTCTTCCTCAGAGGGAAAAAGACGAAGTTCAAGCTGATTTCACTGGATACAAGTGATTTCTATGCTTTCATCATCAA
>NZ_JAILNU010000085.1 GCF_024691275.1 Ruminococcus sp. | reverse complement strand
TGTCGATACAAAACATTTCCATTTGATTTCGTTCCGCTCTGTTTTCGCTCACCATTCTACTCAGCTCCCTTCTCCTATATTATACCACATAAATGCGAAAAAGACCAGCTTTCGCTGGACTTTTTCGACAGGCTGAAAGGCAGTTTATACTGCCTTTGATTTTTATATTTGCATTTTTTCTTGATCTGTGATATGATATATAAAGATTCTATGAACGGAGATGAACCTGCTTGAACAGAATATTACTCGTTGAAGATGATAAAGAGATCATTGCAAACCTTACCGAATACCTTACAAGTGAGGGCTTCAGCGTAAAAAATGCCACAGGTCAGACAAAAGCTCTCGAACTGATCGAAAACGAGACTTTTGATCTGGTGCTGCTCGATGTGTCGCTTGCCGATGGAAACGGTTTTGCGGTATGCTCAGCTATAAAGTCAGGCACTTGTTTGCCTGTGATTTTTCTTACGGCTTCCAGTGATGAATTCAGCACCGTTACGGGCTTTGACTTGGGAGCTGATGACTACATTGCCAAGCCTTTCCGCCCGCGTGAGCTTATATCACGTATAAAAAATGTTCTGCGGCTTACGGGAAGCACAGGCACGATAACTCAGCTCGGCGATGTTTTGGTCGATACTGTAAAGGGAACTGCAAGCAAAAACGGCAAGGATCTTTTCCTGTCAGCTCTTGAATACAGACTTCTGTTGGTATTCATAAACAACAGGGGAGCGGTAATGACAAGGACGAAGCTCCTTGAATCTATCTGGGATATCGCAGGCGAATTCGTGAACGATAATACTCTTACCGTGTATATAAAGCGACTGAGAGAAAAGATAGAGGACGATCCGCAGAATCCTTCTATAATAAAAACTGTGAGAGGACTGGGGTACAGAGTTGATCTATGATTAAGCTTTTCAGAAATCTGGACGTTTGCCGTTCATTTACCGCTATGTGCGTCATATCGCTCCTGACTGTGGGCGGAGCATGGTACTTTGACAAAAGGCTGCTTATACCATCGGCAGCGGTCTGTGCACTTTTTATTATAGTACATATACTGACGCTCTTTTGGAGATACAAAAGAATAACTGCACTTACTGCGGATATCAATAAGATACTCCATAATGAAAAAAATATAAGCATCAATCATTATGTTGAGGGTGAGCTTGCTCTGCTGCAAAGCGAGATATACAAGATGACAGTACGTCTGCGTGAACAGCAGTCCAAACTCCTTGACGACAAGGTGTTCCTTGCCGATCTTCTTGCGGATATATCACACCAGATACGCACTCCGCTCACATCCATAAATATCCTTGTTTCCATGCTTTCAAAGCCTGACCTGACATTTGAAAAGCGCGAACAGATCGTGCATAAGCTCTACGGACTGTTATCACGCATAGACTGGCTTATAACTGCTCTTCTGAAAATGTCCAAGCTTGACGCGGGAACGATAAAATTCCACAAAGAGCCTATTGCCTTGAATGAGCTCCTCGAAAAAGCTTGTATGCCTGTGCGTGTGCCCATAGAGCTGCGCGGACAGGAGCTTGAGATCGAAGCTGACGGCGAGTGCATCTGTGATGTTGCATGGAGCTGCGAGGCGATCGGCAATATCGTCAAGAACTGCATGGAGCATACTCCCGACGGCGGAAGTATACATATAAGCGGTCAGAACAATCCGCTGTATACTGAGATAATCATAACCGATGACGGCAGCGGTATTGCTGCTGAGGATCTGCCGCATATTTTCGAGAGATTCTATAAGGGCAAGGAGTCTGAGGACAAGGGCGGTTTTGGAATAGGTCTTGCGCTTGCGAGAATGATAGTTACAGGACAAAACGGCACTCTTAAAGCCGAAAATGCTCCTTCAGACGGTGCGATGTTCACAATGAGATTCTATGAAAGTACGATATAGACGGGAAATTTCCCGTCTTTTTCTATTGTGACGTTTTTGTTATTTTGAAGTCACTGTAAAGTCATATTGACATGATAGAATGTACTCATAACACGGAAAGGGAGAGAATACTATGGACATACTCAAAGTTGAAAATATTTGCAAAACATACGGCAGCGGTGAAAATGAAGTCCGCGCTCTTGACAATGTAAGCTTTTCAGTGAAAAAAGGAGAGTTTGTGGCTATAATCGGGCCATCGGGCTCTGGAAAGTCAACTCTTCTTCATATAATCGGCGGCGTTGACAAGCCCACATCAGGAAAGGTTATTATGGACGGCAATGACATTTATGCTCAGAACGATGAACAGCTCGCTATATTCCGCCGCAGACAGGTCGGACTGATATACCAGTTCTATAATCTTATCCCTGTGCTCAATGTTACGGAAAATATTACACTTCCTGTTCTCATGGACGGTCAGGAGGTCAACGAGAAGCGCCTTGAGGAACTGCTAAGCATTCTGAAACTCGAAGGACGTGAGGAGCATCTTCCAAATCAGCTTTCGGGAGGTCAGCAGCAGAGAGTATCTATCGGCAGAGCTTTGATGAATGCTCCTGCGGTAGTTCTTGCAGACGAGCCGACAGGCAACCTTGACAGCAAAAACAGTCAGGAGATAATAGAGCTCCTGAAGCTCTCGAACCAGAAGTATAACCAGACTCTCATTATTATCACTCATGATGAGAATATCGCTCTTCAGGCTGACAGGATACTTGCCATTGAGGACGGAAAGATAACTCGTGATGAGGTGATACGCAGATGAATGTATTCAATAAGGTAACGCTTCAGTCACTTAAAAAGAACAGGACGCGCACCATAGTTACTATTATCGGCATAATGCTCTCAACAGCTCTTGTCTGTGCGGTAACTACTTCTTTTGCTTCTGTAAGACAGTATGCCATAAAGTATTTTGAATTTACAGACGGAAGCTGGCACGGTCATGAGGCGCATTCCGATTACGGAATGTACAAGAAGATCGAGGCTTCGGATAAGGTGGGAGATTCGGGTTATCTCAGTTATATCGGCTTTGCTGAGATAGAAAGCGAGAACAACTATAAGCCGTATCTATATATATCTGGTTTCAGGCAGAGCAGTGACGGTCTTATGCCTGTTCACCTTACATCGGGAAGATACCCCGAAAACAGCAGCGAGATAATACTTCCTGACCACCTTGCCGAAAACGGCGGTGCTATATATAAGATAGGTGATAAACTGAAGCTTGCCGTAGGCGACAGACACCCTGATATAAAAAAAGCCAGAGAGTATGATATCATTGACAGCGGCAGCAGTGCTTATTATGATGGGATTATCCTTGATGCAGAGGAAAGACTGTGGGCAACTGATGTTGAGGTCGATGATCCCAAAAGTGACAGTGATGAGTATGAGGACAGGTATGAAACAGTAACTGCTGAAACTCTCGATGTCAGGGAGACAAGAGAATATACTGTTGTCGGAACTTATGAGCGCCCTGAATTTGAGCAGTATCATTGCCCGGGATATACAGCTCTGACTGTGCCTGATGAATGTTCAGATGATGACATTGTGGATATATATTACTCCATGAAGGAAACAAGAGATATTTACGACTTTATGAAAGAGCTTCACCTTGGCGGTGAGACTCATAATGAGCTGCTGATGTTCATTGGCATATCAAAATACGGAAGCTTTTATGATGTTGTGCTTCAACTTGGTGCTATCGTTATCGGACTTATCATGTTTGGTTCGATAATGCTGATATATAACGCATTCTCTATCTCTGTTTCAGAGAGAACAAAGCAGTTCGGTATCCTCTCGTCGATAGGAGCTACAAATAAGCAGCTCAAAAAGATGGTGCGTTTTGAATCTTTTGTAGTAAGCCTTATAGGTATCCCCCTCGGAATACTTCTTGGCATCGTCGGTATGTGGATAACATTCCTTGCTATCGGCAAGAGATTTGCCTATTTCCTTGATGAATCATACCGCGAGCCTATGCGTATATGCATTTCGCCTGTTGCCATAATTGCGGCAATAATCATCGCATTTATCACCATAAGGATATCTGCATGGATACCTTCCAAGAGAGCTACAAAAATAACAGCTGTCGAAGCAATCCGCCAGAATACTGATATCAAACAGAAAAAGCATATAAAGACACCAAAGTTCATTTATAAATTCTTTGGAATCTCTGGCGTTCTTGCTCATAAATACTTCAAGCGCAGCAAAAAGAAGTACCGTTCCACTATAATCAGCCTTTTCATGAGCATAGTTCTTTTCGTTTCGGCTTTTTCGTTCACTGATTATCTTGTTAGTGCAGTAAATGATTCCCGCGACATAAGAGGAATGGATTACGAGCTTTCATTGTTCCAGGACAAGAAATATAATAACAGCGAATTTGATCCTAATGAAATTCTCGAAAACATAATGAACACAGAACATATCACGAAAGCCGCTTATTATCACGCGACAAATGAAAACGTTCTAACTGATGAGAGTAATCTCAGACCGGAAATTTATACGCTGTTTGAAGAGTATAATAAGTATAATTTTAATTCGAGATTACCTGAGACAGATAAAAAAGTTATTCCTTATGTGAGTATCTTATTCGTAAATGATGAAGCTTTCATCGAGTACACAGGTGACTGCGGACTGAACGCTGAGGAGTTCATGGATAAAAATGCACCAAAAGCCATAATTATAGATAACTGCATAGAATTCAATCCTTTAACTGAACGTATGGAGCGGTTTAAGTTTTTCAAGGGAAACGAATTTGATATATCTACATATTTTTATGATGAGATAGAGGGCTATTATTTTGACAGTATAGATGATCAGGGAAATGCTTTGTATTATTCTGAGTATTCTGATGGCAGCGACTATGAGGATATCAAAAAGATACCCTATGAAGAATGCAGCGAAGAGGCAGTATTCCATGTGGGATATGTAACAGACAAAATTCCGTCATTCATGAACAATGATTACCCTTCGATCATTTATCCTATGAGTGTTATGAAGGAAGTCTGCGGAGATCATATTGATGAGTATAACTGCAATATTTATAACTATGCCATAAACTCTGACGATGTATTAAGAGGTTTTGAAGAAGTACAGAAAATGCTTAAAGCAGACGGTATCGTCAACTATGACTTCTATAATTATGCTGAATCTGTAGAATCAGACCGCAGCATGGTCATAATCATCAAGGTCTTCGCTTACGGATTCATAGTACTCATTTCACTTATCGCTGCTGCTAATGTATTTAATACCATAACCACTAATATCAGCCTCAGACGCAGAGAGTTTGCAATGCTGAAATCAGTGGGAATGACTGCAAAGGGAATGAGAGAAATGCTCAATTTCGAGTGCGTTATGTACGGCACAAAGGCGCTGTTTTACGGACTTCCTGCATCGCTGGGTGTAACAGTTCTTATCTATCGTGCTGTAAACAATGGTATAGATACGGAATTCGTAATTCCTGTAAAGGCTATCGGCATTTCAGTGCTTAGTGTATTCATCGTGGTATTCTCCACAATGATGTTCTCAATGAGCAAGATAAAAAATGATAACCCGATAGATGCTCTCAAAAACGAAAATCTGTAAAATATAAAGAACAAAAGAAGATAAAAATACAGCTATGGTACATTATGCTCTCAGCAGGTGTACCATAGCTTTTCTATTGACATATCAAGCCGTATGGGTTATGATAGAACTACAATAAATTATGATACGAGGAAAAAACGATGAAAAAAGAAATAGACCCGAAAACTTCGTCAAGAGCTATGGCGTTTGAGTTATGGATGAAAGCTCCGAATCCTATGGTAACTTTTTTCAAAACTCTTGATGTGACTGCTCTTGTGAGAGTAAGCAAGCGAAAAGGCATGAAGTTCAATATGCTTATGGATCACTGCATAGGAAAAGCCGCAGTCATTGTAAAGGAGTTTTATATACTTCCTGTTGGCGGAAAGCTGATGCAATATGACTCAATAGCAGTGAATACTATCGTAAAAAATAAAAATGGAGAAGTAAACTCATGTGATATTCTTTTCAGCGATGATCTTAAAGCATTTAATAAGGAGTATCTCAAATACACTTCTCAGGTTGCCGAGAGCTGTCAGGACAGAGATCTGTCTGAAAATTGCATGGTGATCGGCACATCTGCAATAATAGATACCGAAATCGACGGTGCGGTGGGAATGTACAGCGGTATTTTCAATAATCCGTTTATCATATGGGGACGTTACAAAAAGAAGTGTTTCAGGTACTATCTGACAATATCTTTTCAGTTCCATCATACACAAATGGACGGCGCTCATGCAGGAAAATTTCTGGAGAATTTGCAGAATGAGATAAACCGAATGAAATAATAAAGCCCCGAAACAGTTGCTTGAAACCGTTTCGGGGTGAGCTTTTATCAGCTGCTCTTTCGGAAATTCTTGTCGGTGAGTATTCTTGCGAATATAAGTCCCAGCGGCAGAGCCATTACTATGAGTACTGCCTTTGTGAGCCAGAGACCGCCTGTTGCGATGTCGTTCAGGGCGATGTAGTATATTGCTTTGTACATGAACATTCCGGGTACCATAATTACTATGGAAGGTACTGTCAGAGTGATTCTCGGATATCCTATCCAGTGGTGTATAGCAGATGCGAGAAGTCCTGAGGAGAGAGCGCCAATGAATGCTGCCAGACCCACATGGACGTTGAGCTGCTCTATCAGTTCAAGCCTGAGAGTATTGGCGATCATTCCGATAACTCCCGCAAGGGCAGCCATTTTGCGCTTGCTGTTGAACATAAGTGAGAATCCGTATACTCCGCAGAAGCTCGTTGCCATTATTATTGCGAATTTGAGCAGAGGTGAAAGCTCATAAGCTTCAAAGTCCTGCGGGTGAAAACGGAACACCAGTGCGCTTACCCAGCCTGTAAGCGTTGCCACAAGTATGATGAGGAGTGCATATGTCACACGTTCGAGGCCCGAACGCAGATCAAGCTTGGCAAGGTCTATACCACCCGTTATCAGAGGAAATCCTGGGATAACGAACAGCATGGAGCATATGTATCCTGCCTGATGTACTGCGGATACGTCGAAGAGCATTTCGGCAAGCTTTATACACAGCACATAAGTACAGCAGGCTGAGGCTACTCCCGCAGCAGCATTCGCAAAAAGAGTTATATGCTTTTCGAGCAGCTTCTTTCGCACATAGTTTCCGACACCTGCACCGAAAAAAGCACATATCATCTCGACTATGCCTCCGCCGAGCAGGAATGTGAAGGCACAGCAGGCGAGTGCCGACGCAAGACCTAAGTTCCATGCTTTGTAGTTGCCTTTCATTTCTTGAAATTTGTCAAGCATCATGTGGAACTGCTGCACTGAATATTTATTCACGCGTTCTGCGAAACCGTCCGCGAAATGTTCCAGCTCATTGAGCTTATCGGTATTAACGCCTGTAGTATTTATAGAGATAGCGTTTGTAAACGTTTCTCCGTCGCCGATGCAGGTGTACTCAATTGAAAGGAGTCCTATATCGGCATTGCACGTTATGCCAAGGGCGCGTGATATTTTGTTCATGGAAGCTCTTACGCGCCATGCTCCTGTACCCACAGACAGCATCATCAGTCCTACTCTGCCTACAAGAGTGGCTTTTTCTTTGAGCGAGGCATTGATAGCAGGCTCAGCGCTTTCGCTGTCAACAATGTCATGCCATTCGATGGACATATGCTGTTTTCTGAAATTACTCATATTTCGCTCCTTAAATAAAATTGATTGAACCAATCGGTATTATACCACAAATGAAAATGAAATGCAAGGGGGAAAATATAAAACGGAAGGGATATCCTTCCGTTTTTCTTATATTATGTTGTTCTTGATAGCAAAAACTGCAAGCTGTGTGCGGTCTTTGAGGTTCAGCTTAACGAGAAGACGTGACACACCGTTCCTGACAGTTCCCTCGGCAAGGAACAGTTTTGAAGCTATCTCCTTGTTGTCCATGCCTTCGCATATAAGGCGGAGAAAATCTATCTCGCGGTCGGTAAGGTCGAAATTCTTGGCATCCTGCTGAACGATAACGTCCTGTTTTATTGAGCGGAAGATATTGTCACAGAAAACATTGATGCCGCCTGCAACTGCTTTGATGGAGTTGATTATCTTGCTGTGATCCATCTCTTTCAGGAGATATCCGTCTGCGCCGCTTGATATAGCCTTGTCAACGGTTTCCTTGTCATCGAACGTGGTGAGTACCAGAACCTTTACGTCAGGGAGAGTATCCTTTATCCTGCGTGTGCCGTAGCCGCCGTCGTAGTCCGGCATTCTCATATCCATAAGGACTACATCAGGCTTGAGTCTGACGCTCATTTCATAGGCTTCCTTTCCGTTGCTTGCTTCACCGACAACGTTGATGTCTTCATCGCCTATAAGGACGCTTTTCAGACCTTCGCGGAGAATTTTTACGTCATCTGCCAATATAACATTTATCATTGTGCCACCTCTTTTAATGGTATTTTTATCATTGTATTAAATCCTTCGCCTTTTATCGACGAAAAACGCACCGTGCCGCCGAGAGCTTCTGTGCGCTCGCGTATTCCTCTCAGACCGTTATGCTCGGAAATATTCTTGCAGCCCTTGCCGTTATCGAGAATATACATCTCAACACGGTCGCTGAGAAATTTAAGGATTATATCTATGCGTGTAGCTTCGGAGTAACGCAGGGCATTTGTTACGGTCTCGCGGCAGTTGTCGTACATCTCTCTTATACAGAAGCTGTAGCGGCTGTCCTCGCTGCCTTGAACGCAGACATCTGTTTCAACGCCTCTCACAGCGGTAGTTACCGTCTGCACAGCCTTTGTGATCGAGGTCATGAATTCGTCATCACGGAGATTGTTTATGGTACATCTGAGCTGTGTAACGCCGCTTCTTGAAAGCCTGTCTATCTCCGAGATATTTTCCAGCATTTTGCTCATATCAGGAGTTTTCTGCTCCGTTTCATATTTCAGCAGTCTTGCCAGTGAGCTTATCATAGTGAAGGTATGTCCTGCCGAATCGTGCATTTCCTGAGCGATACGGTTGCGTTCCTGTTCGAGGCTGAGCTTTTTTTCTGCTGAAACAAGTTCGTGGTACTCTGTGACATTGCTTATGGTTATAACTCTTGCGACCTTATTGCCGCGGCTGTTTGAGCAGTGGGTCTGTTTCAGGCTGTAGTATTCGCTGCCGAGTTTGATCTCAGCCGAAGAAAAGTCGCTGTCTATAGCAGTTCCGCTGATCTCGGACATAGAGCTGATGAAATCGTCAGAGGTCTTGACGTTTTTGAGTATCGAAAGCTCCTCAGCGTATTTGTTCTTGTAAGTGAGCCTGCCGTTTATATCAAAGATGACAACACCGCTGTTGATGTTGGTGATAGTGTCCTGGATAGCGATACTGTTGATGTTAAGCAGTCCGTATCTTCCGAGAGCGATTATTATGAGAATGCTGGATACTCCGAAGAAGAGTGGTGTGAGTTCTATCTTTGATTTGAGAATGCCTGTCAGGGTAAGAGTGTTTATTCCGAGGGGGATCGCAGCCGAAAGAATGAGGAGTATGGACTGCATACTGATGCTGGAGGCTCTCTTTGTATCCTGAAGACATATCATTGTGATGCCTGTGATTATGCATACGTAGTATATGAACTGGAAGAAATAGAAAAACGGTCCGTACTCAACGCTGCCTGCCTTAAATGAAGAGTAATACAGGAAGTGCAGGGGATTGGTGGTTATCAGTCCTATGGAAAGAAAAGCCACAAGTGGAAGAAGTTTCAGAATTTTCTTTAATCGTTTGCCGAGGCTTACGTACTCCGCAGAGAGCATCAGCCATAGGGGGGCGAAAAAGCTTATTCCGATATTTCCGATTATGTAGCTTATCCAGAATTGTGTTTTTGTGTACGAGAAAAGGATAAGCAGCTGAGATATCAGCCATAAGACGATAGAAAGCTGACAGCTTATAAAAAGGTAGGTGAGTTGGTTGCTGTTGCCGCGTTTCAGTATCCACGTAATAGATATGAGCATTCCGCACATACCAAGGAAGAGAAGTATTGCGGAGACAATATTTGCTGCCATAAAATAACTCCTATGCAGAATAATATAGTAAATATAATCGAAGCTTTATGATATGATTGCCCGATCGCAGGGAGCAGATCTTTGATCTGCGTATATGCAAGGGCTTTAGATCAATTATAATGAAGGCTTTCGCATTCATTATAGCATATTATTGAACATAAATCAACAAAAGATGGCAAAAATATTTGCAGCCTGAAGTAAAAACGCTTCGCAGAAGTGCGAAGCGTTTTAAAAAATTACCAGTTCCAGCCGCCGAATTTTTTAGCGACAGTGCTCTTGAGTGTCTCATTGTTCTTTTTGCAGTATTCATTCATTGCAGCGAGAGATATAAGGATTATGCCTGTAATGAAGAGATATATCCACCAGTTAAGTGCTGTGAGGAAAGCTCTTGTTGCGAATACTGTGATGACAAAGAGAGAAGCCGATGATGTTATGAACCATGTCTTTGATCTTGTCATTATTGATATTACAAGTGCAAGAAGCATTACTGACATTACAAATATAGTATTTGCAGCTGTATCATAGTGCATTACATCGAATACCAGAGATATGAACGATAAGATGTAGACGATATTAGCGAATTTCTTTGCTTCTTCCTTGTATTTTCTCCATATGATCTGACAGATAACGCCTGCGAGACAGATTATGCCAATTGTGATCTTGTTGGATACGGCCTTATTTTCAGGAATAAGGAACGGACGTGTGAGGAAGGCAAATGCTGTGAGGACAGTTGCTGCGGTGAGAAGAAATGATGCTGTTTCGTATTTTGTGTTCTTCTTTATGAAGCCGACGCATACGATAGCTAATGACATGAAGGAGAAGAAAAGAGCAGTTCTTGTATTGCCGAACATCGGGAATACTATGAGCCATGAAGCAGCGAACAGCGGGTCTATGACAGTCCTGTCATCATTTGATCTGAATACTCCGTCAGAGTAAATAACTCTTGAGATGATGATATAGAGCAAGAGAACTGCAAGCATAACGAGATCGTATAAGAGCTCATTGCCGCCGAAGTGCTCAGATGCAACGGCTTCCCAGATTTTTATGAAAGCTACTGCTGAGAGAACAGCTGTATAATTGCATTTCATCTTGTCTGAAACTGCGAAGTGGAGCAGGCACATTGCCAGAGGTATGAATATCATTGCGCTGTATTCGGGAACTGCAATGAGTATTATGCCTGATGCTATCATATTTGCGTGGAGGATACCGTCTGCGAGAAATCCTTTATTGAAGTCGTGCTTTGGCAGGTATATAAGAGCAGCTGTTACACCGATGAGTATGAGTGTGAGTATGCCCCAGCATATCGAGTTAAGTGC
This sequence comes from Ruminococcus sp., assembly GCF_024691275.1. Lineage (GTDB taxonomy): Bacteria > Bacillota > Clostridia > Oscillospirales > Ruminococcaceae > Ruminococcus. The sequence goes on along the minus strand of NZ_JAILNU010000085.1, from coordinate 64,515 downwards.
AGCGACATCCTTGATGTGATATGTGCTTTTTATACAGTAAGAAGCGTTCCATGCGATCATAGCAGGAATGATCGGTGATATGATGCCTGCTGTGAATTGTACGCCGTTGTTCTTGTGGAACACGTATGATGCGAGGATAACGGAGATGATACCACAGATGACCAGCTCGGGAACGAATTTTCCGGGAGCTGTATTTGTAAGGCAGGCAAAAGAATTTACGAGCGTTACGAAAAGAGTGAGCAGCTCTGTAAAAGTGTTGTTCATTGCAGGGATAAAGCGATGCATAGCGAATACGAGCATAACCAAGATGCTGAATGAGATAACGAAATATCTGTCGGGAGCTGTTTCAGTGATCGAGTTTGATATCATCGCTGAGAGTACGATGCTGAGAACGGCTTCTGCGGATATAAGAGACGGTTTCTTGTTCTTTATGCCGTAGAAAAGCAATTGAACAATGATAGCGATTATGCAGAAGTAGCTTGTGAAGTCGGGAGTGATTATTCTGTTGATCGTATAGGATACTGCAAATCCGCCGTAGAATATTGATGCGCCGATACCTATTCTTCTTATCGGGAGTTCGTATTTTGTGCCCTTGCCAAAATTGCCGAAGCAGACAGCTGCTGTGATGAATGCCTGTAATAAGATAAATGCAGGAGCTGATTCTCTGAGAGTGTCAAATACCTGAAGAACTGCGAAAAACATTGAAAGAGTAGCTGCGGAAAGAGATGTATAGAACAGAGGGAGCTTGTCATAGAATTTGTTTCCGAGGAGCGTTAGAAATGCAGCAAGTGCGAATGATGCTGCGATGAGCATTAAGCTTCCGCCGCCGCCGAATGAGAGCCATTCGCCCATGAGCTTGTAGTAGCCTGCGGTAACGAATGCTGTTGCAGCAAAGCCCGAGCCAAGAATGTAGAACGATATTGATGAGCCGGAAAGCTTCAGTGCTTTGCTGAATATATAGCTTATTACAAATGCTGTTGCAGCAGCTGCTGCGATTATTGCGACCTTGCCTTCGTGAGAAGTTCTTACCCAGCTTGCAACTCCGAAAGCTATTCCTGAAAGTGCTACAAATGCCGTACCGATAAGAAACAGTATAGTTGACACTGTCATGTCGAGCTTCTTTTTCTTAGGAACGGGAGGTATTTCGGGGATTTCTGTATTTGTGACTTCTGCTGTGCTGATTTCAGGATCATCAGATTCTATAGTGTATATGTCATTGTTTATTTCATATGTGTTGTCCGTGATGTTATCGTCGGAAGCTTCGGAAGATGAATTTGTCTGATCTGGCTGTGCATTCTGCGGGATCTCGCGTCCGAAGCTGCGTTCCTTGATGTATTCCTGATATGTTGGAAGGGGAGGAGTTGGCAGCACTTCGGGAATCTTAGGTATCTGTCTGCTGCCGGCTGTACGGTTAAGGTTATAGAAGCTGCTGCCTTTACCACTGTCATCCTTGAACAGCTTCAGTATCACTAACGGCAAGACAAAAGGAAGCGCTACAATAAAAAATGTTATAAAAGCAATATATGCGTTGTTTGTCATAAAGATCACCCTTTCTGTGAAGTGTCATGTTTTCTTCTGTGACTATATCATATCATCTGATATGCAAAAAAAGAAAGGTGTCATTTGTCATTTCCTTAGTGACATTTGTCACTGTTTTAGTGACGTTTGTCATCTTATAAAATGAGAAAAAGTATGTTATTATATATGTAGACCGTTTTCGCCTTGAAACCGCGGAACAAAAGTGATATAATATATGAGGTCTAAAAGGAGTGATATCAATGTATTTTGGTATTGTCTTTCTGAATAAAAAGTATACTATTGAGGGTGAGCTGCGATGAGATACGGAAACACCGTTTTGTACAGGGCATTCAGACTGATATACAAGCCTCTGTTCCATATTGTTTACAGACCCGTCATTATTGGCAGGGAGAATATCCCCGCTGTCGGCGGAGCAGTTATAGCAGGAAACCATATCCATGCGCTCGATCCGTTATTTGTGGACATCTGCACAGGAAGAGTTATCCATACTCTTGCGAAGAAGGACCTTCATGACGGTCCTTTCGGTTTTGTTTTCCGTGCCGCAGGTACTATACCTGTTGATCTTCACAGCGCACATAATCCCGACGCTCTGAATGCTGCCGTTGATACTCTCAAAGACGGAGAGCTGGTCAATGTTTCTCCCGAAGCCAAGCGGAATTATACAAATGAGCTGCTGCTGCCTTTTAAGTATGGTGCGGCAGTGATGTCGGTGCGTACAGGATCACCGATAGTTCCGTATGCTATTTACGGCGGATACAAGCCGTTCAGGAGCACAATGAAGATACTTATCGGCAAGCCGGTTTTGCCGAGCGGAAAAAATGCAGAGGAGCTCAACAGAGAACTTTATAATAGTATTGCAAGGCTTCTTGAAAGCATGATGCCGTACAGTGAACGAGAGAAAAAGAATCTCACTTCTTTTGACGATTGGAGTAAAAATAATGAAAAGACACCTTGATTATCCGAATTGTTCGGTCTACGATCATCTGAAAAAAAGTGCAAATGAGTACAGCAGTCTTTGTGCTGTTGAGTATTACGGCAATATAATCTCATACCGTGATCTTTTGCGAGAGGTCAACCGATGCGCCTGTGCTCTTGCAGCTGCGGGCGTAAGAAAGGGGGACAGCGTTTCAATATGCCTGCCTAATATACCTCAGGCTGTTTACCTGTTTTATGCGGTAAACAAACTGGGAGCAGTTGCAAATATGATCCACCCTCTGTCTGCCGAAAAGGAGATACTTGATTATATCACGCTCACAGACAGCAGATACATTTTTGCCATTGATCTTATTTCCGAAAAGCTGGAATATATCGCTGAAAGGACTGCCATGAAGCGAATAGTGACAGTATCGGCTGCCGATGAGATGTCTGTCTTGTACAAAACGGGATACCGTCTGAAGAGCATCAGGGAGCACAATAAAAAGTCGGCTTTCACAGACTGGAAGGAGTTCATTTCAAAGGCTTCACCATGCGATAGGTATATCAATGCTCACGGCAGAGCCGATGAATGTGCAGCAATACTTTACAGCGGAGGTACAACAGGCAAGCCAAAGGGAATAATGCTCACTAATCTCAACTTCAACGCACTTGCCCTGCAAAGCATTGATGCCTGCGGCTGCCTTGAAAAGGGAGACAGGGTATTATCGGTAATGCCTATATTCCACGGCTTCGGACTTGGAGTGTGCATACACACAGTCTTTACGTTCGGCGGAACAGCTGTTATGATGCCGCGATTCAAGGTCAATGAGTTCGACAAGCTCATACTCAGGAATTATCCTAATGTTATTGCAGGAGTTCCTGCTATATATGAGGCGATGCTGAGAAGTGACGGATTCAGAGGAAAAAGGCTCGATTTCATCAAATGTGTCATATCGGGCGGAGACTCACTTTCACCGAATACGAAGAAGAAACTCAACGATATGCTGAGAGTTCACGGCTGTGAGTGTACGGTGCGTGAGGGATATGGTCTGACCGAGTGTGTCACGGGAAGCTGTCTTACTCCCGAGGACTGCACAAATATCGAGACCTGCGGAAAGCCTTATGCCGATACCTTTTATAAGATCATCGACCCGGAAAGCAGTGAAGAACTGCCGCAGGGCGAGACAGGCGAGATAATCCTCCGCGGCCCTACGGTGATGAAGGGCTACTATAAGGAGCCTGATGAGACAGCCGAGACACTGAGTCCCGACAAAGACGGCATAATTTGGCTGCATACAGGTGATCTTGGAAGCATGGACGAAAACGGATATGTTTATTTCCGCCAGCGTCTGAAACGTATGATAGTTACCAACGGCTACAATATTTACCCGCAGAATATCGAGAATGTCATAAGCTCACACAAGTCAGTGGTGATGTGTGCTGTAGTCGGTATCCCCGATGAGATGCGCGGACAGATCGTCAAGGCTTTTGTTATGCTCAGTGACGGGGCTTCGGAAAAGAGGACACGTCAGGAGCTGGAGGAGCTTTTAAGCAAGAATATCGCTGCATATGCACTACCTAAAGAAATAAGATTCGTAAACAGTTTCCCTAAGACATTGGTCGGCAAGATAGCTTATAATGAGCTTATAGCGGAGGAACTGAAAAATGGAAGAGAATAAGAGGGTACTGCTCGTCCACCCCGAGATATCACGCACGAAATATAATTTTTCGGGCGTTATCGAAAATGAACCGCTGGAACTGGAACAGATCTATGCTATGCTGAGGTCTGAAGGCTATGAACCCGATATATGGGACGGTCAGGTGGAAAAAGAAGCATTTTCGGCGAAGCTCCGCAGGATCAAGCCCTTTGCGGTTTATATCTGCGGCAGGACACGTCAGGAATTGTTCATGAAGGAGTACTGCCGTGACGCAAAGGAGCTTGGCTGTATCACGATGATCGGCGGACTTCATGCGCAGCTCAGTTACAGGCGTTTTCTGTGCGGATACGTGGATTTTGTGCTGACATCGTTCAATATTTTTCATATAGCCGATATCCTGAGAGGAAAGGAACCAAAAGACAGCGTCTGCATACACAGGGGAGACAGATGGTGCATCAGGAAAGCTGTTCCGTTTGATATAAACGAGCTTCCCCTCGCAGACAGGACGTATTTCTATGAGCACAGTGACAGATACAGATATCTTGAACTGCTGCCGTGCGCTCATGTAAGAACTTCTTTCAGCTGTCCGTTCAGATGCAGCTTCTGCTGCCGCAACAGAATGAACTGCGGTACGTATTCTGTTCGTGATATCGGGGACGTTGTTGATGAGATAGCGTCGATAAAATGTGATAATATTTATTTTATCGACGATGATTTTCTTTTTGACAGGAAAAGGATACGCAGATTTATCGAGCTTATTCGGCAGAGAGGCATAAAAAAGCGGTATGTATGCTATGGCAGGGCTGATTTTATTGCTGCCGAACCTGTACTGATGAAGGAGTTGAAAGAAATAGGCTTCTACTACGTGCTGACAGGTCTTGAAGCTACCGACGGCAGGCATCTTGACAGCTACAACAAGAAAACAGACCTCCTCATCAATGCCGAGGCTGTACGAATACTTAACAGCGTCGGAATAAACATAATGGGAATGTTCATTGTTGACCTCGACTTTGAGGCGAAGGACTTCCGCAAAATTTACAAGTGGATAAAAAAGCATGATCTTAAACACGCAGCAATTTCAATATTTACTCCTGAAATGAGTTCGGAGCTGTATGAACAGTACAAAAGCCGACTTATCACACGGGATCCAAGCCACTGGGACTATCTCCATGTGGTTGCAAGACCTGCGAAAATGAGTGTGAAGAAGTATTATATGTATTATCATATCCTTTTAGCAAAGCTTTTTATAAAAGGCTGGCGTGACGGGATATATGATTTTCTTGACTATGGTTTTTACATAAAGTCAGTACTAAAAAATCTATTTAAATTTGGGGGCTAATATGGCAGAAAAGTATACAAATCCTGTTAAAAAGCTCATACCGAGCAAGCTTGAAACAGGTTTTCAGCAGTTTTTATACAAACACATAGGCAAGCGCATACCTAAAAGTGCGACTCCGAATCAGGTTACTCTTGTTGGAGCTCTCGGCGGTCTGTTTGCTGTGATATGCACCATATGCACAAACATAAGTCCGATCTTCTTTCTGGGAACGATAGCAGGTGTTGCAGTACATCTTATTGCGGACGATCTTGATGGATATGTTGCAAGGAGCAGGGGAATGTCTTCACGGGCAGGCGCATATTTCGACCTTATAACAGACGTGCTCTTTTCCACTTTCATAATACTTGCGTTCGGACTCACTCCGTATTGCAGCATGGCTATAGCAGCTTTTGCAGCACCTCTTTACGGTGTGATAAATGTAACGATAATGAACTACATAATCTACTTCAACGAGTTCCAGTTCCCGCGTCTTGGACCGATCGAGTCGCATCTGGCTTATGTTGGAGCTGCGCTGATGGGTATGATATTTCAGGATAATGAGATCACGGTCTTTGATATGGAGCTCACGGTAATAGAAATCGTTACACTTATCGCAATGATCCCGATGTACTATGAAATGGTAAGACTGGCAGTAAAGCTGTTCAACAGGCTTGACAAGAAAGACAAGGAATGAAAGATATATATATCGTGCTTGTGCGTCCGTATACAGGCATAGGAAACATCGCAAGGTGCTTCACTCATTATGACTATACACATATTGCAGTAAGTCTTGACAGGTCGCTGTCGGAGTTCGTAAGTTATTCGCGGAGATACCACAGCTTTCCGTTTGATTCGGGATTTACCCGTGAGTACCGCGATTATTACGCCTTTGGCAAACACAAGGACGTTAAGGTCAAGGTGTTCAGACTGTCGGTAACAGATCAGTCTTACAGCGAAATACTGAGCTTCATAAGACGCTGCGAAAACGACAAGGCGCAGCTGTTCAACCTGTTTTCGATGGTGACTATGCCTGTCCTTCATGGGTTCAGGATCTACAAAGCCAATAATTGTATGTCTTTTACTGCAAAGATAATTGAGCTCAGCGGACTGGTGAAAATGGACAGACCGTATTATAAATATTCAATCGAGGATATGGACAAGCTGCTTGAAGCGCATCTGTTTTTTGAAGGACGGCTGAAAAGAAGAAAGTCCGTCAGATACGGGCAGTATATGCGTTCTTTTTCCGTGATAAAATTCGCGGGAGATATGGTGAGACTAATATCTGGGCTGACCTTCAGAGCTGTTTTTCTCAGAAAAAAGTCAGCAGTAAAGAGTAATTGATTTTTACGGATAAATAGCCATGTGTACAGATAGTATACATGGCTTGAATTTTAACAAAATATAAAATGAACGGTTACATTTATTTGAATAAATCGCTTAAAACATAGAATGACTTTGGTCATATTGCTGAAATTGTTTTAAGATTTTTATAGATTTATGTTTTCTTCTTGATTTTTATTGGTGCAAAATGTATAATTAATGTATAAAAATAGAGAGGGAAATTATATAAATAAATGTTCATATTACTGTATTTAACATTTTGTATTTTTAACAAAACATATGTTTATTATTATTCAGCAGTAACCATGCATTTATTCAGAATGATATCTGGAGTGGATTATTATGAGAGATTTATTTAAGAACTTCAAATGCCGTAAGATCGTCCTTGCAATTGCGGATTTTTTCATTGTCTGTATTGCTGCACTGATCGCTAATTTTATTCTTTCCTTCATGGGTCGGGATATCGACGAGATGAAGCTTGTGATATCTATCGCCGTAAGCGCGATATGCTGCACGGGCGGCTTGCTCATTACGGGAGCATATAGCAAACTATGGCGTTATTTCAATAAAAAAGACTATCTGTCGTGTATATACGGCTCAGTCGTCGGAATAGTAGTTGCGGCATCTATAGTTTATATTATTGACAGTTCATTCTATCCGCTGTATACGCTTCTGCATATGGTTTTCCTTATTACGGGTGTCAGTCTCTTCCGATTCCTTTTCAAAAGTACTTTTATTACACTTGTAAAGCCCAAAAAATTCAAAGGCAAGCGTACTATGGTAATAGGCGGCGGACAAGCTTGCAAAACTATCCTCAATGAGATATATAATGCTCAGAATTCTCCGTATGCAGGAGATAAACAGGTGACTGTATTTGATCCTGTGTGCATCATCGACGATGACAAGGACAAGATAGGCTCTGATATCGGCGGTGTGGAGATAGTCGGCACTACTGCCGAAATAAGCAGGTTCGTAAAGGAAAAGAGAATAGAGCAGATACTTTTTGCGATCCCTTCGTGCCTTGAGGACGAAAGAAAGCGTATCCTTGATATATGTGCCGATACAGGCGTTTCCGTAAAGGTAGTGCCGTTTATAGGCAACCTTGTTTTCGATGAGAACAACAAGACTATTATACATCAGATACGCGATATAAAAGTCGAGGATCTCCTCGGACGCGATCCTATAACCTTTGATAATGCTGATATCAAGCGTTTTATCGGCGGAAAGGTATGTATGGTCACAGGCGGAGGCGGTTCGATAGGCTCGGAGCTTGTACGTCAGATATCGAAGTACAGCCCGCGTCAGGTAATAATCGTGGATATATACGAGAATAACGCCTATGATATTGAGCAGGAGCTCAAAATGGAGTACGGCGATGACCTTGATCTCGTTACGCTTATTGCTTCGGTTCGTGATTATTTCCGCATGAATCAGATATTCGAGACATACAAGCCTGATGTGGTTTTCCACGCAGCTGCACATAAGCACGTTCCGCTCATGGAAGTATCACCGATGGAGGCTATCAAGAACAATATCATTGGTACATTCAATGTTGCCACTCTCGCACAGTTTCACGATGCTGAGAAATTTGTCATGATATCTACGGACAAGGCTGTGAACCCCACCAATGTCATGGGAGCTTCAAAGCGCTGCTGTGAGATGATAGTGCAGTATCTTGCTCAGCAGCATGAGGGCAGAACTGAGTTCGTGACCACCCGCTTCGGAAACGTTCTCGGCTCAAACGGCTCGGTGATACCGCTGTTCAAGAAGCAGATAGAGCAAGGCAGAGCCGTTACTGTTACTCACCCTGATATCATACGCTACTTCATGACCATACCCGAGGCTGTCAATCTTGTTATGGAGGCGGCTGCGATCGCCAACGGCGGTGAGATATTCGTGCTCGATATGGGCAAGCCCGTCAAGATAGTTACTCTTGCCGAGAATCTTATCCGTATGTACGGCAAAGAGCCTTACAAAGATATCGAGATCAAATTCACAGGACTGCGCCCTGGTGAGAAGATAAAGGAAGAGCTCCTTATGAACGAGGAGGGACTCCAGAAAACATCGAACAAGCTCATATTCATCGGAAAGCAGATCGAGATAGATGAGCTTACGTTCCCGTTCAGACTCAACCTGCTGAGAAATGCAGCTCTTGAAAATAATGAAAAGTCAGCAGTTGATGCGCTCCATGAAATGGTGCCGACTTTTACAACTCCCGAAGCCTTCAACAGCAAGGAGCTGAAAAAGGAATCACTGGAAAAGGAAGTTGCTTCTGCCTGATACTATGCTTATCCCATTCCTTTCGGGGGATATTTATAATACTGCCGATCATCAGGTCGGCAGTATTTTTGCGATTTGGGCTATTCTGCGTGTTCACGGAGAGCCTTTTTACGACTGTTGTCAAAATACACCTTTTTTCAAACCGTGAGAATTATATTTTGTATCAAGAAGAAAAAGTGACAGCAAACACTTGTCCTTATATTGACAAAACTATACAGTAGTGATATAATTTTGAATTATAATGGTGTATTGTATATATAGAGCATTTCAGCTCTGAGGAGGAAAATATATGTCAGTGAATATTCCCGAGATTTTTGCCTGCAATGTCTTTAATGAAGATGTAATGAAAACAAGGCTGCCTAAGAATGTCTACAAGGCGCTCAAGAGAACGATGCAGAACAACGAACCTTTGGCAGATATGGAAACTGCCGACGTTGTTGCCAATACCATAAAGGAATGGGCTATCGAGAGAGGCGCGACCCACTACACACATTGGTTCCAGCCTATGACAGGTTCGACTGCTGAAAAGCATGACTGCTTCATAAATCCTGCCCCGAATGGCATGGCTATCATGGAGTTCTCAGGCAAGGCTCTCGTTAAGGGCGAGCCTGACGCTTCTTCTTTCCCTTCAGGCGGACTCAGAAGAACAAGCTCTGCAAGAGGTTATACAGCGTGGGATCCTACTTCTTACTGTTTCGTTAAAGAGGGAAGCCTCTATATCCCAACTGTTTTCGTATCATATACAGGAGAAGTCCTTGATAAAAAGACACCTCTTCTCCGTTCAATGCAGGCTCTCAGCAAGACAGCGGTACGCTTCCTGAAGCTCTTCGGAAATGACAGGGTCACAAGAGTTACTTCGACTGTCGGTGCAGAGCAGGAATACTTCCTTATAGATAAGAAAATGTATGATCAGCGTGAGGATCTTATCCTTACTGGAAGGACGCTTTTCGGCGCAAAGCCTCCTAAGGGTCAGGATCTCGATGACCAGTACTTCGCTAATCTTCGTCCAAGAATAGCTGCTTATATGGCAGATCTTGACGAGGAACTGTGGAAGCTGGGCATCTATTCAAAGACAAAGCACAATGAAGTTGCTCCTGCACAGCATGAGATGGCTCCGATATTCACGACTTCCAACCTCGGTACAGACCAGAATGAGCTGGCTATGGAAGTAATGGAGAAGGTCGCTCTCAGACACGGTCTTGTATGTCTTCTTCACGAGAAGCCTTTTGAAGGTGTTAACGGTTCAGGCAAGCACAATAACTGGTCCATGTCCACAAACGACGGTCAGAACCTGCTTGATCCGGGTGACACACCTATGGATAATCTCCAGTTCCTTACGATACTCTGCGCACTTATCAAGGGTGTTGATGAGTACGCTGATCTCATGAGACTTTCTGCCGCTTCCGCCGGCAACGACCACAGACTTGGCGCTGATGAAGCTCCTCCTGCTATCGTTTCAATGTTCCTCGGTGAGGAGCTTGAAGCTGTATTGCAGGCTATTGAGGACGACGGAGAGTATAAGACAAAGACACGCGCCTTCAAGATAGGAGTTGACGCGCTCCCTTCATTCCCGAAGGATTCAACAGACAGAAACAGAACTTCGCCGTTTGCGTTCACAGGTAACCGTTTTGAGTTCAGAATGGTCGGTTCATCGGACAATATCGCTTGTCCTAATGTTCTTCTCAATACGATCATGTGCGAAGAATTGAGCCAGTTCACCGAAATACTCGAACCTTTCAAGGGCAAGCCTGATTTTGATGCAGAGGTAAGAAAGCTCCTCAAAACTGTTATCAAGGAGCACAGAAGGATCATATTCAACGGCGACGGCTACTCGGCAGAGTGGGTGAAGGAGGCAGAGAGAAGAGGTCTTCCAAACTATGCTTCAACTGTTGACTGTATGCCTCATTATACTGATGAGAAGAATATCCGCATCTTCCGCAAGTTCGAGATATACAACCAGAACGAGGTAGCTGCAAGAACCGAGATACACCTCGAAAAATACTCAAAGACGGTTCGTATCGAAGCTCGTACAATGATAGAAATGGCAAGAAAGCAGCTCCTTCCGGCTACTATGGAGCACGTTCAGACTCTCTGTGAGGCTATTGCAACAAAGAAGCAGATCGGCTTTACCTGCAATACAGACGAGAAGATCGCAAAGAAGCTCAACGAGCTTGCTGACCGCTTCTATGACTCCATCGAGAGACTGGAGCAGCGTGTTACAGAGGCGAATGCAATTAACGGTATCCAGAAGCAGGCTGAGTTCTTCCACGATGTAGTGCTCGCTGAAATGGATATAATGAGAAGCATTGCTGACGAGATAGAGCTCAATATGCCTTCTGCAAAGTGGCCTATCCCTGCATATTCTGAGATCATATACAACGTTTGATAAAATACATTAGCCCGAAGGCTTTACGGAGAATATCCAAAAGCTTTCGGGCTTTTTGCTGTAAAATGCAGAAGATAAAAACAAATGCTCCCTTGAAAGGGAGCATTTGTACTATGTTGGTGCGGATAACAGGACTTGAACCTGCATGAACTTGCGTTCATATGGACCTGAACCATACGCGTCTGCCAATTCCGCCATATCCGCAGATGTCTGATAAATTTTACACGGCTCAGACTGACCGAGGCGGACTGTAAAAACAGTTGATCCACAGTACTTAAATATTTTACCACGAATTGAAACGTTTGTCAAGCTTTTTTTGAAAAAAGTTTTGTATCTTTTATTTAATCAATATCCCCACTCATATGAAAGAAGTGGGGATACTTTATTTTTTCACATCATTAAGCATTAGCTTGGATAAGATTATACCAATGTAATATGGAAGAATGACAGAAAGAATTTATTATTGGCTATATTAACTAATTATTATATTCCAAATAAAATACACTGGCTTTTTTTCTGAAATTATGGTATAATATAAAAGTATTTATCGTACAGGCAGTGTGAACATAAACGACGTTCCGTTGCCATACTCGCTTTCAGCCCATATCTTACCGCCGTGGGACTCAATTATGAATTTGCATATGTAAAGTCCAAGTCCCGTGCCTGTTTCGGAATGCTTTCCCTTGTAGTAACGTTCCCAGATATGTGGCATATCCTCTGACGAAATACCGCTTCCTGTATCTTTTACTGTTACTTTTATGAATTTTCCCTCCTCTTCTGCCTTGATAAGAATTGTACCGTTTTTTGTATGCTTCAAGGCATTGGAGATAAGATTTACGAACACACGCTGTAATCTTGAACTGTCAGCATTTATTTTCGGCAATTCAATTGGTATACGAATTGCGAGCCTGTTATTGTTCTTGTTGAGCACAGCAAAATAAGTTTCGACGGTCTTACGCACAAGGCTGTCCAGATCACAGGGAGAAGGTTCCAGAATCATTCGACCTTCTTCGATTCGGGTAGCGTCAAGTATCTGCGTTACCATAAGAGCCATGCGATTAGCTTCAGAGGAGATACGCTGCAGCTTTTCCATTATAGGTTCTTTATCAAAGTTGTAAGCAAGCTCCATCTGCGCATTCTGAGCATAGCCTGACATGGTAGCAAGAGGCGTTTTTAACTCATGTGAAGCGTCCGAAAGGAAAGTGGTCTTCATTTCGTTGACCTTTACCAGCATATCATGCTCGGAAACGATAGGGTCTGACAGCTTTTTGGAAAGAATTACCGAGATAATGATAAATAATACCATAACTCCTGCAATTACAGCTATTATGACATAAACATAGCGTTGGAAGAGTGTGTTCATTTCATCTAAAAGAGATTTGGTCTGCTCAGCTGCAATATTATTAATTAGCTCAGTATAGTGATTCTGATTAAACATGATAACACCGTAGCATATGTCATCATAGAGCACATTATGGTTTATCAGATGATCCCATGCACATATGTATCCGCTGCCTTTCAAGCTGTATGTTCCGCTGCTTAATTCAGTATATTGTCCAACGTGTTTTTGAAATGAGTACTCTTCACCGTAAAAATCAGAGTGTTGTTCATAATCATTATTAAATTCTTCGATAGTTTCCTGAATAATGCGATCACCTTCAGGATCTGAAGGTATACTATGAAATTCTCCGTTGGAAAAAGTAAAACCTATAATACCTTCTATTTCCCAATTTGAAGGAGATATATCAAAATACTCCATCAAATGAGTTTCAAGAACAAGATTCTGATCTAAATCAGGTATATCCTGCAAAGATCCTATCACTGTACATACACTATCGCCAAAACTCTCGATTGATGACTGTAAGCTTCCAAGCTTTATCTGAAAGAAACCGTGGGCGGTAGTATCAACGGTATTGCTTGCGATCTTAGATGTATGCTCAACTACTATATTAGTTGAGCGTTTATATACAAGATTAAAGACTAAATAAAATATCATCATTATTGCAATAATACATAATAGCAGAACGCTAAGGAGTCTTCTGCGCAAAAGGCGGCTTTTAGGCATTTTCTTTTTCATTTTTATCCGCTCCTTTCATTATCTTGAATTTATTATACCATACTTTTATAAAAAAGTGTACAATATTACAAAATTGTAATAGGAGGAATTTATATGCCACACATATTATTAGTTGAAGATGATTCGGACATTATGCGTATCAACAGAACATTCCTTGAAAATGAAGGATATACTATTCATTGCGCGGATTCAGTACAGACTGCTGCGTTCAAGCTGGAAGAGTGCGTTCCTGACCTTGTGCTCCTTGATGTTATGCTGCCCGACGGTGACGGAATGGACTTCTGCAAGATACTGAGGCAGAAAACACAAGCGCCTGTGATATTCCTCACAGCTCGTGACGAGAATGACAGCGTTGTAATGGGCTTCCGAAGCGGCGGAGACGATTACATAACCAAGCCATACGACCTTAATGTATTAAAGGCGCGTATTGAAGCCCAGCTCCGACGCAGTGTCAAGCAGCAGCCCCAGCACCCAAGAATTGAACTTCCTTATCTTATTATCGACCTTTTTGCAGGAACTGCTACCCTTGACGGCAATGAATACTCCCTTCCACAGCGTGAATTGCAGATATTTTATATGCTCGCCTCGCAGATAGGTTCGCGTATAAGCTACCATGACATATACAAGACTATTTACGGCTGTGACGTGGAGGACAGCAAAAACACCATAAGAGTTAATATTTCCCGTCTGAAAAAGCATCTGAATATTGACGATATGAGTACATACGAAATAGCTGCCACATCTGAAGGTGAGTACGTTCTCAGACGTGTAATGTTCTGAAGCGATTCCGATTATAATTTGTGATTATCCAATATGTTCTATATCGCAAACAGCCGCAAATGCCAATGGCTCAATAAAATCTGATGAAGCAGCCTGAACCTTAGAAATGAACCCTTATCAACACGGAAAGCGGTATACAGCTTACTGATATATATGCATGTCAGTTCGGTGAAGCTCATTATACACGTCCTCTTGAGTACTGAACTCTTAAATACAACAAATCTTCTGATATGGTTTTCTGTACAGATATCTGCACAGAAAACCATTTTTTATACGTCAAAAATACAGCGGAGAATGCTTTTTTTCTTTTCAATTACAATTTTGTAATTTTACAACAAATCCCATGTCTGTAATGCTATAATGACATTGTCAAAAGAGAACGTTTCAACTCTGATAAAGTAATGATAAGGAGAATAATTATGAAAAAGCATTTTATTATTATCGCAATGACAGGCATACTCGCTTCAATGACCGGCTGCGGAAGCATAGAAACAGGCGATGCTGTATCACTCAAAACAACAACTCCTACAACGACTGCTTCCGTTACAGCAACAGTTACCTCTGGAACTAAAACGTCGACCACAACGGCAAAAACGATTCCTGCTCAGGATCAGACGACCGCTTCAATTATAACTGGAGCAAACAACGAAAAGAATGACAGCGATTATGAAATAGTAAATGCTGATATTCAGAATATCACAGGTTTATGGATAGAGGAATGTGAGTTCAATCCTCGAACACTGAAAATCAATTCTGATTACAGTTACGAGCTTATCTACAGCAGCGGCGGTTCACAGTATGGCACAGTAAAAATCGAAACTGCTCCCGCAGCTGACGGCTCACCTGCCTGTTGGTATAACTTATATGAAAATGACGGAACAATTTTTATGAGTTTCCCAACAAATTCGGACGAATCACCGCGTTATCACCTTTATTCAGGACATGGCCGTGGATGCTCCTTTATACGTGATATGGGAAATGCATCAGGCGGTATCTCCGCCTTTAGTATAACTCCTGATGATTTTATCGGAACATGGAGCGTCGGAAGATGTTACATCAATATAAACAGCAACGGCAACGGTACATACAATGTCGATGTAAAATGGAATTCCAGCGCAGCAGAAGGCAGTGCGTGGACATACATCTGTACATACGACGCTGAGAATGCCGCTCTTGTTTGCGATGGTACAGGTGTAAACGTGGATTATGTTTATACCATTGACGGACAGAGCTCATTTACGGAGAATTATAATGACGGAAGTGCCATATTCACACTCAACAGAAACGGATGCCTGATGTGGCATGACTACTACGCAAATGTTGCCGACGGTGATGAATTCATACGCATATAAAAAAGCGATTACAAAATTGTAATTCAATTACAATTTTGTAATTACAGCCATATCGCCTCAAAAAATATGTTATCATATAATCATAGAAAGGCACCACGCCGAAACAAAGCAATTTTAAAAGGAATGAGGTAGTTTTTATGAAAAAAATGATTTCTTGTCTCACAGTTCTTACAATGCTTGCAGCATTACCAACAGTTGCAGCTTCAGCAGCCGACAACACAGCCTACGAACCGATCGCTGTACAAGATTCTGCTGATGTAACAGATATCAATAATCTGGTCGGTCAGTGGAAGTATATGGCTGCTCTCGAAGGTATGAATATAACAGCAGGAGTTATAAATAACGGAATTATTGATATTAACCCCGACAGTACATACATCTATACCGATCTTGGCGGCAATACTCACTCAGGTGTGATAAAGGTGGATCATGATACATTCGGCGGAGAATATAATGTTCCGTTCTTTGCATTCTATGAGGGCGATGAGTTCTTTATCGGGTGCTATTGTGAACAGAATGAGCCTTTTGTGTATGTCCTCGGAAACGGCGGAACAGGTAAGCTGGTATCGGTCAATCACGATTTTTCTGCAATAACAGGCGAATGGGAAGAACAGGTCGACGACGGAAGGATCTTCAATATAAGCGCAGACGGTGCGTATACTGTGACTTATCCTGATAACGTAACGGATTATGGCTTTATTAAGATCGGAAAAAAAGCATTTTCCGAAGATGACGGCAGCAAATGGTACAATTTCTATAATGCAAATGGGATGGTATGGATCAGCATTCCGGTGACTGACAGCGAAACTGTTGATGATTTACGCGAAGGTGATTTTATTTTAAAGCGCAAGAACGCTGACCCAAGAAATAAATACGGTTACTATACTCCCGATAAATACCTTGAAGCAGGTGTAAGCACAGCTGCTCTTATCGGTACATGGACAGACGCAAAAAATGACAGCGCAGTTCTCATAGTTACAGAGGGAATAAGCCTTTATAACAGTAATTTTGAGTACATTAACGGAAACGAAACGGTAAAAGGCGTTATAAACCTTGAATACATTCTTACCCAGAGCGGAGAAAAAGAATACTGGTATAATTTCTATAATAACGACGGAACATTCTGGAACGGATTTAGCGTCAGCGGAGAAATCCCCCTTAACGATTTTTTCTCGGGTCAGGACGGAGCAACACATTTTGTACGTTTGCAGGATGAAAAGAGCGCAGACAAGAAAGAGATCGCAGCAGCAAGAATGAACGATTTTAATGAAATACTTGCAGTTATGAATGCAAGTCCACAATATACAGCAGACAATGGAGAAATTGAAGACTATGTAAAGGTAACTGACTCTCGTTTTGCTTCGATATCCGATGTCAAGAATTTCATCTCCGATACCTGCACAGAAGAACTGAAAGACGAGCTTATCAGAGACTGTGATGATTGCTTTATCGAAAAGAATGGTTCACTATACGTGAAAAAAACCGGACGCTCATTCTTTAGCTTTGAAACATCATACGGTATAGCTGTTACTGATCCTGCAATGAACTGTTTCTCAGCATTGACAATAGGTGAAAATGATCTTTTTGGCAACGGAAAAGCTGAGTTAAGATACTCTGAAGGACGATGGAGAATAAAAAGCTATGAATACGGCGAATGGCGTGAGCTTATGGCTGTAGAAAATTTCGATATTTCAGGTTTTGCAGGAATATGGTATGAAGACACCAAAACGGGCGTTGATATTCTTGATATCAGAACAGACGGAACATTCTCATACACTAACGAATATGGTTCCACATTTGGAACGTTAGAAGCTATATATGGAATTGGTGAAGACGGCGAAAAGGTAATAGTAATTGAGCTTGTCAGAAACGGAGATATTATTACAATTGCAAACTTTTACCCAACTTCAGAAAATCCATGCAATGATATATATTTAAATCGGGAAGGCGGATCGATCCATTTTGTACGTCACGCAGAAACGGGTAAATACACCGTTGAAAAGCTAATGGAAATGTCCGTAAAGGATTATGAAGAAAAAACGGGCAGAAAACCTGCCAATACACATCCGATGATAAATTATGACAATTCCGTAACTGTAATATTCAGCGATGAAGATGGAAAAACTTTTGATGCATATAATCTTGATCCCGATACAGGCATTGGTGAGAGATTCGCTGATAAAAGCGTGGTCAATCTCCCGCAGACAGGCATTAATTCACTTGCACTTGCAGGCACATTGGCAGGCGCTTCTGCTATTACACTTCTGGGTATCGGTGCTGTGATAAGGTCGGGAAAGCTTCGCAAAAAAGAAGATGAAGAATAAAAAAGCGCTATAGCACAAAAGAAAGATAGAAATACGGTCTCACATAATCGTGAGACCGATTTTTTTCACTATCATATCATAAGCTGAACCATACTCATCTGCAAATTCAGCCATAACTGTTTTAAAATTTGGGGGGATTTGAGATGATCCCGAAGATTTCTCCTTGTCTGTTGCCAATTAAATTTATATATGATATAATGAATGCAAAAGCATTCATTATAAATTTATTTTAAAGCCCTTGCAGATACGCAGATCAACGATCTGCTCCCTGCAATCGGGCAATTATATCATAACGCTTCGCTTATGATATAATTAAGAAAATACGCAGCCGCCGACGGTCAGGACTGAGAGTTGATAAGATGCATTATGTTGAAGCAAAGGGGATACTGTCTCCCAAAAACGGAATGAATATATACAGAGGCTGTACACATGGCTGTATTTACTGTGACAGCCGAAGCTCGTGCTATAATATGCCTCACGCATTCGAGGACATCGAAGTAAAGATCAATGCTCCCGCTCTCCTTGAAAAAGCACTTGTATCAAAGCGGAAAAAATGCATGATAGGTACAGGCGCTATGTGTGATCCGTATATGCCACTTGAAGCTGAGCTGAATCTTACACGTCGATGTCTCGAACTGATAGACAGGTATCAGTTCGGAGCAGCTTTGCATACAAAATCAGACATGGTGCTGCGTGATGCGGAGCTTCTTGGATCAATAAACGAGCACAGCAAAGCTGTAGTTCAGATGACTCTGACGACATTTGATGATGAACTCTGCCGTATTATTGAACCGGGTGTATGTCCTTCAAGCAGACGGTTTGAGGTACTCATGGAGATGAAAAGGCTCAATATCCCGACAGTCGTCTGGCTTTCGCCGTTTTTGCCGTTCATTAATGATACACAGGAGAACATAGATGGATTGCTGAGATACTGCGCAGAAGCAGGCGCTAAAGGTATCATCTGTTTTGATGTGGGAGTAACTCTGCGTGAGGGCAGCAGAGAATACTTTTATGCGGCTCTTAACAAGCATTTTGCGGGACTTTCTGACAAATACCGCCGCGAGTTCGGAACGTCCTATGTGATAAGCAGTCCTCACAGCAGGGAGCTTATGCATAGAATAGATGATTTTTGCGAAAAATACGGCATTATCCATGACATAAGCAGCTGCTTTGAGTATATGAAAGAATACCCCGAACCATATGAGCAGCTTACTTTTTTCTGACAGGAGATACAATAATGAACGAACATATTTTTATAATAGATGATGATATACATATCGGAAATATGCTTGAGGAAGCTCTTACCCGTGAAGGGTACAGGGCCTCGCGGGCGTATTCGGGAACGGAAGCGCTTATGCTTGCAGGCAGCATAAAGCCTGATCTGGTGCTTCTTGACCTGATGCTTCCTGGACTTAGCGGCGAGGAACTTCTGCCTAAGCTGAAAAATATTCCCGTAATAGTTGTCAGTGCAAAGATAGACGTGGACAACAAAGTCGAGCTGCTTCTGAGCGGAGCGGCTGATTATATCACAAAGCCGTTCAATATAAAAGAGCTTATGGCACGTATTAAGGTACAGCTCAGGAACAGAAAAAATGTCACGGAACAGGAAAAGCTTGTATGGGGAGAACTGAACCTTGATATAAATACCCATAACGTCACAGTGGCAGGTGTGGATACCAAGCTCACAAGGACAGAATTTGCGATATTGAAGCTCCTTATGCAGAACCCGGAGCAGGTCATTACCAAGTCCGCCATGCTTGAAAGGATAAGCTGCGATACGCCTGACTGTACGGAAACTTCCCTGAAGCAGCACATAAGCAATCTTAGGAAAAAGCTGAGAAGCGTCAATGAAAAGGAATACATAGAAGCAGTATGGGGGATTGGATTTAAAATGGCATAAATCTTTACTCTATTTTTACTTTTATCTTTACCGTTTTCTTTACTGTTTCATGTTATAATGAATCCGAAAAGAAAAAAGGAGGATACTATCATGGAATATGTACTCAAAACCAATGGATTATGCAGATACTACAAAAGCTTCAAAGCACTTGACGGACTTACGCTTAATGTTCCGAAGGGGTCTATATACGGACTTGTCGGAAGGAACGGCGCAGGAAAGACGACATTTTTCCGTGTGATATGCGGTCTTCAGGAACCAACTTCGGGAGACTACGAGATATATGGGATAAAGAATAACGATAAGGCTATAAAGAAGTCGCGCAGAAGAATGGGAGCGGTCATTGAAACTCCGTCCATATACCTTGATATGACAGCTGAGAAGAACCTTGAATATCAATGCCGTATGCTGGGACTTCCCGATATGAAATGTGTGGATAAGCTCCTCAAACTGGTAGGACTTGAGAACACAGGCAAAAAGCGGGTCAAAAACTTCTCGCTCGGCATGAAGCAACGTCTTGGAATTGCGATTTCTTTGGTGGGCGAGCCTGATTTCCTTATACTTGACGAGCCAATAAACGGACTTGATCCGCAGGGTATCGTCGAGGTACGCGAGCTCATACTCAAACTCAACCGTGAAAAGGAAATAACGGTAATAATTTCAAGTCATATCCTTGACGAGCTTGCAAAGCTCGCAACGCATTACGGCTTCGTGGATAACGGAAGGATAGTCCGTGAGATGAGCGCTGAGGAGCTTGAAAGAAGCTGCCGCAAGTGCATAAACATGGAAGTGACCGACACAAAGGCGCTTGCAAAGGTGCTTGACGGAATGGGTGTGGAGTATAAGATACTCTCGGAAAACACTGCCGATGTTTATGCAAAGCTGAACTTCTCGCAGCTTTCAAAGGCACTTGATAATGAAAACTGTGAAGTTATCTCCATGACAGAACATGATGAGAGTCTGGAAAGCTTCTTTATCTCTCTTGTCGGGGGTGGAAAGAATGACTGATCTTCTTTCTGCTGAGATGCGAAAATGCTTTACAGGACTGCTTTTCTGGCTGATAAGTATTTTTGTTGTGGTCATGTCTTTTAGTTTCAATGCAATTTGCTTCATCAGCACAAAAAAAGATAAAAAAGAAGTATACAATGACAGCATTTTGTATGTGGGACTTATTATACTTCCGATCATAGCAGCTATTTTCGTTGCGATTTTTATAGGAACAGAATTTTCCGAAGGAACTATTCGCAGCAAGATCGTTGCAGGTCACACTAAATATGAAATATACATATGTGAATTGATAGTTTGTGAAGCTGTGATGATACTTATACAGTATGTTTTCTTTTTTTGCATATATGCTTTTTCGTTTTTATTCTTCGGAGCGTTCCACCATTCGTTTTCACTGATGATGAAGCTCCAGCTTCTGGGCTTGCTCGGAACTGTAGAAATGACGGCGGTGATATTTATGATATCAATGCTGGTAATGAACAAAGCTGTTTCCATTTCATCATGTATGATACTTGCGGTATGTCTTTTTGTTGTCGGGGTCATCATATACAATAAAATAGAAGAGCATTATTCCGAGCTTATAGTATTAGATGACGGCTTTATCACCGAAACTCAAAGATCGACCCTTATAGCTCACAGTTATGTATACGGAGTTGATACAGAGGGACTTAACGGCGGCAAGCTGCTGCGGTACGAGTTCTTTTATGATTATCTTCCTCAGTGCCAGGCATCAAGATATATTTATGAGCGCTCTGTGCCTTATCACTGGCAGAGTTTTGCCGTATATGATGTCCTTACAACGATCGTTTCGACTTTTATCGGAGCATTTTGTTTCCGAAGATCAAAACTGAAATGAGGTGGCGCAATGTTTAATCTGATAAGGGCAGAATTCAGGAGAATGCTTAATTTCAAAGGCTTTTACATATATTTGATCCTTTCATTTCTGTTAGGTTCATTTTTTCTGAATGAACGTGATACATTCTCAAGCTATGAGGTGATGATCGTATATTTTACTATGTTGTATGGATTCCTTGCCTCTCCGTTCATATCACTTTTTGTATGTCGGGATCATCATGACGGAACTATCAGGAATAAAATAATCGCAGGACATTCAAGGAGCTCCATACTCATTGCGGAATATATAGTATGTTTTGCTGCGGCAATGATAATGTTTGGTGTTTACTGGACGAACGTCTTTATAAACATGAAGTCTGATAATGGGCGATTCAGTTATTCTTCTTTAATGATAATAAAATTTATGCTGTGCTGCGTACTCATCACGGCAGTATATACTGCATTGATAGTAACGGCTGCTATGCTTATCGGTTCCAGAGCCAGTGCTGTGGTATGGACATTAATTTCACTCATTTTGCTGATAATGGGAGGCAGTTTGATATCAGGCATGGTAGAAACAGATACTATGGAGCGTATTAAAAAAGATATCGGGTTCTATGATGCAGATGAAGAAGAGCTGCTTTCGGATACTGAGAGGGAGATATGTGTTTTCTTTGATGATCTGTTGCCGTTTAATCAGTCTATGCAGTTGGAACACTATATACTTTTGGCGAATTTATATAATAATGATAAGATAAATTATGCTTCGGAATATAAAAAATTATATGAAGAAGAGGCGAAGGTATGTCGTAAAGAATTAATTAATAAAAGTACAAAGTTCTTGTTTGTTGACGCTGCATTTATAGCGGTCATTACAGCTTTCGGAGTATTCTTCTTCCGTCGTAAGTCACTGAAATGAGGTGATACGATGATAAATATAATACGTTCCGAACTAAAACGTCTTGCAGGCTCGAAAGCCTTTTACATCACATTAGCTGTATCATTGCTTTTAGCATTTAATATGGCGGATTTAAAAAACGGTCATATCCTTGATTTTGATCTGAGCGGAACTTTTGGTATGTTTGCAGGCTATTACGGATTGATAGCAGCACCGATGACTGCTTTGTTCGCAGGCAGGGAATTTTCGGACGGAACTGTCAGGAATAAGCTGATCTGCGGAAGATCCAGAGCAGAAGTTTATATTGCTGAGACAGTCGTTTGCTCATTGGCAGCTATAGTGATACAGACTTCTGTGTTTGCGATGTCGTTGATTTATTGTAAGTTCAATGGCATCGTTCTGATCGTAAGCGTGTGGGAAATGATAAAAATAGCTGCGGTTGGATATATCGCAGTAATAACGTATACGGTGATATTTGTGATGGCAGTTATGCTTATATGTGATAAGACAAGCTCAGTAGTGTGGTCAGAGGTAATGGCGGTACTGCTTATGCTTGCGGGAGGATTTGCAATTGACAAAAAATATAGCGATAAATGGCGAAATAACAAGGCAATACTCCTTATGAACGATATCATTCCTTTTTCTCAGACGGCAGAGGTAGCTGTTGAGCATGAAATGACAGGTTCGGAAGAATGTATTGAGATAACCTTTGATGCTTCAGACAATGCTGTCAGGTGTATGGTTTACGGCAGTCTGACCATTTTTCTGACGACAGCTGCGGGCATATACTTTTTCCGCAAAAAAACATTAAAATGAGGTGGTCTGATTGATATATTTTCTGGTGGTCGGTCTTGCAGCTGCTGTGGCAGCACTGCTCATAAAGCTGTATCTTCTGCGGCGTTCTGCAAATGAGGCAGCAGAAGCTTTTTCGGACTGCCTAAAAAATGATACCAATAACATTATATCCATATCAAGCGGCGATAAATATATGTGCAGATTAGTTTCGGAGATAAATGAGGGACTTCAGCTCCTGCGAAGCGAGCATCATCGGTATGTCGTGGGAGATAGGGAACTGAAAAATGCTGTAACCAACATCTCTCATGACCTGAGAACTCCTTTGACAGCTATATGCGGCTATCTGGATATGCTGAAAGATGAGGAGAAAAGTCAGGACGCTCAGCGCTATCTTGAGATAATAAGCGGCAGGACAGAAGCTCTGAAACAGCTTACCGAGGAGCTCTTCCGCTATTCGGTCATCATGTCCTCGGACAGCGAGCTGAAAATGGAGCAGGTGGTGCTGAATGACGCTATCGAAGAAAGTATTGCGGGGTTCTACTCGCTTTTGAAGGAAAAGAAGATAGAACCTGAGATCAATATGACGGAGAAAAAAATAATACGAATGGCTGACCGTTCCGCACTTGGACGTGTATTCTCGAATCTCATCAATAATGCGGTTAAGTACAGCGGCGGCGACCTTTCTGTAAATCTTGACGACGAGGGAAAGATAGTTTTCTCAAACAGTGCTGCGGATCTTACTTGCGTTGAAGTCGATAAGCTTTTCGACAGGTTCTATACCGTTGAAGCTGCACGGAATTCCACGGGCCTCGGACTATCTATCGCAAGAACTCTTGTTGAGCAGATGGGTGGAACTATCACAGCTTTGTTTGAAAATAAAATCCTTTCCATAATAATAAAGCTTTGAACACTTTCGCTGTTAAGAAAAAAATGAAAAAAGTACTTGATTTTCAGAAATGACAGTGATATAATAAAAGAAACAGGGGAGCTTGTGCGGACAGGCTGAGAGGAAGGTGCGACCTTCGACCCTTTGACCTGATTTGGTTAATGCCAGCGTAGGGAGTCTGTTTTGTAATAATGATACATTCAGGGAACTGCGTCGGTAGTTCCCTGAATTTTTTATTAGGAGTGATCTTAATGGTCAAGATAAACGGCGAACTGCTTGATAAGGACGGAAAAACTGTAACGGAAATTCTTTCGGACATGAATATAAGCAGTCAGCAAGTGGCTGTGGAACTGAATGAGGAGATAGTTCCGAAGGCAAAATATGCAGAAACGGTACTTAAAGACGGCGATCACGTTGAAGTAGTGCGTTTTGTTGGAGGCGGCTGATACTTGATACCGACGAGAGAAGAAATGTATGCTGCGCTGGAGGAAAGACACGGCATCGAGCTGCAGCAGAAGCTGAATGCTGCTTCTGTTGCGGTATGCGGACTGGGAGGTCTGGGCTCGAATATCGCCGTTGCTCTTGCAAGAGCAGGCGTGGGAAAGCTCCATATAATAGACTTTGACAAAGTCGATATCTCCAACCTCAACAGGCAGCAGTATTTTCCCGAACAGCTCGGGCAGTTCAAGTCTGATGCAATGTTCGATACTTTGAAGCGTATCGCACCTTACTGTGATATCACAAGTGAGTGCGTGAAGCTTACAGAAGAGAATATATCGCAGATTCTTGCCAATGACGATATTATCGTGGAAGCCTTCGACAAATCCGATCAGAAGGCTATGCTGGTAAATTATGTGCTGGAAAATATGTCGCAGAAATATATTGTGGCAGCTTCCGGAATGGCAGGTCTTGTGCCATCGAACCTGATAACCACAAAGCGTGTTACAAAGCGCTTTTACCTTTGCGGCGACGGGGTGAGCGATATTGCCGACGGTATGGGACTTGTTTCATCGAGAGTCCTTATCTGTGCGGGACATCAGGCTCATGCAGTGATACGGATAATCGCAGAGCAATATGATATAAATTGAGACATAAAGGAGTAATTACAATGAAAGAAGATAAGCTTATTATCGGGGGACATGAGTTCTCCTCACGTTTTATACTGGGTTCGGGAAAGTATTCCCTAAGCCTTATCGAGGCTGCTGTAAAGTATGCGGGAGCTGAGATGATAACACTGGCTGTACGCCGTACAAACTCAAAGGAGCACGAGAATATTCTCGACTATATACCAAAGGGAGTCACACTTCTTCCGAATACCTCAGGTGCAAGAAATGCTGATGAAGCTGTACGTATCGCACGTCTTGCAAGAGAGCTGGGCTGCGGAGATTTTGTAAAGATCGAGATCATGCGTGATACAAAGTACCTCCTCCCCGATAATCAGGAGACCGTCCGTGCTACGCAGATACTCGCCAAAGAGGGCTTTGTGGTAATGCCTTATATGTATCCCGACCTTAACACAGCCCGTGATCTTGTCAATGCAGGTGCGGCTTCCGTAATGCCTCTTGCTTCGCCTATAGGATCGAACAAGGGACTTGCTACCAGGGACTTCATACAGATACTCATTGATGAGATAGACCTGCCTATTATAGTTGACGCAGGTATCGGCAGACCCTCACAGGCTTGCGAGGCTATGGAAATGGGAGCTGCTGCCGTAATGTCCAATACAGCCCTTGCAACAGCAGGCGATCTTCCTGTAATGGCTGAGGCTTTCAAGCAGGCTGTAGAAGCGGGCAGAAAGGCTTATTTAGCTGGTCTCGGACGAGTTCTTACCCGTGGTGCTGCTCCTTCAGACACACTCACAGGCTTCCTTCACGACTGATGATACATCTTGAAAAGGTAAACGGCAGAAATATATGGGATATACTTGAGCTCAGCGTTGACGAAGCGCAGAAAAGCTTTGTTGCAGACAACAGTACAAGCATTATCGAAGCCTATTCCACACTTTGTAGCGGCGGTCATGTTTTCACGTTTGGGATATACGATGACGAAACGCCTGTGGGATTCCTTATGATAGGCTTCGGTACTGACGAATGCTGGGAAGCTCCGCCTGCTGTTGCCGAGGATAATTACAATATATGGCGCTTTATGATAGACAAACGCTATCAGCATAAGGGGTACGGCAAGGCTGCATTGAAGCTCGCGCTGGACTATATCCGTACATTTCCCTGCGGAAAGGCTGAAAAATGCTGGCTTTCATACGAGCCCGAAAATCACGCAGCTGCAAAGCTGTACAGCTCGTTCGGTTTTGGAACGAACGGCGAAAAAGACGGCGATGAGGTAATTGCCGTGCTGAATTTATAAAGAAGGTAATATAATGGAAAATCATTATTTTGTTGACTCGGACAAGCTCTCCGAGGCTGCACTTAAAAAGAAGCACACTCTTGAAACAGACCCGTCCTCACGTACCAACCACATGGAGTACATGGAGGGCATGGAGCATATCAAGTCCGATATCATGGACAGGGTGCTCACGGAGATGAAGAACTACGACTATTCGCAGTATACGGCAAGGGACGTAAATGCTGCCCTTAATCACGATATTTGCTCGGTCGAGGACTTCAAGGCGCTCCTTTCGCCTGCCGCAGAGCCGTTCCTTGAAAAAATGGCTGAAAAGGCAAGACTTGAGACGCAGAAGCATTTCGGAAACACGGTCTATCTGTTTACTCCGCTCTATATTGCCAATTACTGTGAGAACTACTGCGTTTACTGCGGTTTTAACTGCTATAACGACATAAGGCGCATGAAGCTCAACATGGAGCAGATAGAGCACGAAATGAAGGTGATCGCCGACAGCGGTATGGAGGAGATACTTATCCTCACAGGTGAGAGCCGCGTACAGAGCAGTGTCGAGTATATCGGCGAAGCCTGCAAGCTCGCCCGCAAGTATTTCCGCATGGTGGGTATTGAGGTGTATCCGTTGAATACCGACGAATACAAGTACCTCCACGAATGTGGTGTTGACTATGTTACCGTATTTCAGGAGACTTACAACAGCGACCGCTATGAACAGCTCCATCTTCTCGGTCACAAGAGAGTTTTTCCGTACCGTTTCGAGGCTCAGGAGAGAGCTCTTATGGGCGGCATGAGAGGAATTGCCTGTTCTGCGCTTCTGGGACTTTCTGATTTCAGAAAGGACGCTCTTGCAAGCGCTCTCCATGTATACTATTTACAGAGAAAGTACCCGCAGGCTGAGATATCCCTTTCATGTCCCAGACTTCGTCCCATTATCAATAACGACGAGATAAATCCTCTTGACGTACACGAAAAGCAGCTCTGTCAGGTGCTCTGCGCCTACAGGATATTCCTTCCGTTCTGCGGTATAACCGTATCCTCACGGGAGAGCGAGACCTTCCGCAACGGTATCGTAAAGATAGCTGCAACAAAGGTCTCGGCAGGAGTATCAACAGGCATTGGCGATCATGAGAGCAAGTATACAGGCAAAGAAGCCGAGAATGCAGAGGGCGACGAGCAGTTTGAGATCAACGACAGCCGCAGCTTCGACAAGATGTACAAGGATATGTCGTCTGAAGGACTTCAGCCTGTACTGAACGATTACCTCTATGTCTGATATCGTATGTATTACGGCGCGGAAACTGTGCTGCGGAGACTTTTTTGAACAGCTCGGACGGATAGCGGAAGCAGAGCCAAGATATATCGTACTGCGCGAAAAAGACCTTGATGAAGCACAGTACCGCGAACTTGCAAAGAAGTCTGTTGAGAAATGCAATGGGCACGGTACTAAGCTTGTTCTTCATTATTACTGGAAGGTTGCCGCTGAACTCGGTGCGGACAGTATTCATCTGCCGCTGCATATACTTCGTGAAATGAGTGCTGAGGACAAAGCTGGCTTCAGTCTTATAGGCACATCTTGTCACTCTGTTGATGATGCTCTCGAAGCGCAGTCGCTGGGAGCTGATTATATCACCGCAGGTCATGTCTTTGCGACGGACTGCAAAAAGGGACTTCCGCCTCGGGGGCTTGACTTTCTGCGTGATGTCTGCTATAGTGTTGATATACCTGTTTATGCTATAGGTGGGATATCGCCCGA
Organism: Ruminococcus sp.; assembly: GCF_024691275.1. Taxonomy (GTDB): domain Bacteria; phylum Bacillota; class Clostridia; order Oscillospirales; family Ruminococcaceae; genus Ruminococcus. Next base: position 36,122 of record NZ_JAILNU010000085.1, on the reverse strand, counting down.
TAATATAGCTTCTGTACGGGAATGCGGTGCGGCAGGAGCCTGCATTATGAGCGGCTTTATGAAATGTCTTTCTCCGAAAGCATACATGGGTGAATTTAACGGGAAGTGATTGATTTGAAAATAAACCATAAAGACCTTTTGCTGTATGCAGTTACAGAAAGAAGCTGCCTGCGCGGCATAAGCCTCGAGGAAGCAGTTGAACAGGCTATACTTGGCGGAGTAAGCATAGTTCAGCTCCGTGAGAAGAATATCAGCGGCGGCGAGCTTATGGAAGAAGCGAAAAGACTTCTGAAAATATGCCATAAATATAATGTTCCGTTTATAATCAATGACGATTACGAAGCAGCTCTGAGGTGCGGAGCAGACGGTGTACACGTAGGTATAGAAGATGCTCCTGTAGCTGATATAAGACGTATTGCAGGCAATGATTTCATTATCGGCGCGACAGCAAAGACCGTTGAGCAGGCAAAGCTTGCAGAGGGATCGGGAGCTGATTATCTCGGAGTGGGGGCAGTGTTCCCGTCGCCTACAAAGAAAAATGCGGTAAGGATTACTCCTCAGCAGCTCAGCGAGATATGCGGTTCTGTGAGTATTCCCGCGGTAGCTATCGGCGGTATAAATGCAGAAAATGTACATACCATAAAGGGCTGCGGACATAAAGGAATAGCAGTCGTATCGGCAGTATTCGGAGCTGAAAATGTTAAGGCAGCGGCAGAAGAGCTTCACAGGAAGGTCATTGAGACATTATAAGGTGAAAATATGATAAAATATTATGACATTGGCTTGAATCTGTTTTGCAAGCAGTTCAGAGAGCCTGAGAAAATCATAAACGACGCGGCGGCAGAAGGTGTCAGCTGTATCCTCACGGGTTCTGACATGAAAAGCAGCGAGAGCGTCAACAGTTTCGTTAAGACACATGATTGTTTTGGTACCTGCGGGATACATCCACACAGCGCAGACAGTGCAAAAGCGGAGGATTTCCAGCGTATCCGCAAAATAGTATCCGAAAATGAAAAGATAGTTGCAGTGGGGGAGTGCGGACTTGATTACGACAGAATGTTTTCGACCCGTGAAAATCAGGTGCGCTGCTTTGAACATCATATCAGGATAGCGGAGGAACTCGGAAAGCCGCTTTTCCTTCATGAGCGTGAAGCAGCAGATGATTTTATCGCACGTTTCAAAAAGCACGGCGATATATGCAGCCATTCTGTTGTACACTGTTTTACAGGTGATAAGGAAACGCTGAAAAAGTATCTGGATATGGGCTTTTACATCGGTATAACAGGCTGGATATGCGACGAAAGGCGCAGTGGAGCGCTCAGGGAAGCCGTAAAGTCCATACCTCTTGAACGCGTTATGATAGAGACCGATGCGCCTTACCTTACCCCTCGTAATATCAAGGGACTTGACCGCACTAACGTGCCGCAGAATATAAAGTATGTGGCAGCAGAACTTGCGAAAAATATACGTGTTGATGAGAAGGAGCTTATCGAAGCTGTCAGGGAAAACACGAAACGTTTCTTTAATATATAAAAAATGCTGCACGGTATTTATTACCGTGCAGCTTTTGCTTATTTACAGCAGATTCCGAGCATATCGCAGAGGAATTTCCAGATATTGCAGCACATAATGTTTACCTCCTGATCTTATTGTCCCTTTCGGGATAATTTTATTATATCAGAGAAAGTCAGAACATTCAATGCAAAGATTCTGGAAGAAAAACTGGCAGTATCAGTCAGTTGATAATGTATGTGGCTGCTGCGAGATATGAAGCGAATAACAGCCATATCAGGTATGGGATATTCAGTTTTGCCGCGAACTTTCTTACCCTGGAGAATGCGAGTATCATCAATACAACAAGCAGCATCAGAATTATAGCCGTGACCGCTGCCGCACCGAGAAGTCTGAAACGAAAAAATATTATGCTCCATGAAAAATTTACCGCAAGCTGGGCAAAATACACTTTGAGTGCAAAGGCGCGATCCTTTTTCTTTTTGTTTGTGTTCCAAACCATATATGCAGAAATTCCCATAAGTGCATAGAGTATAGCCCATACCACAGGGAATATCCATGCAGGCGGAGACAGCGGCGGCTGTTTTATCTCTGCATAAAACGATGTGAAATCACCTGATATCAGTGCAGATACAGCTCCTGTGAGCTCGGCTGTGACGACAAAAATGAGCAGATCCGTCAATTTGAATTTATTCATAGTATTACCTCACTTGTTTTGATAGTAAATACTATGACGGAACTGCTCATATTATGTTTATTTAATAGGGATAACGCTGTTGAACACTGCAAAAAACTTTATCGGGATATGCTTGTCGATATGGCACTTGCCAAAAAACCATTTTTTATAATTACAGGTCTTTATCACATCTTCAAAGAAAGCGTGTACTTCAAGCCTTTCGAGCACGTCAACACTCAGGCATTCTTTCAGTGAAGCAGGCGGCTCATGAGTGATGATGTAGTCGACATAGTAGTTGTTTTCGCGCAGATGCGTGATCGCTTCTCTGATCTCCTCATGGGAAGGCTGTTCGCGTTCCCACCAGTCGTTGTCACGTCTGAATTCGATATCCTGACTGTGACCGCCGCCAAAGGTGAAGATCTTTTTCTTTTCGATAGTATAAACCTGACCTCGCATGAGGTGAACGATATTGGGGGCGATGATTCGCGCCTTTCCGCCTTTCCACTCAGAGACAGGATACTTTTCCAGCATATCGAAGTTTTCGTGGCAGCCGTCCAGAAAAGCGATAGTAAAGCTCTTTTCAGCAAGCTTTTTCAGTGCAGCCCTTTCTGCTTTGGAATCGTCCCAAAGGAAGCCGAAATCTCCGGCGATAATAAGAGTATCGCCGCGTCCTACTTTTTTCATTTCAGGGCTTTTAAAGCGGCTAATATCTCCGTGAGTGTCTCCTGTTACGTAGATCACATTAAAAACCTCCGTTCTTCTGTTCAATTATGTATGCAGCTATTTATATCTATGCTGCTTTCGTTTTGTATAAATATATTGTAGCACATTTTTGTCAAAAGGTAAAGGGGTGAATAAAAAAAATAGTAAAATTTGAAAAAATTCAAAAAAACTCTTTTAAAACACGAAGGAATCTGTTATAATATAATGTGTTGTAAATAACCGCTGAAAGGCGATTATTACCCCGAACTTTGTTCAGGGATGCAAATTCCTTATAAGATATGGAATTTGAGCAGACATTAATATAGTTTGGAGTTTTAAACGGAACTACTGCGTGTAAATCGCTTGGAATAAAGGAGAATATATGAAAAAGCTATTTTGTGCTCTTGCAGCTATAGTATTTGTACTTCCTTTCGTCATTGTCAGGAATGCTTCGGCAGTAAATTTTCCGCTGATCTCGCCTATACAGAGCGAATCAGCCGTTCTTATGAACCTTGATACGAATACGATAATACATCAGAAAAATGCTGACAGCAAGCAAATGCCGGGACCGCTCGTAAATATCATGACAGCTGTTGTCTGTCTTGAGAATTGTTCAGATCTTTCCGAGCAGGTCACTATAGATGAATCAGACTACGAGTATCTTTATAATATAGAGCATCCCGACGATCTCAGATTTGCGAATATACTTGACGGCGATGTTCTCACGATAAATGATCTGCTGTATGCTATGATGCTGACATCATCTGTGGAAGCAGCCGAGACATTAGCGCATAAGTTCGGTGACGGCAGTTCTGCTAAGTTCGTTGAGATGATGAATGCAAAGGCAGCCGAACTCGGACTGGAGAATACTAATTTCACAAATGCAACGGGAATGTATGACCCGAACCAGTATACCACGGCTAACGATATGGCAAAGCTTGCCGTTTACGCTCTGGGTGTTCCGTATTTTGAAAAGATATCTACAACATGGACATATACTCCACAGATCCCTATGGATCCAAAGAGACATTCCGATCCTGATGAATGGGTGTGGACTCACTCGAACATTCTGATGGAGCCTGAAGGCAACTATGAGTACAGCGGTTCAAAGGGAATAAAGACTGCGAATCTCGATCTGGCAGGAAGAAATATCGTTACTATGGCGAGCCGCGATGGAAACAAGTATCTTGCAGTTCTTTTGAAATCGCCTCTTAGCGACGCTGACGGTGAGACAACATATTATCATCTCACAGATGCAATGAGTCTTTTCAACTGGGCGTTCAATCATTTTTCATATGAAGTTATCCTTGCAGATACTGCTGAGGTAGGAGAACTGCCGGTTGAGCTTGCAGAGGGCAACGATTACGTCCTTGCAAGACCTAAGGAAGAATTTACTATACTCTGGTATGACGGCATAGATATATCGACAATAAGCCGAGACAAAATAGTATGGTACAAGAATTCACTTCAGGCACCTGTAGCAAAGGGCGAACCTCTCGGAAAAGTTACTCTTGAGTATTCGGGTGAGGAGCTTGGAACGGTTGAGATAGTGGCAGTCAGCAATGTTGAGCGTTCAGCATCGAAGTACAACCTGTATGCAGCAAAAATGTTCAAGAAGTCGCGCTGGTTCAGCAGAGCTCTTATGGTGGCATTCCTGCTGTGTGCAATATATATCATGATCTGTGTATATGCGTATATCTCGTTCAAGAGCAAGGCAAAGCCAATGAAACCGATCTATGCAGTACCAAAGGTGAACGATAAGGATCGCCGTAGAAGAAGAATGCAGGATCAGAACAAGGATCAGTAAGTAATATGCCGTACAGCATTTAAGCTGTACGGTATATTTTATAATGTGATAAATCTGCTGCTGGAATAGCCTGTTATACCGTTGTAGTTCACGACGTACCAGCCGTTTGTCTCGCCGTTTACGGTAACTGTTGCGCCGTCAGGTATCGAGCCGATTATAGTACCGCTCATATCAGGATAGCTGCGGATATTGAGACCGCTTCCGTTGGTGGTGACAGTTCCCCATCTGACAGCGCCAGCCGCGACAAAGGGGATACCAAAGAAATCACAGAGAGAGCCTGTGATATTCCGTGCGATATTTTCAAGATTGTTTTTCAGCCACGCTTCGTCGGCGTAATTGTCATGATAGCCAAGCTCACATAAGACTGCAACAGCTTTTGTGCGCAGAACCTCTCCGAGAGAGTACGTTGGGACAGCTCTTACCTTGTCAGGCAGAGGATATATAGTTTTCAGATTGTTTGCAATGATATTTGCGAGCTTTTCGCTCCGGCTGCTTTTCGGAGCAAAATATATGTCTATACCGCGCAGTCTGCCTGACAGATTCTCGGGAGCGGCGTTTGAGTGAAGTGCAAGGTGAACGTCGTATGTGCCGGCATTTGAATCGGCTATCGCACCTGTAACATTCCGTACCGGATCGTTCCTGACAAAGTTTATGCCGCATGAGCGGAGATAAGGCTCCATACGATCAGCGAGGAGATTCATATACAGTTCTTCATTGCCGTCGGTGGCATATTGGTTCCACTCCTGAGTAGACGGACTTAAAAAGACCTTTGGCATAAAACCATTCCTTTCGGTGGATTTGAGAGATCTCTCATGTTATTTTATGCCATTTACGCAAAAAATGTTATATGAAAAGTTTTGAAAAAACAAGGCAGCACTTGACTTTTTGCGTTTAAAGCGTTATACTTTAAATGACAAAAGAAATCTGGAGGTACTTTTTTATGAAAATACTTGTTGTCGGACTTGGACTTATCGGAGGTTCAATTTGTAAAGCATTGAAAAAATATACATATCACACAGTTGTGGGCAGTGACCTTAATCATGATATCGAGAACGCAGCACTTCGTGATGTAGCTCTTGACGAGGTGTTTAACGGTGATTACAGCGGCTACGACCTTATTATAGCTGCACTTTTCCCCGAGGCTACAGAACGTTTCTTTGCCGAACACGCTGCCGAGATAGACAAAAACACCCTTATTACCGATGTTTGCGGTATAAAGGGTGCGTTTTCCGAGCGTATGAAGAAGATAGCCGAGGATAATGGATTAAGATATGTGGGTATCCACCCTATGGCAGGAAAGGAGTTCGGCGGTTACTATAACAGCAGCTCTGATCTTTTTGTAAAAGCAAACTTTATTATCGCTCCGTTTGAAGGAAGTGATGAAAAAGATATCGAGCTTCTCAGAGAGCTTGCAAAGGAGATAGGTGCAGGAAAAATAGTAGTAACTACTCCCGAAAACCATGATAAAATGATCGCTTACACCTCACAGCTGGCACATATCGTTTCAAGTGCATATGTCAAAAGTCCTGAACTCGGACTTGAATGCGGATTCAGCGGCGGAAGCTTTCAGGATATGACGAGAATAGCTACGATGAACGAGAGGATGTGGACTGACCTTTTCATGCAGAACAGGGATAATCTTCAGTATGAGCTTGATACGCTCATTTCAAATCTTCTGAAGTACAGTGAGGCATTGAAAAGTGCCGATGCGGACAGAATGAGAGAGCTTATTGCCGAGGGCAGAGAGCTGAAAGAAGAAAATCTCCGCCATAGAGTCGGTCAGCCTAACTAAAAGAATTTTTTCTCGAATTCGGGAGTGTCAGCTGTTATTTTCAGCTCGTTGAGGTAGCGGAATGAAGAAGCTTCGGGAAGCTCGAATCTCAGTTCATATGCGCACAGAGCCTGGCGGAATACGCCGAAACGTTTATTTACAGCGGAAATGCCGTATTTACCGTCGCCGAGGATAGGCGCTCCGATATGAGCAAGATGTGCTCTTATCTGATGAGTTCTTCCCGTGAACAGCGTAACTTCGACCAGCGACAACGGACCTTTTGAAGCGAGCACCTTGTAACCTGTTTTTATGGGCTTGAAGCCATCTTCGGGCGAGTCGGATATCTTTACGAGATTTCTTGACTCGTCTTTTTTATGATATGCGGTAATGATATCCTCTTTCTTCGGGAGAGGAGCGGCTGTCACACAGTGATATATCTTGTGAACGTTGCCGTTTCTGATGGCCTCATTGATGTCACGAAGCGCGGCAGCTGTTTTTGCAGCCGTTACCAGACCACAGGTATTCCTGTCGAGTCTGCTGCAAAGAGCAGGCGCGAAGGAGCTCTCATTTTCCGGCAGGTACTCTTTCTTATCGTAAAGGTAGTGCTTGATACGGTCTATAAGAGTGTCGGTCATAGGACTGCCGTTGGAATGAGAGTCAAGCCCCAACGGTTTATTGACTATGATGACATTTTCGTCTTCAAATACGATGCTTAGTTCGGAAGGATGTTCCAGAAAGCTCATATCATGATTTTTTTCAGCAGCCACTTCGTCTTTTACGTAGACCGTGAGGATATCTCCTGCGTTAAGACGGGTAGATATCTCGCATCGTTTGCCGTTGATCTTAATGTCTTTTTTGCGGATCAGACGGTACATCATACTTTTTGGAAGCTCAGGAAGAGCTTTTGATACAAATTTATCTACTCTCTGACCGCTGTCGTTGTCATTAATAACAAATTTCTTCATTATTTCACTCCTAAATATTACAGAAAAGTATCTATTAGTTACAAAAAGTTTTTGTGATTTTTTTCAAAACGCACAAAAATCATATCGGAAATTGCTTTTTTTGTTATATGTAGTTGCAAATTGTTCATATCTATGTTATAATTTACAAAAGGAAACATATGGGGTGTTTTCTTTTTTTGTCATGTTTATGAAAAGGAGCTTGATTTGCCATGAAGCATTTAAAAAGATTACTTTCTGCGCTGATCTCCTGTGCAACAATCAGTTCATGTGCAGCATTTACTGCATCTGTTGCCGCTGACAATACTGAGATTGACATATATGATAATAGCACAAATTGCTCAGAAAGTAAAGAGGACGATTCACAGAGTGTTCCGACGCAGGTTTGGAGAGTCGGAAAACCGGGGGAAATTTCTGTACAGACAGAGACACAAACAGAGAATGAGACCCCGTTCAATGTTTTTGATATTTACGACGCTCATCAGAATTATGTTAAGCTCAAGTCAGGGGACAAGAGCATGATGTATAAAAAAAGCGAAGGTATTGATGTATCTTACGCACAAGGTAAGATCGACTGGAAAACCGTAAAGGCAAGCGGAATAGATTACGCTATCATCAGAGCCGGCTACGGTAATGCAAATGATTATCCATGGCAGGTCGATAACTGGTTCAAATACAATATAGAAGAAGCTCAGAAGGTGGGCATTGACGTTGGCGTATACTGGTACAGCTATGCTTTTGACGTTGATGCGGCACGTAAAGAAGCTGAGTCTTGCTGTAATGTAATTAAGTCTTATGATCTTCAGTATCCTGTATACTTTGATATTGAAGAAGAAAAACATAAGCAGATGTCTGATTATGAAGTTTCGGCGATAGTTGATACCTTCTGTACAACGATGCAGTCAAATGGATATCGTACAGGCGTATACAGCTTTGCAAGTCTGCTTTCATCAAAGATTTATCAGCAGGTACTTGACAAGTATGACATCTGGGTAGCTCATTGGAACGTAAATTCACCTTCATATAATAAAGATTACGGTATGTGGCAGTATACGGACAGAGGTTCTGTTCCTGGTATAGAAGGTCCGGTCGACAGAGATCATTGTTACATAAATTTTCCGTATCTTATATCGCCTGAGACCTATATTCCTGACGGATCGGAAAGAAGCGCTTCAGTTCCGCTTTATCCTGCAAATGTAAACAAGGGTATGGCAGGCGGAATTGATGTGTCTGTATGGCAGGGCAAGATAGACTGGAGCAAGGTCAAAAGCTCGGGAAAGAGCTATGCGATCATCAGAGCAGGATACGGAAATCTTGCTACACAGCGCGATAAGTACTTTGAAGCCAATGTAAAGGGTGCTCAGGCAGCAGGTATAGACTGCGGAGCTTACTGGTACAGTTATGCTGAATCACCTGAAGATGCTGTACTTGAAGCAGAGGCTTGCTATGAAGTTATAAAGGGATACAAGTTCCAGTATCCTGTATATTACGCTATAGAAGATACTTGCTTTTCTTCTATGAGCTCTCAGGAGATAACAGCTATAGTAAATGCTTTCTGCTCAACACTTGAGAAGAAAGGATACTATGTCGGCATAAAGAGCTATGCAAATTTCCTCAATACACGTCTTGATGCATCTATATATTCAAAATATGATGTTTGGGTGTCACATTATGGCGTAACTAAGCCTGATTTCAGTAAGAATTACAATATGTGGCAGTATTCAAATGAGGAAAAGGTAAACGGAATCAACGGTTATGTAAACAGTGATTATGCATACCTGAATTTCCCTAAGATTATGAAAGATAACCATTTAAATGGTTTTTGATGAATTTTGAAGATATGCATACCGTTTTTTGCGGTATGCATATTTTATGTAACAGGAGAAATTATGGTTGAATTTATTACAGGTCCTGCCGGAAGCGGTAAGACTACGTGTATGTTCGGGCGCATAAAGGAAAAATGTGACAGGTCTGATAAGTTATGCATACTTGTCCCCGAACAGTATTCGAATGATTTTGATAAAAAGCTCTACTTTTATGTCGGAGCTGAAAAATTCAATGATCTGTTTTCTCTGAGTTTTACAGGACTTTCAAGACAGCTTTTTCAGCTTTTCGGCGATCCTGACCGTAAGGGTGAGTTCGCCGATGAGATGGCGAAGATGATACTGGTGTATCAGGCTGTGGATTCAGCACTTGCTCGTCCTGAGTCGCTGAGCAGTTTCCGCAGGCAGAGTTTGCAGAGCGGCTTTGCCGAGGAGATCATAACTCTCATACGTGATATGAAAAGAGCGAATATATTGCCTGAGGAGCTTATGGTCAAGTCGAAGCTCCTTGACAGAAAACTCATGGAGAAGACCAATGATATTGCAGCAATATTCCTTGAGTATCAGCGCCTTATGAAAGAATATGGCTTCAAGGACGAGCTTGATAATACAAGGGAAGCTGCGTCTATAGCAAATCTCAACAGATATTTCAGCGGCAAGAATATTTTTCTTGATGAGTTCGAGAGCTTTACCGCAGATCAGTATGAGATGCTGAAGGTCATGATAGCGTCTGCTGATAATGTCTGCATCACAATGAGGACGGACGACGTTAATGCAGGTGCTTATACTCTCTTTGAGACAGTAAACGATACATACAGGAAGATAATGAATATTTGCCGTGAACTCGGCAAAGAAACTAAGATGACAGAGTGCAGGGAGTGTTACAGGTTTGCATCTCCCGATCTTGAATATATCAGCCGACGTGTCCTCGGTAATATGAAAAACGAGCCTGAGAAAGCTCCAAAAGCCGAAAATATACGCATATTTGAGGCGCGTGATATGTACAGCGAGGCTGAATACGTCTGTGCTGCGATAAAACATCTTATCTATGACGATAGGACTCTCAGATATCGTGATATAGCCATTATCTCAAATGACATCGCTAATTACTCCGATGTACTGAAAGCAGCATTCAAAAGGTATGATATACCGTATTTCATGAGCCTCGAAAAGCCTGTTGCTCATACGGCGATAATGGTTTTCTTTACGACTCTTCTCGATATTCTCGGAAGCAGGAGGTTCAGGTCGGAGCAGATATTCAGGCTGCTGAAAAGCGGTCTTCTTGACGTTTCGCTCACAGAGGTATCATTGCTTGAGAATTATTGCTACAAATGGGACGTAGACGGAGATATGTGGAATGAAGTATTTACAGCTTCAGATGACGATATAGAGCTGCTTGAAGGTATACGCAGCAGGACTGTCGAGCCGCTTATCAACTTGAAAAAGAAGCTTAAACGCGATAAAAATGCTTCAAAAATATGCGCACATCTGTATGAGTATATCTCAGGCTGTAAAGCTGAGGCAAATACTGCCCGTCTGATGGGAGAACTGATAAAGCAGGACAAGGATTATGAAGCGGCTGAGCTTAAAAGGCTTTGGGGCTGTCTTATCGACATTCTTGACAGTATCAATGATACTCTTGGCGACAGGGAGATAAGCTTCTCTGAGACCGCAAGGATAATCAGGTCAATGATAGGGCGGATCAAATATTCGGTACCGCCGCAGACGCTTGATGCAGTTACAGCGGCTTCCGCGAGAATGGCACGTCTTAACTCTCCGAGGGTCGTGTTCGTAATGGGAGCCAATGACGGCGATTTCCCTAATCAGATAAGTCAGCACGGACTTTTTTCGGAAGCTGACAGGACAAAGCTTGCGGAAAACGGTATCGAACTCTCAACTCCGCTTGCAGAGCTTATAGCCTCGGAGCGCCTTGTGGTTTATAAGGCCGTATCGGCAGCTTCCGATAAGCTTTTTATAACCTATCCGCTGTCAGACCTGGGAGGACAGGCAAAATATCCTGCCAGAATAGTTGACCGTATTATCGAGATGTTCGGCGATAAGAGCATACGCTGTACCGATGAGGATATCCCTGTACATTACTATGCAGTGACATTCCATTCGGCTTTTTATCATTATATGCAGGAACGTGCCGGTTCGAGCGCTGCTGTTGCCTCTATTAAGAGCCTTCTTATGAGCGAGCCCGAGTACAGGAGGAGACTTGCATATGTGTTCGGCAGATGCGGTCAGGTACAGGATTATCGCATAGACAAGGACGTAATGATGCAGCTGCAAAACTTTGAACCGCTGAAGCTTTCGTCAACAGGACTTGAGGAGTATAATCTCTGCCATTTCAAGTATTTCTGCGATAAATGCCTAAGACTTCATCTTAATGAGAAGGTTGAGCTTGATGCAAGGATAGCAGGCGAGCTTACACATGAGTGCTTTTACGGCATACTTGGAAAGCGCACTAAAAGAGAGTTCATAAGTATGACGTATGACGATGTGAAAAAAGAGATAGACAGCTTTGCGGAAAAGTATATGAAAGAGAGTCTCGCGGGAGATTTCGGCAAAAATGCAAGATTCGGACTTATTTTCAATAAGCTTACGGAGCGAATGTCAGAGGTCTTCATGTATACTCAGAGATCACTCATGGCATCGGATTTTGAGCCGCATGATTTTGAGCTTGACCTGCGTGAGAGCCATTCTGTGATGCTTCCGTTTGCAGACGGAAAGCAGCTGAGTTTCGGCGGCATAGTTGACAGAGCAGACGTATGCAGTATAAACGATGACAAGTATCTGCGCATCATCGACTACAAGAGCAGCCGAAAGGATATAACTGCCGAAACACTTGCAGGCGGTATAAATATGCAGATGCTGCTGTATCTTTTTGCAGCGACGGACAAGGGCGGCATATATGAAGGTTATGATCCTGCGGGAGTACTGTATTCTCCTGTGCGTATTGCAGATGTTCAGCTTGAGTCTCACAAGATAGATTCAAAGAACAGCAGTGCTTTGAAGTCGGCTTTGCGTACAAGCGGACTCGTGCTTGGTGACAGGGACATACTCGAAGCAATGGAAAAGAATGTCCGCGGCGAGTTTATTCCTGTTAAGCTCGATAAGAACGGAGTCCCCGATAAGAATTCCGATTGTATTTCGCAAGAGGGAATGGCGCTGCTCAGAAATTTCACATATAAGAAGCTTACGGACATGGCAGAATCCCTTTATTACGGCGATGCAGAAGCGATACCTCTTGAAATATCGGGAAAGCTCCCGTGTACGTACTGCGATTACATAAATATCTGCGATAATTCGGAGCTTTTAAGACAGCGCACCCCCGATGAAGCAGATATTGCCGAGGCGGAAGCTATACTTGGCAGAAAATATAGCGAAAAGGAGGAGTAACATTGGCCTGGACACAACAGCAGCAAAATGCAATAGATGCAAGGGATACATCTCTCATAGTATCAGCAGCTGCGGGAAGCGGAAAAACAGCTGTCCTCACCGAGAGACTTGCACAGCTCATAGCCGACAAGGATTCGGGAGTAAGAGCAGACCGAATGGTAATAGTAACATTTACCAATGATGCGGCATCTGAAATGAAAAAGCGCCTTGATATGAAACTGAGAGATCTTATTAATGAGCGCCCTGATGACCGCCACCTGCTCAAGCAGCAGATACTGCTCCAGAGTGCTCGCATCTCGACCATAAACTCCTTCTGTTTTGATCTTATACGTGACAATATTGGCGAAAACGGGATAACATCAGGGTTCAGCGTTCTTGATGATACGGATAACAAAGTGCTCAGAGCAGGTGCGATGGACGAGCTTATAAACTACTACAGCGCTGAGGAGTATGACAAGATATCTTTTATGTATGACCGCTTCTGTATAAAGGACGAGAAGCGTCTTGTGGAAGTGATCGAGAGAGCTGACAGTTTTCTTTCGTCGGTTGCTCTGAGGGAAAAGTGGCTCGATAAAGCTGTTGAGATGTACAGCGCTGAACTGACCAGCTCAGAGTATCTGAAAAGTTTCACGGAAGCTCTCAGGGCAGAGCTTGAAAAAGCTCTTAAAGCAGCAGATGACAATATTGCGATGATAAAACGTATTTTTCCTGATATGTCTGCGGCAGCGGCGGTCAAGTCCTATGAGCAGGCAGAAGAGGACTACGATAAGGTATCGGGACTTCTTGCAGTGCTGAGATGCGGACGTTTGCCTTCAAACGAAGAAGCAGAATCGGCAGGGAGCTTTTCTGACCTTGTAAGGGTGGGAAAGACCGAGCATAATAAGGCTCTTCGTGAGATATACAAGAAAAAGCGTGACATAATAAAGAAAACAGTTGCGAAAATTGTAAGCAGCATCGGGACCGTAGAAAGTGATTACGCCGAAAGCGGAGAGGTGACACAGATACTTGTGGAAATGCTCAGAAAGTATCAGGAGATACTCTGGGAGAAAAAATGCGGGAAAAACGCGCTGAGCTTTGATGACGGCGAACGTCTTGCGCTGGAACTTCTTTCCGAAGAAGATGAAAATGGAAGGATAATCCAGTCAGAAACCGCGAAAAAAGTTGCGGATTACTATGACATCATCATGATAGATGAGTATCAGGACTCAAACAACAAGCAGGATATGATCTTCAAGCTCATATCGAAGAATTATAAGCTTGACAGCGAAGGTCAGCCGCTTTACGGCGATAATGTCTTTCTTGTAGGCGATGTAAAGCAGTCTATCTATCGTTTCAGACTTGCAAATCCGCGTAATTTCATAAACACTCTGCGCAGCTCAACTGCCTATGCTCAGGACAGCGATTCTGTGAATCAGTACATAATGCTGAACAAGAACTTCCGAAGCTCTCCGCAGGTGATTGATTTCGTAAACTATGTTTTCGGGCAGATAATGTCGGAAAAATGCGGAGATATAGATTATAACGATGACGAAAAGCTTTATTTCGGAGCGAACCACTACGATAACGGCTGCGATGATGAGCGCATCACACATATCAGCTTTATAAACGACGATCAGGAAGACGAAGATGAAGAAACAGTCGTAGAGCTTAACCGTGAAGCGGTTTTTACAGCTGCAAAGATCGCAGAAATGCTGCGTGAAGGAGTTACTGTTACCGATCGCAGCGGCAATGTCAGACCATGCAAGCCTTCTGATTTTTGTATCCTTGTGAGGAATAACGTCCACATAAATATGTATGCCGATGAGCTGAACAGGATAGGTGTGCCTGCGAAGGGGAACGAGGAATCAGGATATCTGAAATCACGAGAAATAGCCGTTCTCATAGATCTGCTGCGTGTAATAAGCAATCCCTTGCAGGATATATCCATAGTAGCGGTCATGACATCTCCCATGTATATGTTCAGTATAGCTGATATCGCAGTTATACGCTCGTTTGACAAGAAACGTGCGCTTTTCCCGATAATAAGGGGAATAGCCGACGGCGAATATGAGGAATGCACGGATATGTTCCTGAGACAGAGATGTGCGGATTTTCTTGATTCTCTTGATACATTCAGGCTTGACTCCGTAACAATGACGATAGGTGAGCTCATAGGTGAGATATATGATTCGACGGATTTTATCTCGGTAATGCAGCTCTATAGTGACGGCGATAAGAAAAGAGCTAATCTCCGCGCACTTATACAGTATGCGCAGAACTATGAAAGTACTGCGGCATATGACGGTTCGGGAGGACTAAACGGATTTCTGCGGCATCTTGATCGTGTAATGGAAAACGGTGATTACGCACAGGGAAAGGTCTCCGCAGCGGCAGGCAATTATGTTTCGGTACTGACTATGCATCGTTCAAAGGGTCTGGAATTTCCGTTTGTGTTCATAGCCGAGACAGCGGTCAAGTTTAAATTTGATGCAAAGCCTGTAATGTGCAGTCCCGACAGCAGGATAGGGTATATACTCTATGACCCCATTCTTTATCGCAAATACAAGACATTTCAGCAGATAATGCTTGCTGAGGAGGAAGAAAGGGAAACACGAAGCGAGGAGATGAGGCTTTTATATGTTGCTCTCACAAGAGCACAGCAGAAGCTTTTTATAAATCTGAAATGCGATGAAAAAGCGATGAAACGTGTCAAAGCTATAATTGAAAGCTGCGTACTCTGCAATGGAGAAATAGCAGACACGGTGCAGGAAGCGAAGAGCTTTTCGGACTGGCTGTGGGCGATACTGATTCGCAGTGACGGATTTGATGCAGCTGCGGAGCGTCTTGGCATAGATATGGACGGAATGATCTGCGATGCAGAAAAGCGCGGGGAAAAGCTGTACGAATTTGAGTTCGCGGAGAATATAACCGCATCAGAGACAAATGAAGGTGATGAAGCCGAAGAAGCAGCCCCTGATGAAGCGCTGATCGCCGACATGAAAAAGATAATAGCCTTTGATTATGACAGGACATTGTCGGTGACACCTGCAAAACTGAGCGTGACCCAGATAACAAAAAAACTGAAGGACGATGAAGAAGTCTTTGATTTCAAGCTAAAGCGACCGAAATTCACATTGTCAGGTTCCGGACTTACAGGTGCTGAACGAGGAACGGCGATCCATACTTTTTTCCAGTACTGTGATTTTGAGGCTGCAATAGAAGACACAGAAACGGAAATAAAGAACGTGGCTGAAAAGGGAAACATAAGCGAGGCAGAAGCAGTATCAATAAGCATAGAAAACGTTCGCGCGTTCTTTGACAGTGAGCTATATAAGCGTTTATGCGATGCTGAAAGATATGAGCGTGAAAAAAAGTTCATAGTGGCAGTTGCCGAGCTTAACATTGAAAATGAAGTTATTGATAAGCTGAAAAGATCGGACGGCATGATAAAAGGTATCATAGACCTGCTGTTTGAGGAAAACGGCGAAATTGTCGTAGTGGACTACAAATCAGACAGGGGGATATCTCTTGAAAAGCTGAAGGAGCGCTATTCAATGCAGCTAAGGCTGTATAAAGCAGCGTTGGAGCTGACAACAGGAAAGCGTGTTAAAGAAGCGTATCTGTATTCGTTTGAGAAAAAATCTCATATTGCAGTAGATATATGAACTGAAAGCTCTCGGGAGTCTCCTGAGAGCTTTTTAACATTTGTTTCAACAATGATTTTGAAATAGTGCTGTAATTAAACAGCGTGGCTTTGTGCAATTCGTAGATTTCACGAATTATGTTGACAATATATTAAATTTGTATTATAATGAGTAAAGATAGATAAAAAACAAAGTGTAGAATGAACAAAAGAAGGAAACAATTTATCGGTACTGGAATAGTGATTACAGGCACGTCGGTTTTCTTAGTGTTCTTATATTTGTCCGGGCATTTACGGATTATTGTCTGATGATTAAGCAGTCGTACAGATACTGTGATGATCTGTCGGATAGTTTTAACGTAAATACAGGTATTCTATCTGTTTTTTTCGGATATGCCACAGAACAAACACAGGAAACGGCAGTGCCTTTTTGTTGTATCTCTTTAAAGACGGACAAGTCGCAGAGCTTCGATAAAAAGTATGACGAAGAATGTTTTTCAGATAAATATTTATGACGGCAAAGAAATATGACGTACAGCGTGAACACTTTCAGCTGTATTTCGCAATGTAGAGACAATACTTGCCGTTATTATTGAAGATATAGATCCTTTCCGGCTGCTGTACACAGTACAAGTGACATAGTAGTGCGGAGCATAGCCCTGTACTGCGGGCGAAAGCTTTGAAGGAAATGCCTTATATATAGCAGAAAACTGCATGGCAGGCTTTGCAGAGACAGCTTAAAAGATATATATTTGTACTCTGCATGGAACAACAAACTGAAATAACGCATATTAAAATTATACATTAAAAAAGATAAAAAAGAACGTGTAGAACAAATTCGGAGGATATGTATAATGAAGGAGACGAAGAGATGCAAGCTCAAAACAGAGCGCGTCTTTCTTGCTATGGGTATAATTGTCGGTACTCTTTTTGGCGCAGATGGTGTCAGAAGGAGCTTTGAGAGCAGAAGACCTTATAATCTGAAAGTACAGGGCGATTTCCGTGATGCCGGAGAGCATGATGAGGCTCCAGCGGGCAGCAGTCTTTCATTTACGCCGTCAGCACAGACAACGACTGTCTTTGAAGGCGTTGAGAATGTTGGCCTGTCTGAGTATGAACTGTCCAAGGAGGACGTTTCTAAGGGCGTACTTTCGATATATACCGATTCTAAGGCTGCAAAAGAATCAGATCAGGAGAAGATGACTGATCTTTCCAAAGCCAAGAATGATTTTTATACTCTTTGCGATGAGAAGGTTTATCTTAATGAAGACGCAGCTGATGCTCTTAATTCCATGATGGAAGATTATGCAAACGAGACTGCTCTTACGGATTTCATTGTATACGGTACAACAGAAACATATACAGGTGACGGTTCTTACTGTCCAAAGGCGTTTGCTGAGTCAAAGGCAGGATACTGTGTGGATCTTGCTCTCAATGCAGGCGGATATGTATTGCCATATGATGGATATGATGCAGAGGGCTGGGTAGTTGAGAATTGTTGGAAATACGGATTTATAGTAAGATATCCAGAGGGAAAAAGGGAGAAAACAGGAAATGAGTATTGTCCTTGGCATTTAAGATATGTAGGCGATATCCATGCAGCTATAATGAAACAGAAAAGTATGTGCCTTGAGGAATATGTGGATTTTCTTGAGCAGTACACTCTGGAAGAACCCTATTCATTCTCGTTTAACGGTATTGCTTATCAGATATATTCTGTTACAGGCAGCGAGGACAAATTGACAACAAGAGTTCCTGTTGCAGGAAACTATGAACTTTCAGGCGATAATAAAAATTCGTTTATTATCACCGCTCTTAAAAACTGAATAACAAGAGCAGCTTTTCGGCTGCTCTTTTTCATTAGCTGCACCTTTTGCACATATTATTGTAAGAGGTGATTTGCGTGAAAAAGATTATTAAAAGTTTTGCAATTGCAGCGGCGGGCGTTTTTCTTACTTTTTCGCTTATAAGTGCTGATGAAAGCTGCGAAAAAGCTCCTGCTGCCTATGTGCTGATGGAAGCGGAGACCCATAGCGTTCTTGAAGGAAAGAACGAAGATATGCGGCTTAATGCAGGATATTTGTCGAAGCTCATGGGGCTGCTGCTCATTGCTGATGATATAGACAGCGGCGAATATGGCTTGACAGATATCGTTACGGCTTCTGATAATGTGAAAAATACGAAAGGCTCAGTTGTATGGCTTGAAAGCGGCGACGAAATGAGCGTGGAGGAACTGCTTAAAAGCGTTATCATCGGAAATGCAAATGATGCAATGACCGTTCTTGCGGAGCGTTCTTCGGGAAGTGTCGAACAGTTTGTCATGGATATGAACGCAAAAGCTTTTGATCTTGGACTGAGGGATACTGTTTTTGTGTCGCCATACGGGTATTATAATGAAAAAGAATATACAACCGCCCATGATACGGCTATTATCTGCTCTGAGCTTGCTGAGCATGAATGTCTTCTTCCGTACTTTTCGACATGGCGGGATTTTGTAAAAAACGGCAGGACAGAGCTGGTCAGCGAGAATACTTTGACCCGAACTTATGAACGGCATATCGGCTTTAAAGCCTGCCACTCCGCGGAAAGCGGATTCTGTATCGCGGAGGGCGCGAGAAACGAAAAGGGAACAACTTTTATCGCAATTGCTCTCGGAGCTGAAAACGAAAGTGTATCCTTCGGCTGCGCAAAGAAGCTGCTGAAAAGCGGGTTTAGAGGATATAAGGTGCTTCCGACCGTGTTTCTTGAAGAAATGATGAAGCCCCTTGACATAAGAAACGGCGTTGCTTCAAGTGTGGAACTTACGCTTGCATCACAAGGCGCAGCGGCTGTTCCGAAAGCCGCAGGAGAGCTCAGAGCGCGTGTTGTTATCCCTGATTACATCTCAGCTCCTGTAAAGGAGCGGCAGAAGGTGGGAACGGCTGCTTTTTATAATGAAGACACTCTTGTTTATGAGACTGATATTATAACAAAAACAGCTGTTGACAGGCTTGATTGGTGCTATGTTTTCAAAAATACGTTATATAAAATGATAAGGAATAAGAGTTGAATTTGTAAGAAATATACAAATGTTGAAAATGTTATGTAAAGGTACTTGAAAAAAATCGGAAAATATAGTATCATAAAGATGGTAAATTATATTTGTATGGCTTGCCATACATATTGGAGGTAAATTTTAATGTCTTTAAAACTCAACACCAAATACTTGAAGGACTTTGTGAATGCTGATGAATTGACCGGTATCAAAGCTCAGATCGAAGCTGCTGCTCAGTCACTCCACAGCAAAACTGGTCTTGGCAATGATTTTTTAGGCTGGGTAGAGCTTCCTACAGCCTATGATAAGGACGAGTTTGCTCGCATCAAGGCTGCTGCCGAGAGGATCAAGGCAAATTCTGATATTCTTATCGTTATCGGTATCGGTGGTTCATATCTTGGCGCAAGAGCTGCTATTGAGCTCCTCAAGTCACCTCTTTATAATAATATGAAGAAGGATACACCTGATATCTACTATGTTGGCAACAGCATCAATCCTGCTTACCTCAACGAGATCATTGCTCTGTGTGAGGGTAAGGACTTTTCCGTAAACGTTATCTCTAAGTCAGGTACTACAACTGAGCCTGCACTTGCTTTCAGAATCTTCAAGAAGATGGTAGAGGATAAGTACGGCAAGGAAGAAGCTAAGAATCGTATCTTCGCTACTACAGACAAGGCAAGAGGAACTCTCAAGAATCTTTCTGATACAGAGGGCTATGAGACTTTCGTTATTCCTGATGATGTCGGAGGACGTTTCTCTGTTCTCACAGCTGTTGGTCTTCTCCCGATCGCTGTAGCAGGCTGTGATATAGATGCTCTTATGAAGGGCGCTGCAAAGGCTCAGGCTGAGCTTACTGCCGATTTCGACAATAACGATTGCTATAAATATGCTGCACTCAGAAACATTCTTTACAGAAAGGGCAAGTCTGTAGAAATGCTCGTTTCTTATGACCCAAGCTTCGTAATGATGTCTGAGTGGTATAAGCAGCTCTTCGGCGAGAGTGAAGGCAAGGACAATAAGGGTATCTTCCCGTCAGCAGCTGTTTTCTCAACAGATCTTCACTCTATGGGTCAGTATATCCAGGACGGTGCAAGAATACTCTTTGAGACTGTCGTTGATATCAAGAAGCCTAAGACAGACCTCTTCCTTGAGCCTGATGCTGAGAACCTTGATGGCCTTAACTTCCTTACAAACCAGAATATGTCTGTTGTAAACAGAAAGGCTTTCGAGGGTACAGTTCTTGCACATACTGAAGGCGGAGTTCCTAATATCATTCTCGAACTCGATGACACTACAGAAGAAAATGTTGGTTACATGATCTACTTCTTTGAGAAGGCTTGCGCTATCTCAGGCTACGTTCTGGGTGTTAATCCTTTCAACCAGCCTGGCGTTGAAAGCTACAAGTCAAATATGTTTGCACTTCTTGGTAAGCCGGGTTATGAAGGTGCAAAGGCTGCTCTTGAGGCTAAGCTTGGCTGATAGGTCTGTTTAGCTCATAATACAAAAAAATACGTCATAAATGCCGCAAGGCACGGAAGGAGTAAATTTATGATTAAACTTATTACTGGAAAAAAAGGTACAGGTAAAACAAAGATACTCATTGATAATATCAATGATGCTGTAAAGTCAACTAACGGCAACCTTGTTTGCATCGAAAAGGGCGACAATATCAGACGTTCTATCAGCTTCAGAGTAAGATGGTGCGATACAGAGAGCTTTGCAATAGAAGGCGCAGACGCTTTTTATGGCTTCGTAGCTGGTATGCTCGCAGGCAATTACGATATCAAGGACGTTTTTGTTGACGGTATCCTCAAGATCGTTGGCAGAGACTATGATGTTCTCGGCTCACTCTTCGAGAAGCTTGATAAGCTCACAGGTGAAGAGGCTACTATCGTATTCACAGTTTCAGCTGATGATTCTGAGCTTCCTGAGAGCGTTAAGCAGTTTATCAAGTAATTTTGCGAAAAAATTTGAATTTTTTAAGCTTAACTATTGACAGATAAAGTCATTTAGTGTATAATGTATCTTATGGTGCTCTGAAGGATTATAATATGAAGATCAACTTAAAACAGATATTCAATATTGTCGGAGAGACAAAGGAGTTTTCCTATGAGATCCCAGCTGAGGAGTTTGGTGATATAAAAGGCTACACCTTTCAGTCACTTGTAAATCTTAGCGGTAAATTCTATAACAGAGCGGGAGTTGTGTATCTTGATTATTCCGCTTCGTTCAGTCTCCTCAATACCTGCGACAGGTGCTTGAAGGAGTACGTTAAGGATTATGATCTCGGCTTCGATCATATTGTTGTTCCTTCCGTCAGCAATGATGATAACGATGATTATATCGTGGCGGACGGTGAGAGCATTGAGCTGAATGAAATTGCACTGACGGATATTCTTATCAGCTTGCCTACAAAGAATCTTTGCAAGGACGATTGCAAGGGATTGTGTATGGTGTGCGGCTGTGACCTTAATGAGACTCAGTGCGATCATCTTAATTAATTTGAGCTGTGAAGCTCTGTAAGGAGGTGCCAGAATGGCTGTACCAAAGAGAAAAACTTCCAAGGCAAGACGTGATAAGAGACGTTCAGCAGTTTGGAAGCTTGAAGCACCCGCAATGTCCAAGTGTGATAACTGCGGCGCATATAAGGCTCCGCACAAGGTTTGCAAAAACTGCGGATTCTATAAGGGCGTAGAGGTTCTTAAGATCGACGCTGAATAATCGGCTTGATCCGATAAAAAGAGAAGGAGAGGAGGAGTGATCCTTCTCTCCTTTTTAAGTGTTTGGAGATATTTTATGGTTAAGATCAACAGCGTTTTGCATGGCTCACCGTCGGAAAGACACGGGGTAAGAAAAGGGGATATCCTTGTTAAGATCAATGGTCATGGTATTAAAGATGTCCTTGACTATATGTATTATGCTGCCGATACCGATATTACGCTTGAGATAGAACGTGATGGCGTTTTAATGACCTTTGATATCGTCAAGGACGAATATGATGACCTCGGACTTGAATTTGAGACTTTCCTTATGGACAACAAGCAGTCATGCAGCAATAAGTGCGTGTTCTGCTTTATTGACCAGATGCCGCCGGGTATGCGAGAGACTCTCTACTTCAAAGACGATGATGCGAGACTTTCATTCTTACAGGGAAATTATGTTACTCTTACCAATATGAAGCAGGAGGATATCGACAGAATCATCGAAATGAAGCTTAATATCAACGTTTCTGTCCATACTACCAACCCTGAGCTGAGAGTCAAAATGATGCATAACCGCTTTGCAGGAGAAAAGCTGAAGTTTATATGGCAGTTAGCCGAGAGCGGTATAAAACTCAATTGCCAGATAGTTTGCTGCCCGGGACTGAATGATGGTGACGAGCTCAGAAGATCGCTCACCGATCTCGGAGGTCTGATGCCGAATATTACAAGTATGGCGGTAGTTCCTGTCGGTGTTACAAAATTCCGCGAAGGTCTTTATCCGCTTACTACATTTACAAAAGAGACTGCCGCGCAAACTATTGACATTATCGAAGAATTTCAGCAGATATTCCTCGAAAAGTTCGGTACACGCACCGTTTTTCCGTCTGATGAGTTCTATCTTATCGCTGAAAGTGAGCTTCCTCCAAAGGAAGCTTATGAGGACTTTTCACAGTATGAGAATGGAGTTGGTATGCTCCGTTCCCTTATCGACGAGTTTGAGCAAGCTCTCGAAATGGCGGAGTGGGAAGGTGGAGAACGTCATGTTTCCATCGCCACAGGTTATTCGCCTTATGGTGTTATAAGTATGCTTGCTAAAATGGCTGAAGAGAAATTCCCTAAGCTGAAATGCGACGTTTATCGTATCCGAAATGATTTTTTCGGCGAAACTATTACTGTTACGGGGCTTATCACTGCCCAGGATCTTATTGCTCAGCTTAAAGGCAAGGAGCTCGGAGATAATCTTCTGCTGTCACAGGCAATGGTAAGACGTGATTCTGACGTTTTTCTCGATGATCTCACTATTTCGGACGTTGAGACTGCTCTTAATGTAGTGATCCGTACAACACCAAGTGACGGATTTGAACTTCTTGACGCTATAATGGGTATAACCTATTGATCTGCATATACTGAACATTTACAAGAGGTTTTGATACTTCTTGATGTAGTAATAATATTTAACAGAAAGGAGAACGGAACAATGTCATTACCGATAGTTGCAGTTGTCGGACGTCCTAATGTAGGTAAGTCCACACTTTTTAACAAGCTCATCGGACAGCGTCTTTCTATCGTTGAGGATACTCCGGGTGTTACCCGTGACCGTATCTACTCAAAGTGTGAATGGCGCGGCAGGGAATTCATGGTCGTTGATACGGGCGGTATCGAACCTGACAGCAACGATGTTATTCTTGCACAGATGAGAAGACAGTCAGAGCTTGCTATCGAAAAGGCTGACGTTATTGTATTCGTTACTGATATTCGCTGCGGTGTCACCGCTGATGACTATTCAGTAGCGCAGATGCTCCTGAAAAGCGGAAAGCCTATCGTTCTCGCAGTAAACAAAGTAGATAACCTCGGAGAGCCTCCTATGGAGCTTTACGAGTTTTATAATCTCGGTCTGGGAGACCCTTACCCCATATCCTCTGTACACGGTCACGGTACAGGCGATATGCTCGATAAGGTCTTTGAGAGCCTCCCTGACGGTGATGAGCCTGAGTATGACGAGGATCATATCAAGGTAGCCGTTATCGGTAAGCCTAATGCGGGAAAATCTTCACTTATCAATAAAATAGCAGGTGAGGAGCGCGTTATCGTTTCCGATATCGCAGGAACTACCCGTGATTCAACGGATACTGTCATTGAAAATGAATACGGCAAGTTCGTGTTCATTGATACCGCAGGTATCAGAAAAAAATCAAAGGTGACCGAAAAAGTAGAGCATTACAGCGTTCTGAGAGCTTATATGGCTGTTGACCGCGCTGATGTCTGTGTTATCATGCTTGATGCGGCAGAGGGCTTCACCGAACAGGATTCAAAGGTCGCAGGCTATGCGCACGAGCAGGGAAAAGCCTGCGTTGTTGCTGTAAATAAATGGGATCTTATCGAAAAAGATGATAAGACCATGCAGGAGTACAGAACTAAGCTCGAGAACGATTTCAGCTTTATGTCATATGTTCCTTTTGTGTTCATATCGGCAAAAACAGGTCAGCGCATCAATAAGCTCTATGAGCTTATAAAGTATGTCTATGAGCAGAACAGCATGAGAATATCCACGGGTATGCTCAATGACGTTCTTGCGTATGCTACGACCCGTGTACAGCCGCCTTCAGATAAGGGCAGAAGACTGAAGATATACTACATGACTCAGCCTTCGACAAAACCTCCTACTTTCGTGACTTTTGTAAACAGAGCAGATCTGTTCCATTTTTCTTACAGAAGATATATTGAAAATCAAATACGCTCAACATTCGGACTTGAAGGAACTCCTGTTCGATTTATTGTACGTGAAAGAGGAGGAAACGACAAATAATGAATATTTTTCTTTCATTCATAGTTGCTGCTGTTCTCGGATATTTGCTTGGCAGTATCAATTCCTCGATCATCGCCGTAAGAATGATGACAGGAAAAGATATCCGTGATATGGGCAGTAAAAATGCAGGCCTTACCAATACTTTAAGATGTGCAGGTAAGCAGTGTGCGCTTTTTACGCTCATAGGCGACCTTTCCAAAGGTATCATAGCTGTATTGCTCTCACGAGGCTTTTGCCACCTTGTAGGTGCAGGACTTACACCTGACAATGATACGCATTATATCGGGTATATAGCAGGATTCTTTGCAATACTCGGTCATGTTTTTCCGCTTTATTACGGATTCAAGGGGGGCAAGGGCGTACTTGTTGGCGCTGCATCTTTGATTGCAATAGACTATAAGGTATTACTGGCTTCGCTGGCAGTGTTTGCAGTAGTGCTTGCTATTTCAAAATATGTATCGCTTTCATCATTGATATCAGCAGTGTACTGTCCCTTCGCAAATCTTTTAATGTCATGGATAGTTGATGATTATTCATTAGGAAGAAGTTTCCTGTATATGCTGCTGTCACTGCCGATGATGTCCATGATAATATGGATGCATCGCTCAAATATGCAAAGACTCAAAGACGGGAATGAGAATAAATTTACATTTAAACCCATAAAAATGGATAAGGAATGATTTTCATAAGGAGATGATCGTATGGCAAAGATCGTTATACTTGGTTCAGGCGGATTTGGTCTTAGTCTTGCAATAGTTGCGGAGCATTGCGGCCATAATGTTACTGTATGGTCAAAATTTCAGTCAGAGATAGATGATATACGTTCTCATGGTGAGCACGTTCAGAAGCTTCCTGGAGTACCTATTTCAGAGAGCATTGCAATGACAAGTGACATATCCTGCATAAAAGGCTGTGATATACTTCTGTTCGGTATCCCTTCATCTTTTGTAAGATCTGTTGCAAGGGAAGCTGCTCCGTATATTGACGATCATATGGTCGTTGTAAATACAGGCAAGGGACTTGAAGAAGGAAGTCTCAAAACTCTCAGTGAGGTAATAAGCGAGGAGATAAAGACTGACAAGCTGGTAGTGCTTTCAGGTCCTTCTCATGCCGAGGAAGTTGCAAGATGCGTACCTACCACTATCGTAGCAGCTTCTTCAAATCATGGTGCAGCTGAGCTTGTTCAGCGCGAATTTGGCAACAGTTACCTCAGAATATATCTCAATGACGACGTAAAGGGCTGTGAGATAGGCGGCGCACTCAAAAATATCATAGCACTTTGCGTAGGAATATGCGACGGTCTCGGCTATGGCGATAACACAAAGGCTGCGCTTATGACGCGCGGAATACATGAAATAGCAAGACTCGGAAAGGCTTGCGGTGCAGATACTGCTACATTCAGCGGTCTGACAGGTATCGGTGATCTTATAGTGACCTGTACAAGTATGCACAGCCGCAACAGACGCGCAGGTATCCTTATAGGTCAGGGAGTTTCTCCTGAAGAAGCTGTTAAGCGTGTTGGTACAGTTGAAGGCTATTTCTGCTGCAAGGCAGCATATCAGCTTGCAAAGAGCGTTGGAGTTGAGCTTCCTATAACGGAACAGCTTAATAAGATCCTTTTCAACGGCGGAGATGTAAGAGCTGCACTTGGTGCGCTCATGAACCGACCACAGAATTACGAAGAAATATAAGCAACACACTATAAGAGGTGAATTAAATTGATAAATATCTGTGATTACAGAGGTCATATACGCAACTGGCACGGACTTTGCGATGAGCTTGGTATAGATAATACCCTTTCCCGTGAGGAGCGCGAAAAAGCTATAATAATCAAGGCTTATGAAAAATGGGGCAGGGAAATGGCAGACCATTTTTACGGAATGTTTGCATTTGCCCTTTATGATACAGAGGAAGACAAGTATTTCTGCCTGAGAGACCATTTCGGAACAAAACCGTTCTATTATTACATAACCGCTGACAATAAGCTGCTCTGCGGCACGAATATAAGCAAAATAATGTCTCAGGAAGGCTTTGTCAAGGAGCTCAATGTGGATATGCTCCAGATATATATGACGCTTACATATGTAGCAGGTGAGGATACTTTCTTTAAGGGCGTTAAGAAGCTCATGCCCGGACACTGGCTTGAATTCAAGGACGGTAAGCTCACTGTAGAGCGCTACTGGACACCTACATTCAAGCCCGACGATAGTAAATCACTGGACGACTGGGCTGACGAGATACATACAACTCTGAAAAATATCTTCCCTGAGGTCAAGGACGCTGACGAAACAGCTGAATCCTTCCTTTCGGGCGGAGTTGATTCCTCCTATGTTCTTGCAATGAGCGACGCTAAGAGAGCTGACTCATGCGGATATGACGAGGAACGCTTTGATGAATCAAGAGTTGCTGCCAAAACAGCAGAGCTTCTCAATGTTGAGCACAGCGTTGCAAATATACAGCCTAAGGACTTCTTTGACATAGTTCCTTTTGTAATGTACAATATGGAGCAGCCTCTCGGTGATGCTTCTGCTATAGTATTCACACTTGGCTGCAAGGCTACTGCCGAGCACACAAAGCTCTGTTATTCGGGCGAAGGCGCTGACGAGTTCTTCGGCGGATACAATATGTACCGCAATGCAGAGCGCTACGGCGACAACCTCAAGACTTTCTATGTCGGCAACACAAACATAATGAAGGAAGAGGAAAAGCAGAAGATACTCAAGCACTATGATCCGAATGTGCTCCCTATTGATCTTGTGAAGTACATTTACGACGAGACTGAGGGACTTGACCCCCTCACAAAAATGTCAGATGTTGATATACAGATATGGCTTGAAGGCGATATCTACCTCAATGTTGACAAGATGAGTACAGCCTGCGGTCTGGAGATACGTATGCCGCTCACTGACAGAAGAATATTCGATATCGCATCACGTATGCCTTCAAAGTACAAGGTAAACGAGGAGCAGAACAAGGTCGCATTCAGAACAGCTGCTGCAAAGGTGCTTCCTGAGGAGATAGCCTTCAGAAAGAAGCTGGGCTTTATCGTTCCTGTAAGGATATGGCTTGCCGATGAGCGTTACAACGAAGATGTACGTATTAAGTTCAAGAGCGATATGGCTGCACAGTTCTTTGACCTTGACGAGATAAACGCGATATACGACGAGTATGTTGGCGGAAATTCCGATAACTGGCGCAAAGTCTGGACCATATATACATTCCTCGTATGGTATGAGGAATATTTCGTAAAGAGATAATAAAAACTCCCCGATCAGTTGATTAACCGATTCGGGGAGTTCCTTTTTACATATGGAATCAGACGGAGAGCAAAATAATAGCACCTCTGACAAGCAAAGGTGCTATATAAATATGTCTTAATCAAGAACAGGGAGATATGCAAGAGCTCCGAGTTTCTTTGCCTTAGCCTCAGCCTGAGCAAATGTGAGCTTCTCTGTTGTGATGTATGAAAGACCATTGTCATTGTTGTAGACTTCAACGCCGCCGATAGCAGAATCGTTTGGTACGCGGAAATACCACTTTGAGTTGTAGTTCTCGATCTTTTCAATGAAGGAATCATCGGAAGCAGACTCCCATGACTGAGAGAATACAGTTACCTTATGCTTTACAGCTTCGATAACATCTCCGAGAACAGCACTTGCAGTCGGGAGCTTACCGGCACCTCTGCCGTAGAACATTGCCTGATCTATGCCGTCACCGTACACAAGAACAGCGTTAAACACGTCATTTACACCTGACATGATGCTGTCGTATGATACCAGTGTAGGCATAACGGAAGGAAGGATCTTACCGTTTTCGAGTTTTGTAACGGAAGCAACAAGCTTTATAGCGTAGCCGAGTACATCTGAAGCCTCAACATCGCAGAGCTGTATATCTGTGATACCCTTTGTGAAGACGCTCTTTGGATAAACGTGCTTGCCGAAAACCAGAGAAGATATGATACATATCTTACGGCAGGCATCGTGACCCTCGATATCAGCAGTTGGGTCTTTCTCGGCGTAACCGAGTTCCTGAGCGAGCTTTAATGCCTCGGCAAAAGGCATATTATCATTGTACATCTTTGTGAGAATGAAGTTTGTTGTACCGTTGAGGATACCTGCGACCTTTGAGATATCGTTAGCTGCAAGGCACTTATGTAGAGGTCTGATTATCGGGATAGCACCGCCGACGCTTGCTTCAAAGAAGAAGTTGCAGTTGTGTTCCTTAGCTGTCTGAAGAAGGATATCACCTTTTTCAGCAACGAGCTCCTTGTTGGAAGTAGAAACGCTCTTGCCCTTTTCAAGACAAGACTTTACAAATGTGAAAGCAGGTTCAACGCCGCCCATGCACTCTGCAACAGAAGACACCTCATCATCGTTCAGAATATCATTAAAGTCCTTGGTGAACTTGTCGGCATATGGAGAATCAGGGAATTCTCTTAGATCGAGGATATACTTGATATCCATTTCAGTTCCTGCACGTTTTTCGATGCTTTTTTTATTTTTATAAAAAAGCTCGACAACGCCAGAACCAACAACACCGTGACCTAAAACTGCAAATTTGACTGACATAAAAGAAACCTCCGTATAACTCACTCGGCAGAAAGAATTTTTACTTCTAAAACTCCGTCGAGTTCAGTAATTGAATTTAAAGCAGCGATCTCCGCATTGGAATCGCCGGTAAGTCTGAGTGAAATATTAACAGCTGCTGCACCATCTACGGGGATACTCTGGTTAACAGTGAGAATATTAGCATTCAGGTCATGAAGAAAAACAAGCGCACTTGATAGAACTCCCGGACTGTCACTGAGGAGCAGATAGATATTGACGATCTTTCTGTTGAACAGCTCCTCATATGAAAAAACGCTGTCCTTGTATTTGTAGTATGCACTTCTTGAAATGCCGATGCGCTTACAGGCAGAAGCAAAACTTTTTTCCCCTTTTTGAGCCATAAGCTTTTTTACCTCAAGTACTTTTGTGAAGACTTCGGGCAGAATTTTTGAATCGGCAACAATAAGCTGTGATTTAGTATCCATAGAAATCACCTTTTATTATAATGTTTACTGTGTAATAGTCCGTCACTGGAGAACAATTGTACATTACATAATTACTATACCATTTTTTTGCTATTTTGTCAAGCCCCAATAATTACTTTTATGACTTGAAAAAATAGGTATTTTGCTTAATAAAATATCCGCAGCCGATAAACTGCGGATAGAGCTTACTTATTGTTTTCATTCAATAGCTTTTGCCTGTACTGTAATGCAGCCTGTTCCTGTTTGTTATCTCCGAACTGATAATATATGCGATCGGCAAGGGCATCGGGGAGATACTGCTGCTTTACGTAATGATTCGGGTAGTCGTGGGGATAGAGGTAATGCTGACCGACGACTTTAGCGCCTTTTCCGTCATAGTGAACGTTCTGCAAGTGGCGCGGGAAATCGAGAGCATCACAGCTCTTCAGGTCTTCCAGAGCGGCGTTTATAGCCTTGTAAGCGCTGTTGGACTTTGGCGCTGTAGCCAGAAGTATTGTCGCTTCGGCTATCGGCAGTCTTGCTTCAGGCAGTCCCAGCTGCAAAGCTGAATCTACACAAGCTTTAACGATCGGAACAGCCATAGGGTAGGCGAGTCCCACATCTTCGGAAGCTATGCACAGCATACGCCTGCAAAGGGGCAATATATCACCTGCTTCGATAAGTCGGGCAGCGTAGTGCAGAGCGGCATTCTCGTCAGAGCCGCGAACGGATTTATGGAAAGCCGAGAGTATATCATAGTGCTGGTCGCCGTCGCGGTCGTAGCGCATATTGCTGCGCTGAGCGAGGACTTCCAGAGAGGCGGTGGTAATGGTAATTTTGCCCTCTGACGGCTCGCCGCATACTACAGATAGCTCGGCAGTATTGATAGCTTTGCGGACATCTCCGCCGCAGCTGTACGCGATGCGTGTTATTATATCGTCGGAGGCTTCGATTTCATAGCCGTTCTCCTCGGACATTATACGAAAAGCTCTTTTTATGGCAGGAACGAGCTGCTCAGCGGTAACAGGCTTGAACTCGAACACAGTGCTTCGGCTTATGACAGCATTGAAAATGGCAAAATAGGGATTTTCCGTAGTTGATGCAATAAGTGTTATATCACCGTTTTCGATGTATTCGAGGAGGCTCTGCTGCTGCTTTTTGTTGAGGTACTGTATCTCGTCAAGGTAGAGGAGTATGCCGTTTTCGCTGCCGAAAGTTCCTATATCGGCAACAACGTCCTTGATATCGGAGAGTGAAGCGTTAGTGCCGTTGAGCTTATACAGCGACATACCGCAGTTCTCGGCAATTATACGTGCGACAGTGGTCTTGCCCACGCCTGACGGACCGTAGAATATCATATTCGGGACAGTTCCGCTTTCGATTATGCGGCGAAGTGGTTTGCCCTCTGCGAGGATATGCTCCTGACCAACAACATCGGCAAGAGTTTTCGGGCGTATTTTATCGGCTAAAGGTGCAGACATAGTGACCTCCTACATAATTATCTCAGATTTGAAGTATTTTTCCTGAAACTCAACTTGTTTCATTATCTCATCTTTGGAAAACGTAACATTTTCGGGGCATACTACCCATTTTTCCTCCACATCATCGGAGCGTCTGATAACAGCGATGATACGACCTGTAAAAGTATCGACAGCTTCATGGACTCCGAGTATATATGCGTCCTGTTCTTCGCTGTCCTGAGCTATCAGACCTTCGATATATCCATAATTAACTTTATATATCATGTCCGCATGATTCGGGTGAGCGCTTCCAAGCGGACGGTCAACAGTTACAGTAACAGTTCTGCCGATTATCTCATTCAGCTTATACGGAGCAGTTATCTCTATGTGATTTCCTTCGCTGTCAATGAATTCAGCCACAAAGTTATCTTTTATCCGCGTAACAGGGAAGCACAGCTCTTTTCCTTTGAGTTTTTTCTGCATTGAGCTAAGGCTGTCAACGCTGATGCTTGGCAGGCAATTGCTTCCGAATGTGTGCGGTTCGTTCTTCTTTTCATAGGCAAATAAGCCCAATCGAAAACCATTCACGTCGAAAACGCTGTAGGTATCGCTTTTTTCGGTTACTTTCTGCTCAAAAAGCTCCTCATAGAAATTTATTGCTCTGTCCATGTCTTTGACACAAAGATAGAGCGAATTGATTTGAAATTCCATTTTAACACCTTGAATTAATAATATAAATCAGAATTTATATCATTTATTCCATATTGATTTTTTCGATTGTATCTTCAAGAATCGCTTTTCTTAGTTCAGTCAGCCATTCTGAAAAAGCGACATCATCGAATGCATAAGTCTTATTCAACTCAAATTCATTTTCCGACCATGTATTTAGTGGAGACTCATTATGCTGCATCAGTGCTTCAAGTTTATCAAGTGCTTTATATATCTTAGCTTCTGCTGTTTTTTGAGCTTCTATTTCACTAAATAATGCAGTAAGGTCATTGGATACTTCGGTCGGCATTGAATTTACCCATTTTTGCAAAAGCGAATCTTCTGTTTCTCTCTCTGCATCAGTTTTAATGAAAGTAGGAATATCGCCGGTAAAGCATTCTCCGAGGTCGTGAATAAGGCACATATTTACAACTTTATTTATATCAACATCAGGAAACTCATTGCGCAACAACAACGCCATAAGAGATATTCTCCAGCTATGCTCTGCAACACTCTCTGTCCTTCCATGTGAAGTCGTACAATGGCGCGGAGTGTCCTTTAGTCTTTCTGCTATATGTATTATATCAAGATATTCGCGAGCATTCATTGACATTTTCACCTCTTTAAATTCCGATTTATATTACCAAAACATAAAAATATCGGGACGGACAGCCTGTCCGTCCCTTAATAGCTATTGATTACTTATAAAGTGGGAACTTCTCGCAGATAGCGTTTACGCCTGCACGGATCTCGTCAGCCTTGTTCTCGAAATCAGTAGCGCAGAGGTAGATGTACTCAGCGATCTTTTCCATTTCCTCGATACCAAGACCTCTTGTTGTAACAGCAGGAGTACCGATTCTGATACCGCTTGTTACGAAAGGCTTCTCTGGGTCATTGTGGATAGCGTTCTTGTTAACTGTGATATAAACCTCGTCAAGTCTGCGCTCAAGCTCCTTACCTGTGATGTTGAAAGGACGGAGATCAACGAGCATGAGGTGGTTATCAGTACCGCCTGAAACGAGGTTGAAGCCTCTCTTGAGGAGACCGTCAGCGAGTGCCTTAGCGTTAGCAACGATTCTCTGCTGATAATCCTTGAACTCAGGCTTGAGAGCCTCACCGAAGCATACAGCCTTAGCAGCGATAGTGTGCATCAGAGGACCACCCTGTGTACCCGGAAAGATAGCGGAGTTGATCTTCTTAGCGAGGAACTCGTTGTTTGTGAGGATAAGACCGCCTCTTGGTCCGCGGAGAGTCTTATGTGTAGTAGTTGTTGTGATATCAGCATATGGAACAGGTGACTGGTGGCAGCCTGCTGCAACAAGACCTGCGATATGAGCCATATCTACCATAAGGAGTGCGCCGACAGCTCTTGCGATCTCAGAAAGACGCTTGAAGTCAATAGCACGAGGATAAGCAGATGCACCTGCAACGATAAGACGAGGCTTTGTCTTGTTTGCAAGCTTATAAAGCTCGTCATAGTTGATAGTCTCTGTCTCGTCATCAAGACCGTATGAAACGAAATTGAAGTATTTACCTGAAAGGTTAACAGGTGAACCGTGTGTGAGGTGACCACCGTCTGCAAGGCTCATACCGAGAACTGTATCACCCGGCTGGAGAAGAGCAAAGTAAACAGCTGTATTAGCCTGAGCACCTGAGTGTGGCTGAACGTTAGCGTACTTAGCGCCGAAGAGCTTGCAAGCTCTCTCGATAGCGATAGACTCTACCTCGTCAACGCACTGGCAGCCGCCGTAGTAACGCTTTCCGGGATAACCTTCAGCATATTTGTTGGTGAGAACGCTGCCCATAGCAGCCATAACAGCAGGAGAAACTATGTTTTCGCTTGCGATAAGCTCGAGATTTCTCTGCTGACGAGCAAGCTCCTTGCCCATAGCTTCGCCTACAGCAGGATCGTAGCTGCTAACGAAACCGATTGAATCCATAAGATCGTTGTACATTATAAGCACTCCTTTATAATTAGTGAATTTGCGCAAATGCATTACTTTTTAATTATACATTATTTTATATTAAATTTCAATAGGTAAAGCGAAAAAAAATGAATATTAGCAAAAAACCCCGCAAAGCGGGAAAATTTCACTTTTTTGGTGCAGAAGCAACATAGTCGATGATATTATCCCAATCTATCGCGGATGCTGAAACAGAAGATTCTGCATAATATTTGAGGATATATGAAGCATCTCTTGCGTCGATCTGACCGTCAAGGTCAACGTCAGCGAGTTTTGCGAACTTATCGCTGATAGTGTAGGTAGAGGAAGCCGCGAGCGAAGCATAGGCTGTAAGGACAGCTGAAGCATCGGAAGAGTCTACATGACCGTCCCCGTTGACATCTCCGAGGTTATTATAGCAGCTTATTTTGAACTTGAACAGAGCTTTTTTATCGCCGATAGGGTAGACGGTTATGTCAGCTGTATCGCTCTTTGCGAAAGCCTCTGAGAGCTTTGAAGGTGAAGCAGCACAGCTTGATGTGATATCCATTGTGGTTTCATTTATGATATAGTTTCCGTTTTGATCTTTTTCCGGAGTCTGTACCGTCATTTTTATTGATACATCAAGTCCTTCGAGCATAACATTTCCCTTTGTTGAGAAATATCTTGTTTTGGTCGGCATCTTATTAACTGATATGGTAGCGGTTTTAGAGAGTGCGCGGATAGTATAGTCATTATCTGCAAAGTCGGGGTGGATATCCCACGACGAGAAATCCTGCTCCGTATTGACATCGATGTGCTTATGCAGAGATTTAAGGTCAACAGCTGTATAATTGATAGGGTCGCCCTCTTCAATGTCGAAAGCCGCCATAACTTTTCCGTCAAAATCAAGGAAGGTTACGTGATAGTTCCTAAGACCTGTCGTGGTTGTAGTTGTTGATGTTGAAGTAGTAGTTGTAGTAGATGAACTTGTACTTGTAACAGATGAAGCAGTTGTTGTTTCTCCTGCTGTGATTTTTGGGGCTGTAGGGAGCGAATTTACATCGACTGATTCAGCCTGGGCAGCAAAGATCGACGTTCCTGAGATAAGCATAAGAGAAGAAAAAGCTAAGATAAATTTCTTTATTATCATATATTCCACCTAACCGTTTCTGATACAGAATAATCTGCAATATTTTGATAGTTTTTCACAAGCTTTTGTATATTGTTCGAGCTTGAGCTTCATTGTCATAAAATTAGCGTATAAAAATCTCTGTGAGTTTTCGTCAAAGGCGTAGATCGCGTAAAGTATGACCTCATCATCGGCAAGATCTTTAGCAGCTTCCTGAGCAGCTGCATGGTATTCATCGAATCTATCCTCGATATAATCAAGAGGGTAAAAGCCGTGATACACGAAGTCGATATAAAGATCTATATCCATATGGATCAGCTCCCGCACGTTTATTTTTTGTCAGTAGGCGATTTGTCGTTAGATATGTCTCTATTTTTTACACGAATTTTAAATGTTACAATTCCTGCTACAGCAGCTGAAAGAATAAAAACAGCAATCATTACAGCTATTACAGTGCCTTTTGATAGACCTGAGCTTTTAGAATTATCAGCGGCAAAAGCATACAAACCGTTTCCGCACAGATCGTAAGTTATCGTACAAGTCATAAACAAGGCAGACATTAAGACAAAAACGCTTTTTTTCATTTTATCAGCACCTTTCAAGTAGTATTATAGCATATAATAATAAAAATAGCAATATTTGCACAGAAATATTATAATATAAGAATTATTTGAAAAAAATCTGAAAAATCCCTTGACAAAATCAAATTTGGGTGGTATAATATACATCGTTGATTGCGGAATATATACACGTCTGGGTGTGGCGCAGTTGGTAGCGCGCTACCTTGGGGTGGTAGAGGCCGTGGGTTCAAGTCCCGTCACTCAGACCAGATGCGATCATCATACCCCAATAACCGATACTCATTGAGTATCGGTTATTTTTTTATTACAGATAGGGGAATAACAAAAAACGGAGGACAAACGTCCTCCGTTTCAGCCTGTCGAAAAAGTCCAGCGAAAGCTGGTCTTTTTCGCATTTATGTGGTATAATATAGGAGAAGGGAGCTGAGTAGAATGCTGAGCGAAAACAGAGCGGAACGAAATCAAATGGAAATGTTTTGTATCGACAGT
>NZ_JAILNU010000079.1 GCF_024691275.1 Ruminococcus sp. | reverse complement strand
GTGGTAATCTGTGTTATAGTATTCATAGCGGATCAGCTAACCTCCTGTTGCTTTTATCTTCGCAACTTAACTGTAACACAGGTTTATGCTGCTCCGCTATCTTTTTTTGTAATTTGTCTCACATCTATTGTAATCCTACATGGAGAAATATTATCGGTAAAGTCAAAGAGGACTGCACCTCTCGGCGCAGTCCTCTTTAATTTAAGAAAGAAAAATGTGATAACACTAAGAATACTTAGCCCTTTACACCACCAAGCGCAACGCCTTCGATGATGTACTTTGAAAGTAAGAAATATGCGATAAGTATTGGTACTACCGTCAGGAAGAGTCCTAAGTAGACACATCCGTATTCCGTCTTATACGCGTCACCGTTAAGAAGCGATACCATCATTGGCATTGTGTACTTATCCATCTTTGTGATAAGTATCTGCGGCATAAACAGCTGGTTCCAGCTGGTTACGAATGAGAAGATTGCCTGTGTAGCCATAGCGGGCTTCATCATCGGGAGAACGATCTGGTTAAAGATTCTGAATTCTCCTGCGCCGTCGATTCTTGCAGACTGAAGGATCTCCATCGGAAGTGACGGGATCATGTACTGTCTCATGAAGAATACAGTAGTTGGTGCTGCGATAGCGGGAAGTATAAGAGGAAGGTAGCTGTTTGTCCAATGTATTTTATACATGAACTGATAGAAACCGATACTTGTTACCTGAGCAGGTATCATAAGAACTGCCATGATAAGTGTGAAGAACGGCTTTCTCAGCTTCCAGTCATAAGCAACGAGTGCAAATGCTGTCATTGTTGAGAAATACACATTACAAGCAGTCGAACCTACTGATATTATCAGCGAGTTTTTAAAACCATTCAGTGGATTGAATCCTCTTCCGAAGAGGAGGCTCCAGTTTTTGGAGAATTTTTCAAAACTGCCCGGGATAATCGACATAGCGTGCTGCTGGATATCAGCAGAGCTTCTTGTCGAGTTCACCAGCATGATAACAAATGGGAACAAGCTGAGAACGGTAAGGAGGATACAGAACGCATATGCAAAAATCTTAAATGCAATGGTTCCCGGCTTTTTATTTACAACTGCCATTGATTCAATCCTCCCTTTGCAGTTCTACGCGCTTCTTTTCTGGCCTTCTTTATCTCCTTATCAGCTTTGATCTGGTCTTTATCACGCATGATATAGAACAGAACAGCGGAGCAAAGTGCAATGATGACCCACATGATCATACTTGCGGCTGAAGCTCTGTTGTACAAGTAGCTGTTGGAGAATGCCTGGTTGTAAATGAATACACTTGTTGTAAGTGTAGCTCTGTCAGGTCCGCCGTTAAGGAACAGGAACGGAATATCGAACATATTAAGTCCGCCGACAAGGCTTGTTACAAGTGTGTACAGTAAAACTGTCTTTAAGTTTGGTATAGTTATGCGGAAGAAGGTCTGTATACCGTTCGCTCCGTCAATATCTGCCGCTTCATAGATGTCAGGGCTGATACCGAGAACACCTGAGATAAGAACTATCATTGTATTTCCGTACCATGTCCAGAACTGAATGAACGCAACGATCAATCGTGCGGCAGTCTTACTTGTGAAGAAGTAGTATGAAGAATCTCTCAGACCGTTACTTACGAGAAAGTCGTTGATTGGTCCTATAGGATAATTGAAGAGTGTGTGATACAAGATCGCGACTGTTGCAGCCGTAATGATGTTCGGCATATAGAAAACGACTTTGAAAAATCCTTTTCCCTTTATCTCATTACTGTGTGATGTGAACCACGCTGTAAGAAGAAGCGCAATAGTTATCTGTGGGAAAAAGTTCATCATCCATATAGCTATTGTGTTCTTGATAGATACACGGAATGAATCATTCTCTAAAATAGACTTGTAGTTAGCAAAGATATCATCTGTAAGGAAGTGATAATTTTCGTTATTGACACCTCTGCAATCTGTAAAGCCGAGTGTAGCTGTATATATTGTCGGATACAGCGTAAATATCAAAAATGCAGCAACAAAAGGAATACTGAACAGATATCCGTATTTAGCATAACTAATACCCTTTAGCTTCGTTTTCAAAGCCGTAAGCCTCCTTTTTATTTTGAGTGCTGTACCGCAGCATTATACGGTACAGCACTATAGATTTTATTACTTGATGTCGAGCTCGTCTGCAACTTCCTGCTTGAAGTCCTTGATAGCAGCATCTCTGCTCTTCTTGTCTCCTGTGTACTGACGAACCTGACCACGCCACTTCTGGTTGATCTTCTCGTCGTACTGAGTGAGGTTCTTACCGTTTGCAAACTGGTTTGCAGGAACGAATACGTCGAACATATTCTGTCCGCCGAGGAAATCGAGAGAACCGTCAGACATAGCCATAACTGTACCTGAAGCTACGCAGTCCTTAGTACCGCCTTCGCCGTTGAGAGTACCGTTAGCCCACATATACTGGAGACCGTCCTTTGTGCAGTCAAGTGTGATCCAGTTGATGAGTTCGCCTACAGCTTCCTTCTTCTGGCTGTCCTTGTTAGCGATGAGCCATGTACCGCCCCAGAAGAAGCCTACGTTTGGTTCACAAACGCCCCAGTCACCGTATGTGCCTTCGCCAGCCTTAGAACCGCCGCAGTTATCAGCAAGAGTGTAGTTGATGAGCCAAGCAGGACCATAGAAACCTAATACTTTCTTTTCTCCCTCATCTCTCATATCAGCCTTCCAAGCCTCTGACCAGTCTTCTGTATCGTTGTGGTAGTTGTTGTCCTTGAGCTTCTTAGAAAGGTCGAGGAATTCCTCACGCTTTGTGTCGATTGTGAGCTTGTCATCAACGATCCAGCCCTTGTCAGAACTGTTCTCAACAGCGTGCCAGATATCGCCGTCGCCTGATACGATAGCGTAGCCCTTAGCCTTGAGCTCCTCAGCTGCCTCGAAGAACTTATCCCACTTACCTGTGCCGGCACCGATCTTCTCAGCTACCTTAGCCGGATCGTCACTGCCGAATGTATCCTTAGCGATAGAACGTCTATAGATGAATGCGCCGCCTGTAGCCTGGTATCCAAGACCAACTACATCGCCGCTTGGATTTGTACCGATCTCAACGGAGTACTTAGCGATATCAGCATCAGCGATAGCCTTGTCGATATCAATTCCGAGCTCCTTGTAAGGAGCAGCATAGCTTGCCATATCGCCCTGTGTATACTTGAGAACGAATGCAGCCTCTGCGCAGAAGAAGTCAGGAGCGTCCTTGCCGCCAGCCTGAAGTGCCTTATCAAGAGCAGGCTGATAGTTACCGTCTGTTGTTGGGATAATTGTTGGAACAACTTCATACTTAGCTGCGAAATCAGGGTGTGTCTCCATGTACTTGTCAATCATCTTAGGAACTTCATCTGTGAATGTCCAGAGATTGATAGTTTCCTTCTTACCTGAAGAAGATGATGAAGAAGATGATGATGATGATGATGAACCGCTGCCAGATGATGAATTGCCTTCATCGTCCTTCTTGCCGCAGCCTGTAGCTGCCATAGAAGTTGCGAGAAGTGCGATTGCTGAGATGACCGATAATGCTTTTTTCATTTTTCTTGACCTCCAAATAAATAAAAATTGGTTAAATATCAATCAGCCTTAAAGACTGAAAAGAACATTGTTTACGATTGACTCGAGCATTTCCTGTCTGCCGCTTGAAAGTGAAGCAGTTACCTCGCCCTTTTCAAGAGCATACTTTTCAAGTGAAGCAAAATCTGCCTTGCCTGCGATGATATCAGCACCGATACCTGTTGTCCATGACGCGTATCTGTCGTCAACGAACTTGTCGATACGACCGTCCTCAATGAGCTTGAGAGCAGCTCTGAATCCGAGTGCGAATGCGTCCATACCTGCGATATAGCTGTAGAAGATATCCTCAGGTGTGAAGCTTCCTCTTCTTGCCTTTGCGTCGAAGTTGAGACCGCCGTTTGTGAAGCCGCCTGCCTTGATAACTTCGTACATACACATTGTTGTATCATAGATGTTTGTCGGGAACTGGTCTGTATCCCAGCCGAGAAGCGGATCGCCCTGGTTAGCGTCGATAGAACCGAATACACCGTTGTCTCTTGATACACGGAGCTCATGCTGGAATGTGTGCTGAGCAAGTGTAGCGTGGTTAGCTTCGATATTCATCTTGAAGTCCTTATCAAGACCGTACTTTCTGAGAAAGCCCAGAACAGTAGCTGTATCGAAATCGTACTGATGCTTTGTTGGCTCCTTTGGCTTTGGCTCGATGTAGAAGTCACCGTTGAAGCCGATAGAACGTCCGTACTCAACAGCCATCTTCATAAGACGTGCCATATTGTCGAGCTCAAGGCCCATATTTGTGTTGAGAAGTGTCTCGTAACCCTCACGGCCGCCCCAGAATACGTATCCGTTACCGCCGAGCTTTACTGTAGACTCAAGAGCCTTCTTGATCTGTGCAGCTGAGAATGCGAATACATCAGCAGAAGGAGATGTACCTGCACCGTGCATGAATCTTGGGTGATCGAAGCACTTAGCTGTACCCCAGAGGCACTTCTTGTCGCCCATAACCGACTTCATGTAGTCTGTAACGATATCGAGCTGAGCGTTTGTTTCCT
Source organism: Ruminococcus sp. (assembly GCF_024691275.1). Lineage (GTDB taxonomy): Bacteria > Bacillota > Clostridia > Oscillospirales > Ruminococcaceae > Ruminococcus. The sequence continues at coordinate 4,603 of NZ_JAILNU010000079.1, read as the reverse complement.
TTAAGTTACCGTACTCAGGAGAAAGGTCACGGTCGTGGAAGCAGTAGTAGTCGATGGAAAGCTTATCCATGATCTCCTTAGCTGCATCTACCTTAGCCTTTGCTCTTGCAGCAGGATCAGCCTGACCCCATGACTTATCTGTTGTGCCGCAGCCGAACATATCTGTTCCGTCGCCGCCCATTGTGTGCCACCATGAAAGTGCGAACTTCAGGTGCTCACGCATCTTCTTGCCGTTGATGACCTCATCAGGATTGTAATACTTGAAAGAAAGCGGATCTGTGCTATCCTTTCCCTTATACTCAATTTTACCGATATTGCTGAAAAATTCCATATTATCCTCCATAATTATACATTTATTTTCAGAGCTGTGCATTCCTTGCCGTTCAGCTTTGTGCTGAGTTCATCAGGCTGTGAAGTTCCTGCATAGAGGGTGAACTCCCTGCCTTCCTTTACCCATTCGCCATTTTCATTGACTGCCATGAAGGCTCTTTCAGGGACAGTGATCTGTACGATCTTGCTCTCACCTGCGTCAAGTGCGACTCTCTTGAAGCCGCAGAGGCTGTGGTTTGGAACTGCGTTCTCCGAATAGCCTTTGATATAAAACTGGACAACATCTTCAACTGCACGGCTGCCTGTATTCGTGATCTTTACAGAAGCAATGCCGTCTGCGAAGGTGAGCTCCGAACACCTTGTTTCGGAGTAAGTAAGTCCGAAGCCGAAGGGATAAAGTATATTTCCCTCCGAATATCTGTAAGTACGGTTCTTCATGCTGTAATCCGTAAACTCAGGGAGCTTTGAAGCATCCTCATAGAATGTTACGGGAAGCTTGCCTGAAGGAGATACCTTGCCGAAAAGTATATTCGCAAGAGCTCTTCCGCCCAGCTGACCGGGATACCATGCGTGAATGAGTGCATCGCAGTCTGCTTCAACATTTATAGCGCTGCCTGCGGCAGTAACTATTATAACAGGCTTGCCCACAGCCATTACCGTCTTAACTAACTTTCTCTGTGACTCGGGAAGTCTCAGATCATTCTTGTCGCCTGAGGAGAATTCGTTTCCTGTATCTCCCTCTTCGCCCTCTATAGTAGCGTCAAGACCTACGCAAAGAACAACAATATCCGAATGTTCTGCGATTATTGCAGCTTCTGCAAGTCTGTCATCAGGCTGACCAAGATTCATGCATCTGTCCTTGTAAAGGTGACTTCCCTCGGAGAAAAGGACTCTTCCGTCGAATGCTTCACGGATACCGCTGAGGAACGTAAAATATTCATCAGCTCTGCCGTTGTAGTTTCCTTCAAGAGCAGGGACACTGTCGGCATTTGGTCCGATAACTCCGATAGTCTTGTATTTACTGCCGTCGAGCGGCAGGATACCATTATTTTTCAGGAGCACCATTGAACGCTCCGAACATTTAAGAGCGTATTCCTTGTGCTCGTCACAGGCTACGATATCATAATCAAGATCATCGTATTCTGTTGACTTGTCAAACATACCGAGTCTGACTCTCGTCCTCATCAGCTTGATGCACGATTTTCTAAGGTCTTCATCATTTATAAGTCCTTCATTATATGCTTCAAGAAGATGGAGATATGTATTACCGCAATTGAGATCACAGCCTGCCTTCAGAGCCATTGCTGCTGATTCGGGAGCTGTCTTTGTCACGCCGTGATTGGTGTGGAAATCTCTTATTGCCCAGCAGTCAGAAACGAAATGACCATCAAATCCCCACTCCTCAAGCTTCTTCATCAGGAAGCTGCTTGCGCAGGCGGGTTCGCCGTTTACACGGTTGTAAGCACCCATAACACTTTCGACCTTTGCTTCTTTTACAAGAGCTTCAAAGGCTGCGATATAGGTCTCGGTCAAATCCTTCATATTTGCTTTTGCGTCAAACTCATGTCTTACTGCCTCAGGGCCGCTGTGTACTGCAAAATGCTTTGCACAAGCTGCTGTTCTGAGGACTTTTCCGTCACCCTGAAGTCCCTCTGTGTAAGCGACTCCCAGTCTTGATGTCAGGTACGGGTCTTCACCGTAGGTCTCCTGACCTCTTCCCCATCTTGGATCACGGAAAATGTTTATATTCGGGGACCATAATGTAAGTCCCTTGTAGATATCACGGTCACAGTGTTTAGAATACTCATTATATTTAGCACGAGCTTCAACAGAAGTTATCTCTCCTGCCTTGCGAACTGCTTCTTCATCAAACATTGCTGCAAGTCCGATAGCCTGCGGGAACATAGTAGCAGTTCCTGCTCTTGCAACGCCATGCAGACCCTCGCTCCACCAGTTGTAAGCAGGTATCCCCAATCTGTCTACACTCGGAGCATCATACTTGAGCTGTTCAGCCTGTTCCTCAACAGAAAGCCTGTCCGTAAGGTCCACAGCTCTTTCAAGCGCGGACAATGCTTCGTCCTTATACTTATCCATAAGCATTCCCCTTTCCAAAAATAATATTAAATTTTGCTTACGAACTCCTCAATGACCTTGTCGGGAGCCCAGTCGGTATTTGAAAGTTCCCACTTTTCCCTGATAGAAGCTGTTTCTCCGGGCTGATAATCTTTCAGCTCACCCAGAAGTTCGCATTCAAGGAACAAATCATTGGTGTAAGTTTCGAAGTTACAGCAGAAATCAGGATATTCTGTCAATTCATAGCTATCAAAACTCATTCTGAAAACTTTTCTGTCATTTACATAGACTATCTGTTTTCCTGTAACGTTAAAGCCTGCCTTGAAGGCTTTCTTTTCCTTTGGATCCTGCCTGAGAAGAGCGTATTTATCGGTAAGTATAAAACGTTCATCGCGTATATTGGAGTAGCTCCAAAGAGCCATCGTCCTGTTAGGAAGGAAGCCCTTATCCTCTCTGCAAAGAGGAATTATCTCGGTTCCGCCTGCCGCAAGTCCTGTAACAGACCACGGAGCGAACTTAACAGGCTTATCGGAGCAGTTTGTGATCCTGTTTTCAATAATCACTGAGTTATCATCACTCATTGTGATAACAAGCTCAAACTGCTTGTCGAATTTGGTTTTAGCAGGCGTAAGGATAAGTGTGGTTCCGTTGAAATCAGCTTCGACCTTTGAGTTGTCGGGGAGATAAGTCTCGGGCATCACTTCAGGAGCACACCATATTCTGTGTCCGCCGTAAGCATACCATACTCCGTAGCCGTTGTTGATCTCATAGAAATTTCTGTCAACGTCCTCGAACAGAACGTTTTCGCCGTCCGTAAAACCAAAGAAAACGATTCTTGGTCCCACATCTATGGTACAGATCAGTTTGATCCTGCCATTATCGAGACAAAGACATTTTCCATAGTTTTTATAATCGGTATCATAACATTTAACAGACATCACACATCACCTTTCGTTTGCTCTAATGATATTATATACCACTTTGACAATTTATACTAATCAATTTTTGCGGCTGTGTAGTCAAGAATTGCTAAGATTTACACAATTTCTTCAAACTCCCTTTACAAATATTATGATAATGTTGTATAATAAGGTCAAGAAAGTCAAAGCTTTGTGAACATTGACATATTTTTCACAACAATATTTGGTCAAGGAGGCTAATCATGATTAAAAATCTGTCCGGCGATTACGAAACGGTAGAATATGAAAACCAACGATTTGTCATGCTCTATGATAATGACGAGGTGGAAGAATACCCTACTCACTGGCATAACGCCGTAGAAGTCATAATCCCCTTGCATAACGGTTTTACTGTCACAGCAGGCGGCATAGATTACCACCTGAACGAAAAAGAGATCATTATTATTCCGCCGGGTGAACTCCATTCTATGCCTGCGCAGGAAGGCAGACGAATCATTTTCCAGTGTGATAACAGCATAATAAGCGATATTCCCGCTCTTGAAGCCATTGTCCCCGTGTTCTCCCAGGCGCTGCACATCACTCCCGACGTTAGCAAGGAACTATATATACTGTCACGCAAGAGCATACTTGATATCTACTCCGAATACTATTCAAAATCTGCTCTCGCCGATGTAAAAATATACATTGATCTTATAAAAATGCTTACTGCTGTTCGTGAGTTCCAGCTCACTCAAGCCGCCGATGCTTTTACAGGTGCCCCCACCAACCGCGATGATACCAAAAAATTCAGCATGGTGATGAAGTACATCAACCAGAACTATATGTACGAGATCCCCCTCGAAAAGATCGCATCTATCGCAGGCTACAGCAAATACCACTTTTCTCGCATCTTCAAGAAATACAACAACGTATCATATATACAATATATCAACAGTAAGCGCATTAAAGCCGCGGAAAGGCTGCTCATCGACCCGAATCTCTCCGTTACGGAAGTCGCTATGCGAGCAGGCTTCGCAAGTCTGACGACCTTCAACCGCGCATTCAAAAAAGCCAAGAACTGCACACCAACAGAGTTCAAGACACTGTACAAAATATCAGATCATACATGAAAAAAGCTGTGATGAATATTCATCACAGCTTCAGCTCGTCAAAAAACCCCGCATTAAACCTCAAATAACAACAAAAAAGCTCTTCATGAAGCCACATGGAGAGCATATTTTTTGATATTCATTGCAGCAAACTTAAGCCTGACCCATTTTGAAACTTGGGAGAGGCCTCTG
>NZ_JAILNU010000064.1 GCF_024691275.1 Ruminococcus sp. | reverse complement strand
TGAAGAAGATTTTCTCTGTATTCCTTCAAGACCGTTATTTCATTTTTTCTATGATAAAGCCCATTAACAAACTGCCCCTTTGTATTAATTACAAAGGGGCTTTATCATAGAAAAAATCAGCTAAAAGTCTTTGGAAAGGGGTACGGGGGAGAACCTTTCCTCAGAAAGGTTTCCCCCGATTATTTCGTATAAAGTTTCTATATGAGTACTCCGCTTATCCGCCCCCATTTTTTATCGGAACGCCGAGGGCGGCGTTCCCTACAAATTTATTTCATGTTACTTGAAAATAAAACTATACACTTGTACCGTAAGCGAGTACGTGTAACGATTATTGATAAAGTGAGCGCGTGAAACAAGCGCCAACGTGACAAGGGTGCAGCGTCACGCTGCAAAAAGGCGGACATAAAGTCCGCCTTTTTTATTAACCCATTATAATTTCTACTTCGTGTGTGCCGCCGTTGCATACAGGAATTACGCATCCCTCTACTGACTTGCCGTCAACTGTCATAGACTTTACGCCCTTGCATACGTGTGCAGGGTTCTTGACTGTGATGTTGAATGTAGCTCCGCGGAACTTACGAACTGCTGTGAAGCCGTCCCACTCGTGAGGAATGGAAGGATCAACCTTGAGTCCGTCAAATACAGGCTGTACACCGAGAATGTACTGTGAAATAGCTACCATGTTCCATGCAGCTGTACCTGTCAGCCATGAGTTCTTGCCCTGACCGAAGTTCTTTGCGTCCTTACCGCCGATCATCTGACCGTATACGTAAGGCTCTGTCTTGTGGATATCAGATGTCTCCTCTGTGAAAGCAGGAGCTATCTTGCTGTAGTACTCAAATGCCTTGTCACCTCTGCCTGCGTAAGCTTCAGCACAGATGATCCATGCATTGTTGTGTGTGAAGATACCTGCGTTCTCCTTGTATCCGCCCGGATATGTGGAGATCTCACCGTACTGTACATAGTACTTTGTGAATGCAGGGTTGTTGAGTACAAGACCAAACTCGCAGTTGAGGTACTTGTCAATTGAGTTGAGTGTCTTGATATCTGCGCCCTGATCCTTACCGATCTCGGACATTACTGCGAAGCCCTGCGGCTCGATGAAGATCTTGCCTTCCTCGCACTCCTTGGAGCCCATCTTCTCGCCGTTTGCGTCGTAAGCTCTGATGAACCAGTCGCCGTCGAATGCGGATTCCATAACGTTCTTCTTCATCTTGTCGATCTCAGCCTGAGCCTTTGCAGCTTCGTCAGCCTTGCCAAGGTGCTGGAGGATTCCTACGAATGCAGGACCTGTGTATGTGAAGAGTGCTGCAACGAAAGCAGACTCAGCAACCTTTGAGTAGCCGCCCTCTGCTGCAAACTTTGGATTTGTGTATGTCTGGAAGCTCTCGCCAGGTGTGTCGGAGAAGCATGAAAGGTTGATACAGTCGTTCCAGTCAGCTCTCATTGCAAGCGGGAGACCGTGAGGTCCGAGGTTGTTTACGATATGATAGAAGGAAACGTTGAGGTGCTCAAGCATTGTGTGCTTGCCGTTCGGATCGTCGTCGAAAGGAACGTTAGCGTCGAGAATGCCCCAGTCGCCTGTCTCCTTGATATAAGCTGCAACAGAAAGGATCATCCAGAGCGGATCGTCAGAGAAGTCGCCGCCGATATCAGCGTTGCCCTTCTTTGTAAGTGGCTGGTACTGGTGGTAGCAGCCGCCGTCTGAAAGCTGTGTTGAAGCAATGTCGATCAGTCTCTCTCTTGCACGCTCAGGGATCTGGTGTACAAATCCGAGGATATCCTGGTTGGAGTCACGGAAGCCCATTCCACGACCGATACCGCTCTCAAAGTAAGATGCGGAACGTGAAAGGTTGAATGTTACCATACACTGATACTGGTTCCAGATATTTACCATACGGTTTACCTTGTCATCAGGTGTATTTACATTGAAGATAGAAAGGAGATCCTCCCATGTGCTGCGGAGCTCTGCAAGACCTGCTGCAACCTTTTCAGGTGTGTTGTACTTCTCGATCATTGCATAAGCCTTCTCCTTGTTGAGCACCCATGTCTCTCTTGTGAGGAGGTTAGCAGGCTTTTCAGCAGCGAACTTCTTGTCCTGTGGGTTCTCAGCATAGCCGAGGATATAGATGAGAGTCTTTGTCTCGCCCGGAGCAAGAGTAACCTTCTTGTAGTGTGAAGCAACAGGTGACCAGCCGTCTGCGAATGAATTTGCAGGCTTGTCAGCCTTAACTGTCTCAGGGTTGTCCCAGCCGTTGTAGATGCTTCCGAGGAATGAATCGCGGTCTGTATCGTAGCCGTCGATATCATCGTTTACTGTATAGAAAGCATAGTGATTACGTCTGTCTCTGTACTCTGTTACGTGGTAGATAGTTGAGCCTTCGATCTCAACACGACCTGTGGAGAAGTTTCTCTGGAAGTTTGTGCAGTCGTCCTGTGCGTCCCAGAGACACCATTCAGCGATAGAGAAGATAGAGAAGTTCTTTGTCTCATTGCTCTCGTTTGTGAGAACTACCTGCTGAACTTCGCCGTCGTAGTTCTGTGGTACGAAGAATGTTACCTCAGCCTTGAGGTCGTTCTTCTTACCTGTGATAACTGTATATCCCATACCGTGACGGCACTCGTATGAATCGAGTTCAGTCTTTACAGGTGCCCAGCCCGGGTTCCAGATAGTTCCGTTGTCGTTGATATAGAAATAACGTCCGCCCATGTCGATAGGCACGTTGTTATAGCGATAACGTGTGATACGTCTGAGACGAGCGTCCTTGTAGAAGCAGTAACCGCCTGCTGTATTGGAAATAAGTGAGAAAAATCCCTGATTGCCGAGGTAGTTTATCCACGGATAGGGAGTCTTTGGGGAATTGATGACATATTCCTTTTTAGCGTCGTCAAAAAATCCGAACTTCATAATAATACTCCTTTATTTTTGGTGACAAAGCGGTCCTTTTCCGACACCGACGTGTCAGGATATAACCACATTTGATTTATTATACCATATATTTGCATATAATACAATAGATTAAGCAAAAATTGCGGCATATTTTTTTCAAGGCATTTTTTGTGCATTTTGCCTTACTCTCATTATTCAAAGGAGAAAAGTTCCTCAACTGTTGTGTGAAAAACAGCCGCTATATCCATTGCAAGCTTCAGCGACGGATTGTACAGTCCCTTTTCAAGTCGGATTATGGTCTCGCGGCGAACTCCCACAAGCTCCGCGAGCTCGCCCTGCTTCATGTCGTACTTTGCGCGGTATTCCTTTAGTTTTGTTTTAAGCTCGGGCATTATTCGTTCTCCTCAACTTTCGGAATTCTGTCCAGCCACATAAAAATGCCGTTTTTCATATCATCATCTCCGTTATTCCTTTTCTGTCCCTAAGCCCGGCAGCACGTCAAACGCCAAGAACAACAGGCTTCTCAGCGCGATAGCTCCGAGTATCACAACAAGGAATGACACTGCGGATACCGCATGAAAACGTGCTTTCAGACCCCAGAAAACCATTACGCCTATAAGCGTCCAGAATGTGATTTTTGTCGCCTTTGCCATATTTTTCTTTACAAGCTCGTCCTCTTTTTCGGAAGTTCCGTCAACTATAATCGTGAATGCAATACATACCCACATTATCCATTCCGACCAACCGCCGAATATAAGTCCGCCTGCAATAATGACAACTGCCGCAATAACGATTGCTATGTGTGTTGTCCTGAGTGTAACGACCTTTGTTTTTTTATCAGTTTTAGTGTTCATATTATTTTCTCCTTTGTGTGATGTGTTTGTCACTTTCTGTGATAATTATATCACTTGTATACGCTGTTGTCAATAAAAAAGTGATGAATTTCTCACTTTTGGAGCAATGCACAATCATGGAGCGCGTTTTTAGTACAGTGTGATACATTTGTCACATCGAAACGTACAGGAGCGCGCTCTCTCAGCCGTTAAACGAAAAAGGACGCGCTGATGCGCGTCCTTACAATCGTTTCATGTTATATTACACGTTAGCCGTGCTGTAAGCGAGTTTACGAGCGGCAATGCGGATAGGATACTGCGTCACGCTGCCGTCCCTGCAAATATTTTACAGAACGAACTTCTTTTTGAAACCGACCTTATCAAGAGCAGTTCCTACAACGATATACAGTACAGAACTTGCAGCGACCTGAACTGTATAAGCAGGTGTCTGTATAAAAGCAGCAATAATAGCTGCTGCTGAAAGGCTCTTTGTTATAACGATGCCTTCATAGAGACTATATCCCACTATGCAGAGGATAAGTGATGGGATTATAGCGAGAAGATTGCGCTTTGTGATGATCTTTTCAGATTTATTCGTGAAGAACAGAGCTGTTATTGCCTTGATGATGATAGTTGCAGGTATCCATACTGCAAATCCCGAGAGACCGTCTGCCAGTCCTGCGCCGATAACGCCTGCTGCTATTGCATATGGCAGAGGGAGCATACTTGCCGCGAGATAGATAAGTCCGTCACCTGCATGGGTGTAGCCCGCACCTGTGGGAACGTGAATATATGCGGTAAATACAAAAATAAGAGCTGAGAACAGACCTGTAAGGGTCATCATCTTTATTTTCGTTGTTTGAGTAGTCCTTGTCATGGACTTCCACCTCCTGATAAATTTGATTGCACTAATTATATCATTCTGATAGGCATAATTCAAGTGATTATCTGCACAAACCTTGTGAACCGAAAAAGTCCCAAAGTGGTGCAAATAACGTATAGACGGCGTTTATCATCAATTAGAAATATAAGCTATAGGTTTTGGATCAACTAATTATAAAGCAACAAGAAAGAGCAGCGTATAGCTGCTCTTTGCAGCCTGTCAAAAAAGTCCAGCTTTCGGCTGGACTTTTTCTGTGTACTATGGTAAGATAGAAAATAAGGCGGTGAAAATAATGCTGAAACAAGAAGCTGAAAACAGAAGACAGATGGAATTTTTCTGCATAGATCAATT
>NZ_JAILNU010000049.1 GCF_024691275.1 Ruminococcus sp. | reverse complement strand
AATAAAAAAGCCCTGCAAGTTATGCAGGGAGCGCCCTATCAGAGAAAAATTCAAGCTGGAAGTTTTAGGAAAGGAGTTTGAGGAAGAACCCTTTTTCAAAAGGGTTTTCCTCAATATCTCACGTAAAAACTTCTGTATAAGCACCGAGCTTAACGAGCGGACTTTATTTATGATATGTTCAGATCAGCGGTTAAGGCTTTTCAGCTTTTCGCGGACAGGGTATTTTCCCAGCAGCTCAGATGTTCCTCCGTAGTTTCCGTATGATGAACAGTATGCGAAATCGGAATCTGCAAACATATCCCAGACTTCATCTATAGTTTTGCCTGACAACTGAGTGCCTGCGAAGATCTGTTCCCATGCCTTGTCCCACTGGTCGCTGGTGAACATCATATTTCGGCAAACATTAAAGTAATTGCGAATGATATCGGTATTGGCATCGGAATACACATGATCCAGCCATACAAGGAATCTTACAGACTCGCTGCGGTCGTCTTCCTCATAAATAGTCTGAAGTGTCCAGTTGGCGTCGTTATAAAATCCGTCGTTCATTGCGTACTCATAGCGGCAGAGATCTGCAAAGCGCTCGATATAGCTGCTGTATTCAAGGTATTCATCATTCCAGTCTGCCTGAATGATATGTGCAAGCTCATGCGTGATACAGTCAAAGTCTTCGGTATTGCCGCGAAGCCACATATCATGCAGATGAATGTGATTATCGTAAGCTTCGGCAACCTCGTAGCTTTCGTTTTCGATAGCAAGTATTACGTCTGTTGGCGGATTTGACAGATCATGGAAACGTTCGTACATTCTCGGGTAACACTGCCAGAACAGCTGAGACAGTATTTTTATCTGCTCGGTATTGGTATTATGCTCCCATTTTGTAAGATCAATGGTCAGAGAGTAGTTCTGACCGTTGATCGTTTTTTGTTCATAAATATTCCCGTCAGATACAGTTACATCGGCTCCGTCCGAGGCGTTGGAAAATAGATCAGGATCTATTTCTGTATTCGTGGGAGTATCTGTCTGAATTCCGCTTTCGGTACTCGCGGCTGAGCTGACGGCAGAAGAAGCTGTCGTTGCGTCGGAAGTTTCGGCAGCAGACGTAGTCTGCGGGACAGTTGTGTTCTGCGTATCCGTTGGAGTGTCAGTGACTTTACTGCACGATGCCAGTAATACAAGCGAAAAACAAGCTGCGCCTATTTTATGTAATATCATATCGTTCCTCATTTGAAGTATGTGAATGGGTCAGGAACTGCTCACATATAGGAAAGTCTTCAGGTACATACTTACGATCTGTTCTTTTTGCGCCTGTCCTTTTCGGGGTGAAGGATATAGTATTCCTGCTTGTCCTTATACATACGTTCGTCGGCTCTATGCATAGCTTCGCGTATATCGTACTTGCCCGAGACATGGAGCGCACCTATTGCGAAGCTCACGTCAGGGGTGCTGTCAGCGAGGGCGCGGAGCTGTTTTACCTGCTGTTCCAGTTTTTTCTTTGTGATATCGGGGCAAAGTACCACGAACTCGTCACCGCCTGCGCGGTATATCTCGTAATCGCCGAATGCAAGCAGCAGCAGCGAGCCTGCTCTTGCAAGCAGTCTGTCTCCTGCATCGTGACCGTCAGTATCATTGACATATTTCAGTCCGTTCAGGTCGGCAAAAGCGATACCCAGTGAAGAAGGGAGCTTTGCTTCCCCTGAAAGGAGGCTGTCGATGCGGAAGTTCATTGAGTTGCGGTTATTGACCTGTGTAAGGCCGTCGATAGTGCTTCTTAGTTCGAGCTGCGAAACGAACTGATGATTTGCGATGACAGCAGAAATGAGGAAGGCTGTCAGTTCCAGAGTCTCCTTGATCTGCATTAGCTTTGAGGTATCATAATTTGCAGCCCAGATGAATCCGACGAGCATCTTGTTGTTTCTTACTGCATAGAGAATGATATTTCTGATATCGTGCTTTTTCATTGAATCGTACCACACAGGATCGCGGTCGCGGATCAGGCTGAGGTCATCGAGCAGCAGACAATCGCTGTCCTCAAGAGCCTTTTCCCATGCCATTGCAACTTCATAGGGAGAACGTCCCATTTCGGCAGCGAAATTCTCGGGATAATCACTGTGCAGACCCTCTTCATTGATGAAACTGCAATGCTGGTTGCTGACATCAACGGTATACAGTGCGCAGCGTTCCGCGCCGCATATTTTTTTGATCTCACAAACAGCGGCAGTCATTGCCTGATGGAAATTCGGAGTCTCATGCAGTTTCAGGCTGATATTCATAACAGCGGACGCAACACCGTCGGAATGCTGTGACATAAAGTCGGTTTCGAGATGCTCGGAGCGTGTGGTCAGATACAGGCAGTATGCAGTACGCGGCGAGGTATTCGGCTCACCTTTTTCGTTGATGATATTGCCGTCCTCGTCGAGAGGGATATAGAAGCCCTTTATCCACATTCCGAAGGCATTGACATAGGAATAAAGCGGTTCGTTATTGACTGCACTTGTGTATATAAAGTTTTCCAGATTGATCTCGGTGAAGTACTTGCGAAGCGGAACACCCGGATAAAATGCAGGTGCGTTGGGATACACGTTGAACATCATATCATTCAGGTCGTTGATCGCCATAATTCGTATCTCGCTGTAGCTGCCGTCAGGAAGGATATCGAAAGCATATACGCCCGCAATGATTTTGAATTTGTTCACTAAAGCCTGAAGATCCATAGTAAAACCTCCTTTATTTATTCATCGGATCTAAAACAAGTTTTTCTGCGTCATCGGGCATCATAGGTTTTCCCCAGATATAGCCCTGAATATAATCGCAGTGTATCTCGCGGAGTGTTTCGACCTGTTCCGTATCCTCAACTCCCTCAGCTATAACGGAAAAGCCCATGATATGTCCGATCGAGATGATAGCCGATATATATTGCTTAGCAGAATCGCTTGTATTCATTGTATCAATGAAGGATTTGTCCACCTTCAGAAGATTTGCAGGAAAACGGTTGAGGTAGCTCAGTGAGGAATAGCCTGTTCCAAAATCGTCGATAGCGATCTGAATGCCTATTGATCTCAGCTGGTCGATGCATTGCAGAGCCTTGTCCACGGAGTCGATCATGATAGATTCCGTGATCTCGATCTCCAGTTTGTTTGCGGGCACACCGCTGATTTTCAGGACATCGCATATCTCGTCGAAGAAATCTGCCTTCATGAGATGACGTACCGACACATTTATGCTCAGTATGATATCCGCATTGCTTTTGCGCAAAAGTTCGCCGAAGAACATTGCGGCTTTGCGGAATACCACACCGTCTACTTTGTCGACCAGACCGACTTTCTCGGCAATGGGTATAAATTCGCCGGGACTTATAAAAGTACCGTCAATATCCCTCATTCTTGCGAGGACTTCAAAACCGCGCAGCTTATGCTCCATATCGAACTGCGGCTGAAGATTGTAGAATATAGTCTCATTATCAAGAGCGGCTCTGATTTTTCCTTCGAGCTCGATAGTGCGTTCCATTTTCAGCAGATCAGGAGTGAAGTGACGGATATGGTTGCTGCTTTTTGCGCGTTTTACCTCGTGCATAGCAGCGTCTGCGTAGGAAAGCAGGGTGTCCGTTGTTTTGGCATCGAGCGGATATTTTGCATATCCGAAGCTTGCAGTGATATACAGTTCGCTGTTGTTCATGGTAATACGGCTGCTCAGCACAGCTTCGTACTGTCTGATCGTATCCAGCAGTTCTTCGTCCGTCTGATAATTCTGTATGACCAGAATAAATTCATCGCCGCTGATACGAGCGATAAAATCAAGAGTACCCGAACTGCTTTTGGTTGCGATAGTCTGCCATCGTGACGCGATCTCGCATATGATATCGTTGCCTGTCTCGAAGCCCATTGTCTCGTTGATGCCTTTGAAACTGTTGATATCAATGGATACCACTGCGAATTTTTCTTTGTTTTCAGTCAGTACCGACAGCAGCTTTAATGCTGCAAAACGGTTCGGCAAGCCTGTCAGCTGATCCGTAACAGCCTGTTCCTGGAGTTCTTTCTGATATGAATCAATGTGCTTATTATTGATATATGTGATAGTGATAGCGGATATAGCCAGCAAATTGCCGAAAATACCTGGAAGGCTTGTCAGATTATGCTGGATCATTATACCCATCATAACAATGGGCAGCTGGAGTATCAGCAGGCACAATGATGTGAAGTATCCCTTTTTACCGCAGTAAAAAGTCATAAAAAGCACGCAGATCTCAGAGACTGAAGCAAAAATGCCTGCAAATGAATATATAGGGATAGGCATACCGAATATCATGATATCGGAATCTGATCCCGCAGTACCGCTGACGATCCCTGCGGAAATAACATACATTACCAAGAGAATAATAAAAACACTCCGAGGAGCTTTTTTACGTGCAGAAAGGTGGCTAAGTATTTTTTCTAACACCTTTTGTTCATTTTGCCCTCTTTGCATATGAACACATCCTTTACGAGTATAATAGCTTTTAGTGTGCCGAATGTGCATAAGGCGAATGGATTATCATGCATAAGTAAAAGTGCCCGACACAGCACGACCGTTATATATACATATTATACCATAATTTTGTTAATTTGTCAAAGTAAATAAGGCAGTTGAGAAGAATTTGGTTATCTTGACAATAAAACCTGCTTTTATCCATAGCAGAAAAAGCATATCTCCATGAGTGAAGGGTGCTGAGGCGCACTTCACGTACTTATCACAAAGCAGAACCGAAATTCCACATTACTCTTCTGAGATTCCACTTACACCTCATTTATCTTACAAATTGCTCCTGTATAATACAGACATAGAAACAAACACGAATCTGAAACTTGTAAAGGAGAGTTTTTATGAAAAAGATATATATGTATTCATTTATGGCAGCAATGTTCGCAGCAGCAGTAACAGGCTGCGGCAGCAATACAAATACAGCGCCTACTTCATCGGCTGATAACAAGGCGAAGACCGCTGTCGTATCTGAAAAGAACGATACTGTTTCGGTAAATCAGCTCTCGAACATTGAAAAGACCGAGGGAACTACATATACAGAGCGTGATCTTGAGCAGACTGCCGACACGAGCGAGGCGCAGTACATCACAGTCTCAGACAATGAAACTATCGACATAACCGAGGAGGGTGTATACGTTATCAGCGGTACTGCGGAGGACTGCACCATAAGGGTCGAGGCTGACGAGAATGCGAAGGTACAGCTTGTACTTGACGGCGTTAACGTGACAAACAGCGATTTCCCTGTGATATATGCAGTTTCGGCAGACAAGGTGTTCATAACAACTGCTGACAGCGATAATATCCTCACAGTAAGTGGACAGTTCACATCTGACGGCGATACCAATACAGATGCTGTCATCTATTCAAAGGACGACCTTGTTCTCAACGGTACAGGTACACTGAATATCACTTCATATTACGGCAACGGTATCACCTCCAAGGACGATATGAAGATAACCGGCGGCACTTACGATATGCAGACAGCTCTTGACGCTTTTGAAGCCAATGATTCGATATCTGTAAGCGACGGAACTTTCAGCATCACCACAAATAAGGACGGCTTCCACTGTGAGAATGACGAAGCTGAGGGAACTATCATCATATCAGGCGGCACATTCGATATCAAAGGCGGAAGCGACGGCATACAGGCTTGCGCACTGCTTCAGATAGATGGCGGAACTATAGATATCAATGCTTCCGAGGGACTTGAAGCAACGTACATTCTTATCAATGACGGCAATATAAATATCTATGCTTCCGACGACGGAATAAACGCTTCCACAAACACAAACGCATACGAAACAGCTATCGAGATAAACGGCGGATATATCACCGTTGAAGTAGGACAGGGCGACACAGACGGTCTTGACGCAAATGGTTCTATCTATGTAAACGGCGGAACTATCAATGTAACGGCTCAGATGTCATCGTTTGACTATGACGATAAAGCCGAATTCAACGGCGGTACAATAATCATCAACGGAGAAGAAGTTTCCGAGATCCCTCAGAGCATGATGGGCGGCGGTATGCGCGGCGGCATGGGCGGCTTCGGCGGCGGCAGACCTTCACGCTGATGCAAAGAAGCTCTTAACATAAAAGCCGTATCATTCCAAATACGTCAGGCGCTTCGCAAGGTGTCTGCCAATAGAACCTGATATTTTAAAAATCAGGGCGCTCTTTAAGCGAGGGACTCATATAGAAACTTTACACGAAATTATCGGGGGAAACCTTTCTGAGGAAAGGTTCTTCCCATTTCCCCCTCCCAGAGACTTTTAACACGAATTTTTCGCAGATAGGGCAATCCCTGCATAACTTGCAGGGATTTTTTATTATCATGAGCGCACTATCAGAAAAAAATCAAGCCGGAAGATTCAGGAAATGGTTCTTCCTCAATATCTCACGTAAGATCTGCTATGTAAATACGGACTTTACAAAAGAACGCCTTTAGTGTATAATATTAACAATAAAACTGCGGAGGTGCGCCATGTCCAAGATACTGATAGCTGATGATGAACCTAACATAGTTGCCCTTGTAAGTCGTTACGCTCAGCGTGAGGGCTATGATGTTACGGCTGTTTTCGACGGAAGACAGGCGATAGAAGCCTGTGCAAAAGAGGATTTCGACATCATAATCATGGACGTTATGATGCCCGATACGGACGGGTTTACCGCCTGCAAGAAGATAAAGGAGTCCAAGGATATCCCCGTTATCATGCTCTCTGCAAGAGGTACGGAGTTCGATAAGCTCTTCGGCTTTGAGGTGGGTGTCGATGATTACGTCACAAAGCCCTTCTCGCCTATGGAGCTCATGGCACGTATAAAGGTGATACTCAGTTACAAGCGAGTTACCGAAAGGTCTGAGGGAGAAAGGCTGATCGGTATCGGCGGAATAGTTATAGACACCTTCGGTATGACAGTTGAGGTGGACGGCAAAAGGGCTGACCTGACTGCAAAGGAATACTCGCTGCTGCTGCTTTTCGTGAAGAATAAAGGCGTAGTCCTTTCCCGCGACAGGATACTCAATGAAGTCTGGGGGTGTGACAGCTTCGGCGTTGACAGAACGGTTGACTGGCAGATAAAGCTGCTGAGAAGCAAACTGGGTCAGTACCGTGACTGTATCAAAACAGTGCGAGGGGTGGGATATAAATTTGAAACGTAAGGCAAGGAGCTTCCAGAGCAGGCTGTTAGGATATTTCATGTTTTTCACCGCCGTGATATTCGCCGTGCTCTGGCTTTTGCAGACTGTTTTCCTTCAGAGTTTCTACAATGGTATGCTTGTAAAGAATACCATAGCTGTTGCCGACAGGATAGCTTCTAAAAGTGACACGAGCGGTATAAACGAGTACATTGACGAGCTCTCACGCGATAATTCGATCCTTGTGTTTGTAACAGATACTCAAAGCAATATCCTTTACAGCTCCGACGAATATAAAAACGGGCATATAATGAAGAACAGGGAACCTAAAATTGCTAAGGCTGACCTCAGAGCCGAGCACGGGCATTACAGGGAGCTCCCCGAAAACTATGACGAGTTCCTGAGCGAGCTTGTCTCCTCCGAGAACAGCGAAGCCGAATTGCTGACCGATGAGATGTATGTTTACGGAAGATATATCAGTTTTTACGGCTGCGAGGACGATGCGGTGCTGTATATCGGGACAACTCTCAATGCAGTGGGTTCAACGGCAAGGATAATCCGTATGCAGCTTCTGTGGGTGACACTTCTGTCTGTGGTGATAGGACTTGTGCTCGCGTGGTTCATGTCGAGGAGCTTTTCGCGTCCCGTTGCCCAGCTTACCGAAAAAGCCCATAAGCTTGCAGATAAGGAGAGCGATATTTCTTTCCGCGAAGGATTCTGTTCCGAGCTTGATGAACTGAATGACACTCTTGACAATACGGCTGAGAAGCTGAGAAGATCACAGGAGTTCCAGAATGAGCTCCTTGCAAATGTTTCCCACGATCTTCGTACTCCGCTTACCATGATAAAGGGCTATGCGGAGATGATAAGGGACATTTCCCGTGAAGATGAAAAGCAGTGCGCGGAGGACGTTGCGGTCATAGTCGAAGAAACTGACAGACTTACAGCTCTTGTAAATGAGATACTGGAATATTCTGAATTGCAGATGACAGATACAGAGCTTGTGATGAGTGACGTTGACCTCAGTGAAGCTGTAAGCGCAGTTGCGGACAGCTTTGAGAATCTTTACTCTAAGGACGGCTTCAGATTCGAGTGCGATATAGCCGAGGATATTCGTATCTGCGGAAACGTATCACGCCTGAAAAGGGCAGTCTATAACCTTATGGACAACGCTGTTCGCCATGCAGGCGAGGATAAATGGATAGGAGTAACGCTGAGATCCGAGGATAATAAAGCCGTGATCGAAATTTCCGACCACGGAGAAGGTATAGCTCCTGAGGAGCTCGAACGAATATGGGACAGGTACTATACCAAGCGTCAGCGGCAGGGCAAAGGCGTTTCGGGTCTCGGACTGGCGATCGTAAAACAGACAGTAATGCTCCATAATGGCGAATGTAGAGCGGAATCCGAGATAGGCAAGGGCAGCACATTCAGGATCGTGCTGGGGCTCTCGTGACAGTATAGCATATGGATAGTGTGCAGAACACTGTGCGAAATATGAATTTGTGAAGGTATATACTATGAAAGCCATTAGTTTTTTAAAAAACACGAAGTATCTATGGATAGGCGGAATTATGGGTGCAGCTCAACAGTTTGCAGGAAGGCTTGACTATTATTTGTATCATGGTCATGATATATTCAGCTTTTCGGACATAATGGGAGGTTTGTCCCTTTACGCTGCTATAATCCTATTGGTTATAAAAAGGAAAGTGCCGCCGAAGCAGCAGCTCAGAGACCTCTTTCTGTTTTTTCTGGGACTGGATTTCTTCTATTATCTTTATATATTTATTATGGAGCTTTGCTTTTATCTTTCTGATAAAAAGAATACATATGAGAGTACAAGCTACTATTTTCAGGATACATTCGATGAGATATTTGATTTTATAAAATGGACAGCGATAGGCACTGCGGCTGCTATATGGGCGTATTTTGCAACAAAGCTGCGCGATATAGGCAAAAAGAAAGCATATATCGCAATGCTTGTGCCATTATTTGCCGTAATTATCCTTGAACTGGCCGGCAGCCTGGATACTTTAGTAAGATATATTATACAGGAATACAAGAGGGCACATGACCTTCCGCTGCCGGTAGGTGTTGAAACGCTCTGCCCGATATCATCGTTATTAACTTCTTTAGTCTTGCTGATACTGTGCAGCTATAAATTCATTTTTGCAAAAAAGTTTCAGAAAAAGTCGATTTGACAAAGTGAAAATATAAAAGTAAACAGCAGAAAGTCCCCACACTTGCGGGGACTTATTCTTATATAGGTGACTGAAAGGGAGAGTATGCAAAAGATACTTTAGTACGACAGTGATCTCGTTTTTGCATTTATATTTTATATCTTTTTTCTGCGCTCATTGTCAGCTTCTACAGAGCACTTCCAAGCCTTATTGAGACCTTTTTTGGCTCTTACACTGCTTACAGCACAGCCGACGGCTTCGTAAAGGACCTCCGTACCGCAGCAGTCAGCGTGATAGTCAACTGCATTCTCTGCGCTGATACCGATAGAGCCTGCTGTCTCGGCTGCATCAATATTAGCTCCGAGGAATACGAATTCCCAGCCCATCTCCTTCTGCACTTTTTTAATTAGCTTCTTCACGTCCTTGTGGCGGTACTTTTTGCTGGCATTCTCCATACCGTCTGTTGTAATGACAAACAAGGTCTTTTCGGGAACATCTTCCTCACGGGCGTATTTATGGATATTTGCAATGTGGTGAACAGCGTTGCCTATTGCGTCAAGAAGTGCAGTACAGCCTGACGGAACATAGTCTCTGTCTGTAAGCTTGGGAACATCTTCCAGCTTTATCCTGTCGTGTATAACTTTTGAATCATTGCTGAAGAATATAGTTGAAACAAGAACCTCGCCCTCTTCTTTTTTCTGCTTTGCTATAAGAGAATTGAAGCCGCCGACAGTATCAGCTGTAAGTCCGCTCATTGAGCCGCTCTCGTCAAGAATGAATACCAGTTCAGTTAAATTCTTTTTCATGATAAAACCTCCGTTTTGATGTATTTTGCGGAACCGCTTTTGCGTTTCCTTTACTGTAATTACAGTATACATCATCACGGAGGTATTTTGGTCGCTTCTGAGGCGACAAATCATGAACCTATAAGACTCTGGTCAAAAGCAAACAGGGCTTCATTGATCTCATAGATATTATAATTGCTGCGTTCAATAAAATAGCGGATTATCAGATCGAATTTCAGGCTGTCAGAGAGGGCAAAGCCTGCTTTTTTCAATAGTTCCTCAGTTTCGCCGAGATCAAGTTCAAGCGCTATGGCAAAAGCAACTGCGGTCTGCTTTTTAGGCTTGTAGTTCTTGTCGCTGCGTATTTTTGAAAAGAGCTTGCGGTCAATATTGGCTTTTTTGTAGGTCTCCACATCTGTCATGCCTTTTTCGTCAATAATTCGGAGCAGAGCTTCCGAGAAGGATTCGTCATGGGTTTTCAGCATATCTTCAAGGTCGGAGCTGGTCTCACAGCAGATATCTTCTTCGGGCATGATATTTGCGGAGCTTTCTTTCATGCTTTCCTTTTTTCTGCCGAATAGTCCGCTTGGTTTTGCGCCTGAAAGCTGGTACGTTCCGATCGCCGAGCCGCTGCCCCTGTTTCTCCTGTCACGATCAGCACATTTTTTTGCATAAGCGTCGCTTATATACTGTCTTATCTCGCCGACGATGCCTGAGCTGACCTCAAATAAGTCCTTATCGAATATGACGAGAGTGATATCCATATCATTTTCTTCAAGGAATCTTCTGAATTCGGAAACCGCCACATCAAGTGCTTTATCCTTCGGATAGCCGTATATCCCTGATGATATAAGCGGAAAAGCTGCGCTCTCACAGTCTTTTCCCTTTGCAAGCTCAAGGGAGTTTCTGTAGCATGAACGCAGGAGCTCTTCCTCACTGCGGTCGCCGCCGTGCCACACAGGTCCTACAGTATGTATGATATATTTGCAGTCGAGGGCATATCCCTTTGTAAGCTTTGCTTCACCTGTTTTGCAGCCGCCGAGAGTTCTGCATTCCGCAAGAAGCTCGGGACCTGCTGCATGATGTATAGCACCGTCGACTCCGCCGCCGCCTAACAGCGATGAATTCGCAGCGTTAACGATAGCGTCGGCTTTGACTTTGGTTATATCGTTCCTTATGATTCTGAAAGGCATACAAGCAACCTCCGTTTCGATCTGATTTATAAAATTATAACATAAATTACGCGGATTATCAATATATTGTAGGATTTTAGCAGAGATCACCTAAAAAACGGCGCAAATGACTGACATAGGCGGCTGAAAGAGAGAGTATGCAAAAGGTTGCGTTAGCCCGACAGCAGAACTCCCGGTTTTGTATTTTTCTTATTATATTGCTTTAGGATTGATAAGGCAGTTCGGGAAGTTAAGTGTAGGAAAAATGTAGGAAAACAACGAAAAAAGCACTTCTGAAAATTCAGAAGTGCCTGTTTCATGAGGGTGGGAGATGGGATTCGAACCCACGGTCTTCGGGACCACAATCCGACGCTTTAACCAGCTAAGCTACACCCACCATATTCAATAAATAAAAACGAAGCTCTCCATTAAATGGAGTCATAAAACGGAGAGTTTCGGAGTGGCGCGCCTTGCTGGATTCGAACCAGCGGCTTACTGCTTAGAAGGCAGTTACTCTATCCAGCT
This sequence comes from Ruminococcus sp., assembly GCF_024691275.1. GTDB lineage: Bacteria > Bacillota > Clostridia > Oscillospirales > Ruminococcaceae > Ruminococcus. Next base: position 11,209 of record NZ_JAILNU010000049.1, on the reverse strand, counting down.
GAGTTAAAGGCGCACAGAAAAATTTAGCAGCTACAGCTGCTGACAAATGGAGCGGGTGATGGGAATCGAACCCACGTGTTCAGCTTGGAAGGCTGACATTCTACCATTGAACTACACCCGCATATGGCGTTTCAACAGAAAATATTGTACCACAATAAAAGCTGATTGTCAATAGCAAAAAACAAAAACAGTCATATTTAACAGTTTTTTATGTTTTGCAACTTGCAGCAAGGTCAAAATGCTGATTGTGTAAGTGCGCTCGGAGTTTTTTCGGAAAGTTTGTCACATATCAGCGGAAGTGTTCGTCTTATATATTAGTGAAAAAAATAATGAAAGTGACAGTTTTGTAATTAAAAAGTCACGTTAATGTCATCTTGACCGTGTATGATATTAGTGTACTAAGAAAAGGGGACGCTTCCACAGTCTGATATGAGTGACTGAAAAGTGACTAAAAGTAAAAAATGGTAAAAATTAACAGCAGGGATATTGACAACTGTTTGTCAAAGGTGTATTATATTTAATTGAGAGATCATAGTTCACCTGAATTTCCTTCGATCGTTTGTTGATGCAACTGTTATGAACTTGTTTTTTACTAATATATCGGGCAACAGGAAGGAAATTAAGGGTGGAAGCGTTTAAAAAAGCATTTTTATGCGGATATATCCGGTTTTATGCGGAGCTGCCTGAAGGCTGACGCAGGAGCAGTTTGTATCATCAATACACAGTTACATACGGTCTATATTACTTTTCACAGTACAATATAAATAATACAGCAAAAGTTTTGGGTGAGGTCACATCAAATGAGAAATAAAACAAAGAACCAATGCGGAAGAAAGGGCGAAAGGATATTCAGTAATGTGTGTGTTCTTCCGAGTCTGATAGGTGTAATGATATTTTTCTTAGTGCCGTTCTGCATTGTGGTTTATTATTCGCTGATAAGCAATCCTGTTACAAAGGAATTCGTAGGACTTGAGAATTATACCAAGCTGTTCAGCAATGCGGCGTTTACGAAGGCTGCGAAAAATACTGCATTTTTTTCGCTTGTAGCAGTTCCTTTGTCGGTCATACTTTCATTGGGACTTGCGATGCTCCTTGAAAGGAATATCCCGGGCAAGAGCGTATTCAGGACATTTTTCCTCAGTCCGCTCATGGTGCCGACAGCATCGGTAGTTCTTGTATGGCAGGTACTCTTCCATAATCACGGAACGATAAATCAGATAATAGAGCATTTTGGCGGTCAGGGAATAGACTGGATAAAGTCGCCACACGGACAGGTGGTAATAATCTGTATGTTCCTGTGGAAGAATCTGGGATACAATATGATACTGTTCATGTCGGCTCTGTGTGCGATACCACGGGATATAATCGAGGTCGCCGAGCTGGAGGGCGCAGGAAGCTTTTACCAGTTCGTACATATCAAGCTCAGGTACCTTTCACCGACGATCCTTTTTGTACTTATACTTTCGCTTATCAATTCATTCAAGATATTCCGCGAGGTATACCTGCTTACAGGCAACTATCCTCAGGAAAAGCTGTATATGCTTCAGCATTTCATGAACAATACGTTCAACAGCCTTGATTACCAGAAGCTTTCGGCAGCAGCAGTTCTCTTTGCACTGCTTATGATCGTCATAATGGCGATACTCCTCGCTGCTGAGAACATCTTCGGAAAGGATGTGGAGAACTGATGAAGCGCAGAACAGGTGTACTTAGCATAAAGAACAGGAAAAAGTTTCTTGATATCGCCACACTGATATTCATAATACTTTTAGCAGCAGTTTTCCTGATGCCGACGATACTTACTTTTGCAAATTCGTTTATGACATCAAATGAGATATCTGCCAATTATGGTACGATGTTCTCGAATATGACGGAGAATAAGAAAACGTTCATATCAAGCAATGTTAACCTGAAATTTATCCCCGATAAGGTTACGTTCGATCAGTATAAAGCCGTACTGATACAGAATTCCGATTATCTTATCAAATTCTGGAACTCGGTTCTTCTGACAGTTCCGATAACAGTGTTCCAGATGCTTGTGGCGATACTTACATCTTATGGCTTTTCAAGATACCCGAATAGATTCAAGGGCATCATATTCTTTGCATACATCATACTCATGATAATGCCGTATCAGGTAACTCTTGTACCTAATTTCCTTGTTGCCGAGAAGTTCAATATTCTCAACACAAGAAGCGCGATCATACTTCCAGCGGTATTCTCACCGTTCAGCATATTCCTTCTTACAAAGGTCATGCGGCGTATCCCCGTATCCTATGTAGAAGCTGCAAAGCTTGACGGAGCAGGAGAGCTGAAGATACTTACAAAGATATATATACCTCTTTGTAAGGGCGCTATCGTTTCCATAGCGATGCTGGTATTCATTGACTACTGGAATATGGTCGAGCAGCCCCTCGTGCTTATGAAGGAAAATACACTGCACCCGCTGTCGGTATTCCTTTCACAGATAAATACAGGCGATATCGGACTTGCCTTCGCTGTAGGAAGCGTGTATATGATCCCGACTGTGCTGATGTTCCTTTACGGAGAGGATTACCTCGTGGAGGGAATAACATATTCAGGTGGAATCAAGGGCTGAGTTGAAGAAAAGTTGAAAAACACATTATATAATAAAGAACAGTTGTCAAAGCTATTCTCTCAGAAGGAGTAATAATATGAACGAAAAAGAGACAAAAGAGATAAACAGTGTGCTTTTGAAGGACGATGAAAAAAGCAAGATGTCTCCCGAAAAGAAAAGAGACATAATCAAAAACGTTATCATCATCTTTCTCGTGATAATGCTGGTGCTGACATTCTTCTCCAACACTATCATGAACAAGTCGCTTCCCGAGATAACAACAGAGACCATTTCGTCAGGAAAGCTTACCGAATGTATCAGGGACAGAGGTGTCGTTGAGTCGAACCAGTCCTACGAAGTAATGGTAGACGGAAATAAGGTCATAGAAAAGATACATATAAAGACAGGCAGTGAAGTAAAGAAGGGCGATGTCCTCTTTACCGTAAAGAATGTGAGCGATGACAAGCTCGATGAAGAAGAGGCTGCTCTCGATGCAGCAAAGCTCGAATATGAGACAGCTCTCCTGAAAGCTCCTGTTGATTATTCTTCCGAGAATCAGGAGATAAAGGCTGCCCGCGAGGAGCTCAATGCTGCTATCGCAAAGCGTGATGCAGCAAGGGTGAACGACAGCAATTATGAGGCTGCCAAGAGCAGATATAATGCTGACAAGTCCGAGCTCAGCGCACTTACAGAGAAGAAAGAAAATATAAAAATGGCTCTTAAAGCTATTAACAGCGATATGTTCGACGGAGAAGTCCCTGTTGAATATTTAGGCGACCTTGCTTCACGCTACAGTGCATATGTTATTATTGACGAGGAGTACAAGGCAGCTTATGAACTCTACGAAAAGGCTGTTGAAAAGGGCGAAAATGCCGAGATAGCAAAGGCTGACGCAGATGCAAAGCAGGCTGTAAGGCGGTCTGCAAAAGAAGCTTATGACAGCGCCAAGGAAGACAGACGCAGCGAGTTGATGTCACAGCTCAATGACCTTGAGCAGCCTATAGCTGACCTCACAGGCAGAGTTGAGGAGTTTAATTCACAGTACGGCGAAAGCGGCGGCAATACCTATGATGCTCTTGCAGAAGCCGTTGTTGAAAAGCGCAATTCTCTTGAAAAGCTCATCATCACTCTCGACAAGACAAAGGCTGACAATAACCTTGCTGACAGGAAGTCGAACCTTGAACTTGAATCAAAGAAGAAGGCTCTTGACAAGCAGCAGGAAAAGTTCGACAAGCTCAAGAAAGATGCGAGCAGCGTTGAGGTAAAGTCGAAGTATTCAGGCGTTGTGAGCAATATAGATGTTAAGCCTGACGACCAGACAGTCGAGGGCAAGGCTCTTGCAACTATCGACCTTGTCGATGAGGGATTCACTCTGAAGCTCACTGTTGACGCAGAAAAGACAAAGAAGATCAAAAAGGGCGTAGAAGCTGAGGTGCTCAATTTCTACAACGGAGATGTAACAGCTGTTCTTTCCGAGATCAGAAGCGATGCTTCAAAGGGCTCAAAGAAGAAAGAACTTGTATTCGATATCACAGGCGATGTTAATTCAGGCGACAGCCTTAACCTTTCCATACCTTGCGGAAGCGGTACATATGATGCTATCGTTCCGAAGAGCGCTGTAAAAACAGACGACAATGAGACTTTCGTTCTCGTAGTACGCTCCAAAAGCACACCTCTCGGAAACCGCTATTATGCTGAGAAGGTCGTTGTAAACGAGGAAGCTACCGATGAAGTATCAAGCGCTGTTTCGGGCGGTCTGAGCAGAGGCGACTACGTTATAACGGCTTCAAGCAAACCGATCAAACCGGGAGACCAGGTCCGTATGCAGGATAAATAAGGCGGTGAGACCTTATGAAGTATAAATTCAAGATCGCTCATATCGTTATTGCGGCAGTAAATGCTGCTGCAATAGCAGGAGCGCTGACACTTACCGCGTTTGCAGGTTCGGCAGCACGTTCACAGAGCTATAACTATGCCGCCGAGCGCTGGAAAAATGACGGCGATAAAGAGTACGGACAAGTGAGCTGCTATTTCAGCGAAGATGCAGGCTTTGCAAAAAACTCAGCGCTGGAGCTCAGAGAAAAGCTCCTCGCAGAGCTGGAAAAAGTCTCGATATATCCCACAGAGGATTATCAGCCGATACTTGATGCGTACAGCGCCAGCGCAGGCACATCGGAGCTGACCTGTGACAGGGTCGGAAAAGCGACCGCAGAGATAACGGCAGTTGGCGGTAACTTTTTCTTCTTCCACGATTTTGACCTTGTAAGCGGTGCGTTCCTGTCGGAAAAGGACCTTATGCAGGACGGTATCGTCATTGACAGACAGCTTGCATGGCAGCTCTACGGCAGCGATAATATCGTCGGCATGAATGTATATATAAACGATGTTAAACTGTACATCTCGGGAGTTATCGAGTCGCCGCATACCGATCCCGAGGAACGCTGTATAGGTGAAACTCCGAGAGCGTATATCCTGTATGATGCGGCGGATATGATATTCGGCGGAAGCAGTCCCGCTGCTTATGACGGCGAAAATATGGGAGATGTTAAAAACAACTTCGAGAAGATAACAGCCTATGAGTGCGTCGTGCCGCAGCCGATAGAAAACTACGCCTACAAGACCGTAAAGAATTGTATCGGCGAAACATATAAAGGCAAAATGAATATGGTGAACAACAGCGAGCGCTTTAAGCCCGAAAACAGAAAGAAGGCTTTCAAAAAGCTCGATGAATACGCCATAAAAAAAGATCAGGTAGCGTATCCCTTCTGGGAAAACGCTTCAAGACTGGTGGAATATAAACTTGCTGTATTGTATGGCATACGCAGATATCTCATAGCAGTTCCCGTGATAACACTGATATGGCTTGCCATAAAGCTGTTTATCGCATATAACCGCAGAAAAGAGCGTATGAAAAAAGCAGCGGCAAGATTTATTTCAGATAAATGGGAGTCCTTCAGGGAACGCTCACGTAAAAACACAGCACAGGCAGCAGACAAAAATGCCAATATATAAAATGGCTGAAACAAAAGAAAGTTATTTATAAAATCAGAAAAGAGGATTATTGACTATGGAAAAGAAGATCACAACAAGAGTCACAGCACTTACAGCTGCACTTGCTGTCATAGCAGGTTCAGCAGCTTCATGCGGCAAGAAGTCAGAAGGCGATGGCAAGAAGCCCACTGCAAAGGAGCTTATGTCTGCATCTTACCGTGCAACAGAGATAGATACTGCTGAAAAGATCGGATCGGTCTCTTCAATGAAGAGGATAGATGATAATACTATCCTTATCAATACTTATGGAAATGAAGACAAACACGTAGTGCTCTACAAGACAGACAACGATTTTTCATCATTTGACAAGATTGATATCGACCTCGGCTTAGAGAAGGAAAAAAATGTTGAGGTTACAAGTGCTCCGTCTTATGATGGAAAGGTTATCGCAATAGCAAGATTTTCGGATTACGGCGATATGGACGTTTCGGATACGTCTTCGTCTGATTCTGCTGACAGTAATATAGATTATGAAAAGCTCCAGGAGAACCTTACAGTCAATTACAAGATGTACTGCGTGGATATCGAAAGCAAGAAGGTAGAGTCTTCATGCGATATCGAAGAGCTCTCAAACCTTAAAGGTGATGATACGATCTATGTAAATCAGATCATACCCGGTGCAGACGGCAAGGTACTCCTGAATTACTACGCTAACGAAGAAAAAGCTATTGTAGTTGACAATAAGGGAAAGATCGAAAAGGACATAAATATCGACGACTTTGAATGGTCAAGCAGTTTCACAGATCTCCCGGACGGACGTATTGCTCTTACAGGTGATGTCGATGAAAAAGCTGTTATAAGAATTCTCGATAACAAGACATTTGAACCTGTAGGCGATGATATCAATATCGAAAGCAACGATCTTGAAGGCATCAGAGGCGTTATGATCGGCACAGGAGACAATAAGTTCATTGCAGGTGGTTCATCAGGTCTCTGGGGTGTCACTGAAGACGGCAAGGCAACTGAGATACTTAACTGGGTTGATTCAGACCTTTCAGACGGCGATATAGAAACAACAGTAGCTGTAGGCGATGACGAATTCGTGGTATGGTACTTTGATTATATGTCAGATGACGGCGGAAAGTTCTACAGACTCTCCAAGCGTGATGCGGCTGAGCTTGAAAATACAAAGGTCATCACAGTCGGCGTTCTTTACAACAGCTGGATGGTAAGCCAGAAGGTAGCACAGCTCAACAAGAAGAACCCGAATGTACGCTTTAAGATAGAGGACTATACCAAGTATGATGAATATGATGATGAATCATACAATATGATCTCAAGCGGTATCGGACAGCTCAAGAAGGACATCATCTCAGGTAAGGCTCCTGATATGATAGTATCTGACAATACCAGCCTCGTACATACTCTCGGCAATAAGGGCTTGTTTGTAGACCTTTATGAACTTATGAAGAACGACCCTGACCTGAAGAAGGAGGATATCATGGAGAATGTCCTTTCAGCAGGCGAGGTCAACGGAAAGCTCTATTCACTTGCACCTTCATTCTATGTCAACACACTGATGTGCAAGAAGAAGTATGTCGATACTCCCGACTGGACTATTGATAAGATGATCGAAACATATGACAGTCTTCCTAAGGGTATGAGACTTACAGATGTTGACTGTAAGGAAGGCATGATAGGAATGCTCATAAATACTCTCAGCAGCTGTATAGATTATACAACAGGTACCTGCAGCTTCGATACACCTGAATTCAGAAAGCTCGTTGAGTTCTGCGATAAGTTCCCTTCAGAAGATGACGTAGTTGACTGGGACGACGATTCAGCACAGGAGCTTTACGCAGCTGACAATATCATAAAGGATAAGGTTCTCCTTTCAGATGTATATTTATCCGATTTTGAGTCATACATAAGAGAAATCAGAGGAACATTCAACAATGAGCCTGCAACACTTGTCGGATATCCTTCAATGGACGGAAACGGTGGTGTATTATCGATCAGCCAGAATTATTCTATCCTTACAAATTCTGTAGATAAGGAAGCTTGCTGGGAACTTATCAAGGAATGCTTCAAGCCTTCTCAGGACGATGAGGAGGACAGCTACAAATATATGGGCGAATTCCCTTCATTGAAGTCAGAATTTGAAAAGCTTGCCGACAAGAGCATGGAGATACCTGAATATAAGGATGAAAACGGCAAGGTAGTAAAGGAAAAATTAAAGTATGATGTTGACGGTAAGGAGATCGAGCTTGAACCTCTCACAAAGGAAGAAAGAGACGCTATCGTTGATTACATCAAGAAGACCAACAAGACAGCTTACGATTTCGATCCTGAGGTACAGCAGATACTTATCGAGGAATTAATGGCTTATCTCAAGGGCGAAAAGACCGCTGATGAAGTCATTGATCTTCTCACGAGCAGGATCTCTCTCCTCGTAAGCGAGCAGAGCTGATAAAGCTTGCATTGAATTTGCTATTCAGATTTTTTCGTATATAAATACAACCTCCTTAATTTTCAGCGCTGCCGCAGCATTGCGGCAGCGCCATTCTCTTTTATGCGCATTCATTGACAAAGAACGGCAAAAATGCTATACTTGAACCAAAGGATAACGTACTGTCGGGAAATGCGGGTATCCAAAAAAGAACTGAAGAGGGGTATTATGTTTTCAGTTGGATTGGAGCGTAAAAATGAGTAAGCGCGACCGTCTTATCATAGCTGCGGTGATACCCTGTGTATTGCTGATGCTGTTTATGTGCAGGGATAGATTCATGAGATTGGCGGAGCTCATGCCCGAGTGTTCTGTCTATAAATATACGGGATATTACTGCCCGGGGTGCGGAAATACAAGGAGCGTCAGAGCACTCATGCACGGGGATATACTTTTTGCTCTGAGGAACAATCCTACTCTGCCGTTCTGCGGAGTGATAGGTTTGCTGGGCTATGCAGAGCTTCTTATCGGCTTTTCGGGCAGGAATATAAAGCTTGTTCCGCGAAAGCTGTGGTTCTGGATACTGACCGCAGTTTTATTTGCAGCATATTTTGTGGTCAGGAACTTTGTGCCTGAGATAGCACCTGTTCCGTCGTGATGACCGCAGGTACTCACGGTGAAAAAGATCTCCGCAGGTGAATAAATGAAAAGAAGCAGCGTTAAGCTGCTTTTTTTGCCAAAAATGATGACAAACCTTGCGGAATGTGGTATAATAATACAGTATTACCATTATTCGGAGTGAAAGAAATGAATAAATATAAAAAGCTGGTCTTCAATACAGGTATTTTTGCTATCGGTACGTTTGGCTCGAAGGTGCTCATATTCCTGCTCACGAGGCTTTACGCGCATAATATTGATCCTGTAAACAATGGTGTAAAGGATCTTCTTGAGACCACGCTGCTTTTTTTGCAGCCGATATTTACATTTGCGCTTCAGGAATACCTTATCCGTTTCGGACTGGATAAGGAGTATGACAAGCGTGAAGTATTCACCACATCGGGCATCATTACCTTGACGGGTATGCTGCTTATGGCACTGACGGTGCCGCTGCTGCGAGGGATACCCGCACTGGACTTCCTGAAGGGCTACACGGTACTGTTCATATTGTATGTGGCGATGTCGTCGATGAGAATGTTGTGCCAGAACTTCGTCCGTTCGAGGGATATGCTAAAGCTCTTCTCCGTGGACGGCATACTGACGACGTTTATGCTGCTCATATTCAACATTGTATTCATATCGGGAATGCACATAGGAGTAAAGGGCTTCCTTCTGGCAGCTATACTTTCCGATGCTTTCTCAACGGTGTTCCTGTTTATTGCAGCAAGGCTCAATAAATTCGTATCTGCGGACTATTTCAGCAAGACGCTTGCAAAAGAGATGATGAGGTTTGCAGCTCCGCTCATACCTACAATAGTAATGTGGGCGATAACATCGCTTTCCGACAGAATGTTCATCAAGCAGATGCACAGCGATTATCACGAGCTTGGCAAGGGGGCGGTATCAATATACGGCTTTGCCAACAGGATACCAAATCTTATTTCGCTTGTCTCGACCATATTCTTTCAGGCGTGGAGTATGTCGGCTATTACTGAGAATTCCTCTGCTGACAGGAACAAGTTCTATGAGAAGGTGTTCTCCGCGTATGAGTCCATAATGTTCATCGCAGCGGCAGGACTTCTTATCATCATCAAGCCTGTGACGTCGTTCCTTGTACCGTCGGACAAGTTCAGTGAGTATGCGGACGTATATATGTATACTCCCATACTTGTTTCGGCAGTAGTGTTCATGTGCTTCAATCAGTTCCTCGGCAGCATCTACTCGGCAACAAAGCACTCGCGCAACTCATGCTGGACAGCAATGGTGGCTTGCGTGGTCAACCTTATGATGAACTACTTCCTGATACCGGTATGGGGCATACAGGGCGCTGCAGTTGCAACGCTCCTGAGCTATCTCATATGCTTCTGGACACGTATCATCGACGCAAGATATTATGTGCCGTTCAGGTTCAACGGCGGAAAGAACATTTTGAATATGGTGCTGCTGCTTTCAATGAGCGGTATCATCATCGCAGACGTAAAGCTGGGCTTGTTGTGGATAGTATTGCTTGCCGCAGTTATTACAGCTCTTAATTACAGGTCGCTTCTCATAACAGTTAATAAACTTCTGAAGCGCTGACTTGTAATTGCAGGGACGGGTGCCCGAATCCGCCCGAAAATATAATGAATATAAACGGGGCGATGTGGGGATCGCCCCCTACTAATTAAAAAGGAGGGCTAAATATGCCAACACCACACAACAATGCAAAGAAAGGTGATATCGCTAAAACTGTTCTCATGCCGGGAGATCCGCTGAGAGCAAAATTCATCGCCGAAAACTACCTTGAGAACCCTGTGTGCTATAACGAAGTAAGAGGTATGCTGGGCTTTACGGGCACTTACAAGGGCGTTCCTGTTTCTGTTCAGGGCAGCGGCATGGGAATGCCTTCCATAGGGATATACTCGTGGGAGCTTTTCAACGAGTACGATGTGGAGAATATCATCAGAGTAGGTACAGCAGGCGGCGTAGCAGACAATGTTCAGCTCCGTGACGTAGTTATCGGCATGAGTGCAAGCACCAATTCCGCATACGCATCGCAGTACAGACTTCCCGGGACGTATGCTCCCACAGCTTCATGGAGCCTGTTATCGGCTGCGATAGAAGCTGCAAAGGCAAAGGACAGCACATTCCACGTTGGAAATATCCTTTCCAGTGACACTTTCTACGACGATGCAGACAGCCTTGCAGACTGGCAGAAAATGGGAGTGCTTGCGATCGAGATGGAAGCGGCTGCGCTGTATATGAATGCTGCGAGAGCAGGGAAGAACGCACTGTGCATACTCACAGTTTCGGACTGTCCGCTGAAGGGACTTTCTACCACAGCCGAGGAGCGTCAGACCACTTTCCGCGACATGATGGAGATCGCGCTTGAGACTGCAATAATAAATAGATAAAACGTAACCGCCTAAAAAGTAACCACCCTATCCAACGAAGTCCAAATAGACTAAACTAGAAATAACTAAGGAAGTCTAACTGGAGTTGATTGGAATGAATGAGATATCAAGGGTAAAAAAAGAAGTAAAGCTGACACAATGGGC
>NZ_JAILNU010000008.1 GCF_024691275.1 Ruminococcus sp. | reverse complement strand
GCGGTCGATAATCGCAGGCATGAAGTTCTCGTGACGATACTGCTCTTCGAGCGGAATGACGTCCACGGTCTTGTAGATTTTTGATGTTACAGTCTTGTGGTTGATGAGCGTTCCCGTGTATGCCTCGTTCTGAATTATACGTTTGACCGTTGTTTGCGCCCAGAGAAATCTTTTTACGATTTCTGTGTGACGTGGATTCCTTTTTCTGTGGGAGAAGTATTCCGGTGACTTTATTCCACAGTGATTAAAGTCCTTGGCTATAGTGCTTAGTCCGTAGCCTTCAAAGAACTTCTCGAATATTTCTCTGACTATCGCTGCTGCCGTTTCATCGACCAGTACCTCACCTGTGAATTTATCCTTATAGTATCCCATCGGAAGGTTCACAGGCATTTCTGTTTTTTGCTTTTGTCGTATGCCTGCACGGACTTTCTTGCCTATATCTTTGGCATAGAAATCATTGACGAGCTGCTTGAAACCTATTATCATATCATCATTTTCGTTCGATGAGTCTATGCCCTCGGTTACTGAATACACCTTGACGTTGTTCTCGCACAAGTAGTCGATGAACAGTGCCGTGCGTGTTCGGTGTCTGCCAAGTCGGGACAAGTCCTTGACCAACAGGACATCAACTTTGCCGTCCTCGACTGCGAGCTCTATCTGGTGCATTCCCTTGCGCTCGAAGGTCATTCCAGATACGTTGTCGTCGAAGCTTTCTCCGACGATGTCATAACCATTCTGCTCGGCATAGTCCACAAGTATCTGACGCTGATTCTGAAGACTGTTCATCTCGGCGTCTTCGTTGCGTGACAGTCTATAGTATAACCATGCTTTCATTTATATACCTCCATTCTTATTGGCAGTCGCAGCACCTTGGTTGGTGCTACGACACAACATACCACAGACTTCCTCAGAAGTCTATTGATTTCTTTTTTTTTCAGAAATTTCGACCTTATCAACAACATCTGTCAGTGGACATTTGTCTACATCACCTGAATGGAGGTAGTCGCTGAGCAGCGATTTTATGAACAGGTCAAAGCCCTGTGCATCTCCATTGAATCTGACATTGATGTTCCTGATTTGCGGTTCTTTAATAGTTCTTCCCAATATAAAACTCTCCTTATAATTCTTTCATTCATGTTTCTGAAGTGGTTTACATTGTTCATGTTACATTTCTCCTTTATTGAATTTATAGGGATATCGTCTTTCACGATACCCTTTAGTTGAAAGTGATTACCGTCACGTTTCGTGACGCTTATCTCTGACCGGACGTATCGTTCTGTCAGCTCATACCTTCCGTTATGAATGACATGAGGCTGCTGCCATTTTGGCAACGCCTGTTGAGTACTGAACATTTCGTTCTGCACCTACAAAGGGATGAACGTCTCGTTCACACCTGTCCCACTTTATGGCAGGTGTAGTACGGTGACCCCTTTGTTCACCGTGTGCTTACAGCGTGTTTCCCTTACATCAGGACTGTCCGTTTTGGACACTCCTTGCTGAGCCTGCGATTTGTCGGCTTAAGTATATGAGGTGGTGGTTCACCACCTCAAAATTATGACGGGATATTTCATCCCACCATACCGAATTCCCATTTTTGGAACTCGGTGCAGTCCCGTTTCGTTACCCCATGTGCATACCGAGTTCTTCCTTTTTCCTGAGCTCCTTGGCGAGTGCCTTGCTGTCAACGTGTTCTCGAGCGTACTCGGTATCGTCAGCAGGCTCGTCCTCGATTATCGAAGCCACAGCTGTAACGCCGCTGACAATGCTATCAAGACTGACTGCGATATCACTATCCACTTGACAACTTTCAGGCTTAGCCTGTGCTTGTATTCGGCGAGTTCTTTCAGTTTCAAGCCATATTGCTCGTTCAGCTTCCCAGCCTGTGAGACGAGCTCCGCTGTTGCTTTCTTCAACTCCTCGACTGCTAAAGTCGCAGTTTCCGACGTTTGATCCAGCAGTTCCCGACAGGATTCTATTGTTGCTCTCTGCTCGGAGCGTACTGTTTTCAGCACCTGTTCTGTCTCTGCTTTCGTTGACAGCACCGATAGTGTTTGCAGTATCTCTAACTGCTCCTGTGCCATTAGCTTGTTCAATTTTATCAGCGCTCTCCAATTGGCATTGAGCACTAAGACTGCTGGCTGAGTTTCCTCCGCTGCTGACAAATCTCATCGCTGAGCTTCATCAGTTCCTCGACGCTCTCTTTGTTGGAATGGTACTTCTTTCCGTCCTCGAAGCTGACAGAGTTCAGCACCAAGTGGCTGTGAATATGTTCTCTGTCGATATGAGTTGCGACTACTACTTCGTATTTGTTGAACGCTTTCTCCGCGAGCTCCACCGCTATCTTGTGTGCGAGTTCGGGCTCGATTTCGTAGCCGCTGGGGAAACTCTGCACCAGATGATAGTAGAGCCGTCCGTCAGGCTTGTGATACAGGTTCTTGGTTGCGGTCATTTCATCGAGTGCAGTCTCGGGTGAGCAGTTGACACCTGTCACGAAACGCTTGTCCTCAGAGACCGTCTTTTCCTTTCTGCTGACGTAGTTGAGAACATTCTTCATGCCGCCAGCGGTCTGAGTTTTGTTGTTGATGAAATGGATGATAGGCACTATCTCACCTCCTTAGCTATGTCGCAGACGGCTTGAGTGACAACCTTGTGCTGCTCCACAAGCTCGTCCAGTCTGACCGAGTGAAGCCTTCCTTCATGTGCCAGCATTGCTATCTGATTGAGATTCCGCCCGATAGCTTTCTGCTGCTTTGCGACCTCGTCCAATCCGTCAGCCACGATGATTTTCTTATCGAGTGCCGACCTGAGAACGAAGTCACTGAGAGACAGCTTGTGCCGCTGAGCCTTGTTGTGTATCCGCTGATACTCGTCATCGGTACAGCGAATTGTGATAGTTCGATTGCGTTTTCTCATTGTATCACGCTCCTTTCTTTGTGCAATTTTTGTGAGGGGGTTCGGGGTTCGCCCCGACCAGCAAGCGTTCGGCGGACTGCCGAATGCGATGCTGGCATTTCATACTTCCGTCGCCAGTACTGCTCTATCAGCGGTAGTTTTCTCCCTAGATCGTTAATTCGTTTCCTATAAAACCATCTCCTTATTTTTTTCGTACACAGCCGATAGCTTTTTTCGTTACTGGCAACTGCTCGCGCGAACTATTTGTGTGGGCTGTGTCTGGAGGATATTTGCTCTCCCAAGCAAAAATGTGGGAGCAGTATCCTTTTTACAATTTGAACTGTTTTGGCACATATATCAGACACATCACGAACGGGTCAGTACAAAAGTGCGCGACACATCACGGACCTGCTGCGACTTCACAGTGGTATCCGCCGCACTTTTGCCTGACCGAATCAGAAGCCGCCCGACTGCACATCGGACTCATAGGCAGCTTAAATGCTCGGCTGCCCCAGCACACCCCATTGCCTGCGACGGTTTTATCACGCTCGGACTGTGGCTGAGTGTAAGTATCCGTTCCCGACTTTCATCGCTGACTTCACACCTGCGCTGTGTGAAACCGAAGATGTTACCGCTCGGCTTTCGCGTCATCGCGCATCTTCGGGCTGGTACGGCTCACCCCCCACCATCGGAAACAACGTAACTCCTGATCCCATATTCAATTGTCAAGTTACTATTTGAATTTTTACTTGTTCATTTCAGGTCACTCCTTTGTAGCATTTATATGTAACATATTGTTCAGCATATCATATTACATAGTTTTGAGAAGAATGAGCAGCGTTACTAATTGAACTCTGCTCTTGCTTCATATTCACTTGTAATTGCATATTCGATATATGCTATTACTTGTTCCCGATTATATTATAACACACTATTTTTATTTGTCAAGGCCTCCTCAAAAAATATTTGAAAGAAAAAGAGCAAAGCGTCAATGCTTTGCTCGGGACTTATATACGTTATATTGATTGCGGCAGCGTGCTGAACAGAACTCGCTGCGAATGTCAGCTGCATAGAACAGCTTGCCGCAGTGCTTACAGGTGCGGAGCGGCTTCTTATCGTCGGTCACTGCTTTGGCAAAGGCGAGGTCTATCATAGCTTTGAGGGAATCATACTCGCACAGCAGATTCAGACCGTTCCTATCGTCTATCTTATAGGTCAGGCGAGGAGGTACGAACTCCGTCAGCTTGGATTCCTTGCATATCGTCAAGCTGTACAGGTACTTGAAATATTTCTTCACCCATTCAAGCGGCTCGCAGTATCTATACTTCCACAGGAACATTGTCGAGTATATAGGGCTGCGGTAGTACAGTCTGAGCTTCCCTTTTTGGTTGGATTTAGCCATTATATCGATGTTATCGAGAGGGAAGAAGACCTTTGCGAACTCATTTACGTCAACGATACCGCTGTCAGTGAAGATATTGTCGCGAACGATGACACGCTCATTTTTACCTATATCCGAGCCTGCAATATCGGGCATTATTCCGAGCAGACCGTATTTGTGAACGAAGTCCAGCATCATTTCATTTTGTCCGAGGTCATTCTCAGTCAGATACTTACCAAGATTAAGAGCATCGGTCATCATTTCATTTTCGCTCTCAATTGGATCATACACCGAGCCATATTCGCAGGGAACGATGTACTCTGTGCCGTCTATGCTCTGTATCTCATATCTTGTGTTTTTATGCCAGTAACTGACTAATAGGTGCTCCATATGGACCTCCTTGTAATTATATCAAATATTATTTATATTACTTGTTGATTATATTCTAACATACTATTCTTTGTTTGTCAAGCTCTTATTTCTTCAATACAAAAAGAAGGCAGCCGAAGCTGCCATATCATACCGTGAGGTCTGCGATGCCTGTGGATAAGCCCGGATTCGCTCATAGTACGGTATACTGTTCTGAGGCTGACGTGAGTGCCTTTCCGGGCAAGAGCTGCCTGCATCCTTCTGACACCGTAATTCTTATTATCAGGATGCTCTGAAAGAATTCCTTGTATTTTGACCAGAAGAAGTTGCTTTGCACCGGGCTTGCCCTGATTTCTGAGTCAGCGATAATAGCCTGATTCGCTTATTTTCAGAAATCTGCATATTGCTTTCACTCCATACTTGCTGCGTAACTCATTGACGAACAGATGACGTTCGCTTGTCTTTACTTCTTCCGATCTTTTGCGAAAAAACCGAGTGCGTCCTTGAGGATATCATTAGCTTTGCGAAGCTCGGCAATCTCTTTTTCAAGCTCAAGATTACGCTGTTTAAGCTCTTCATCAGTCATTTGATACTTCTTAGCTTTGGCAGCGGCATTTCGCTTTGTACGCCAGTCTGAGAGTGTGTAATATTGAATCCCTAATTGCTGTGCAGCCTTTTTCAGTCCAATCTCGTCCGATAGCTTTAATGCTTCTTCTTTGAATTCTTTACTGTACTTCATAGTCGTTTTCCCTTTCCGGTTTTATTATTTATATTCTACCAGATTTTTGGGTGTTTGTCGACTGCTCTTTCAGTATAACACTTCACAGTATTTCAAGTTAGCAAAATATATTTTTAGGCAAAATCATCTCAATTCTACTTTCCACTCAATACAACACATTTTTGTATATTACTTTTTGTTAAATACATACATAAATTGGTGTTATAATATTAAAAATGCTCCTTCAAAATGAAGGAGCATTCAGTCTGTCCAAAAACCCCTGATTCAGAGAGAATCAGGGGTGATATTTTTGTAAAAAAATAAAGTAAAGGGTAAAAAAGAGAATACAGAGTGAGAAATGCAGCGAAATTGGAAGAAGATAGCATACTTCTTCAGATTCA
>NZ_JAILNU010000105.1 GCF_024691275.1 Ruminococcus sp. | reverse complement strand
AGTTTTCATCTTCTCACCGGTTGCCGCTATCTTCTGAAGAGCGACTTCCGACTTTGATGCCTGACCCTCGAGGTCTTTCAATTTCTGTTCGGTCTCAACAATCTCACGCTGAAGAGCATCGTACTGTTGCTGACTGATCTCACCATTGGCAAGCTTCTCGTTTGCCTGTTGTGCTGCCGTCTTTAATGCTTCCAGCTTCTCCTTCGTTTCTGATATCGCATCACGAAGAAGTCTCTGCTTCTGCGCAAGAAGATCCGTATTACCAGGATCGAGTTTAAGAAGATGATTCACATCCTTTAGCTGCTGCTGAGTAGACCTAATCTCCGAATTCACAGTCTTTAAGGCCGTGGAGAGTTTGGTCGTATCGCCGCCGATCTCGACTGTGATACCCGCTATTCTATTTGCCATAAAATCTCCACCTCCTAAAATGCATCAAAATCCTCCTGCGTGGCCACAGTTGCATACTCGCAATCATCATTCATGTTTTCCACGAAGATGTCGTTTACCATACCTACGGTAAGCAGGTCCAGGTCACGAAGCGATAAGCCTATCTGCAGACAACGCAAGAGGAATAATGGTGTCGTCATTTCCCTTTCACTTTTGCGAAGTTTTTTTTAGCCTCGGCATCAGTTTTAATGTTAAGGCCCCACAGCTCAATGAGCTCGGGAAGCACCTGGTAGATTGAGAAAGTATTAAACTGGTCCAGCCAGTCCTCAACCGTATCCGGGATATTGGCATCTGCATGCTTGGCCATGATGTAGGCAATGTTCTCGAACATCTCAAGGGAGAAGGTGTCGAGGTTAGATGCCTCCGGATCAGACTCGTCGATGCTTTTTTCCAGAACAGAAATATCCTTGTAGATATCCCTCTGAAAACGAAGTCTGTATATACGGGGGATAGCGGCGCTCGCTTTGAACGCCACTTCCTGCCCATCAATACTGATCTTTTTTACGATCCCCATAGCTTAGCCCTCCCCGGTAGTATCTTCTTCGGGATCTTCATAACCACCAACAGCGTCAGGCTCATATACGCGCTTATACCAGTTGTTATAAGCTGCAGCCTTTGTGCTGTCACCGGTCTTGGCCTTAACGAGTCCGCTTGCCAGGGGACGTGCCTTAACCTTAAGGGTCTCAGTCTTTACTTCCTTGCTCTCGGTATTTGTCGAAGACGAAATACCAGGACGGGAAGCCGAGCAATTGTACATGACATGACGGATCTTCTTTACGTCACCGTCGAACTCGAAAAGAAGTGCAAAATGTCCGGTCTGGCTGTTAGAGTTCTCAACAAGTACGTTGTTGGAATCTGCAGTCTCCATAAGGACATCTGTTCTGAAGGACTCAGGAATTATTGCAAGCTCTAAATCTCCGTCATAGCCCTGGTTGTTGTTGATAACGTAATACTCGATACCGTCAGCGTAAAAACTCTCGGGTTCACCAGTAGGGTCCAGAGAAAGGCTTACGGCACCAGGAAGCGGTACGGGAGTGCCAAAGGTCACTTCACCGTTATCGTTCTGACTCAGCAAAGCATAGTGGGCATTGCTGATGTTGAACTTAACCTTGTTCTTTTGTGTAGCCATATTCATACCTCCATTCGATACAGGACTTCGTACAGGTTCTCTGACGGAATCCACGTTTCTGATTTGTTATAAAAAAGGCCATGCGCATTGATTGTCGCCTCAACACGATCCTCAAGCGCAGGGTCCTTCTTGTCTGTGTATAGCTCTATATGCAGCTGGTCCTGTTTGTAGTAAACAGTTCCATCCGCTGCAAAGTTATCCGAGCCAGGATACAAATAAACTAAAAAAGGCGGGTCCGGGGACTCACCTTCCGCGAAATGGTCATAGGCAAATGGTAGGTTCATGTACCGTATCATCTGCGGGACCTGTTCTTTTGTCATAGTCACCCTCCCAGCTTTTTAAGCTCACTTATTGCAAGTTTCTCACCATTAGCGATATGGGGCTGTGCCTTTGTGCGCCCGCCGCCTCGCTTGGCATGTCCGAATTCAAGCAGATGCGTAAGTCGGTAGTGCTTCTCGGAATGCACGGTATATTCAGCGGCAAGTGAAGTGTTCTTTGTCTGTGTCGCAGTCCAGGACTTTTTGTAAGCACCAGTATCAACTGGAGCCCTACTTTTTATTTCCTCTGTTACATCATCAGCTACTTCCTTGACGATCTTTTTCACTTCATCAGCTGTATGCTCGACATATTCCTCGAACTCCTTAGCGATGGCATTCCCCATTTCGTCTACCGGTACCTTTTTCATTTGCGTTCCTTCCTGCATCTGAATTTCAGACACTTATGTTTGTAGTTCATATGATCCACGGAAATGATGTTATATACCGCGCCTTTAAAGACTATGCGGA
>NZ_JAILNU010000097.1 GCF_024691275.1 Ruminococcus sp. | reverse complement strand
CTATACTGGTAAGCAGAAGCTTGTTGATACAGGCGGACGCGTTGACAGATTCAAGAAGCGTTTCAATATGGACAAGTAAGTCACAAGCCCCGTCATTGACGGGGCTTTTCGTCAATAAGGTTAATTTATTATGAACTATTTTACTATTTCTGCCAATTCAAAGGCTTCTTTCATAGAAAAGCGCTCCGAATTCATCGGTTATATCGCTCCCGTCAAAACCAACGACGAAGCGGTCGCTTTTATAAATTCTATCAAAGCCGAACACCGCAAGGCTAAGCATAATGTTTACGCTTATATACTCCGTGAAGATAATATTTCCCGATATTCCGACGACGGAGAGCCTCAGGGCACAGCAGGTGTCCCGGTGCTCGATGTTCTGAAAAAGCGCGGACTTACCGATGTATGCGTCGTCGTGACGCGATATTTCGGCGGCATACTCCTCGGCGGCGGCGGACTTGTAAGGGCTTACTCCCATGCAGCTTCCCTCGCCTGCGACGCTGCACATATAATGAATATGTGTATGTGTCATCGCCTGAAAATAACCGCTGACTACGGTATGTACGGCAAGATATCCTATCTCCTGCCCAATCATGAGACTATCACTGTAAATTCGGACTTTGGCAGCAATGTTACCCTTGAGATACTCGTCCTCTCCGAAAGGCTCGACGCACTCCGCAAGGAACTTGTCGAAGTCACCAACGGAGCTGTCGATATCACCGACTGCGGCGAACTTTATGAAGATTTTTCCTCGGTCAAAAAAATTTCCGAATAAAAAAAGGGTTTTTTGTATCGTTTTAGTATAAGTATATGTAAGGATTTTTACGCTATGTTTTGAAAATATCATTTTGCAAGGGGGAGATAATATGACAGTACGCGAACAAATCGAAATAAGTGAGGTAGGCATACTCAGCAAGTACGCCTGCACCAGTGTCGATGATGTCGGCACTAAACGTGAACGCTACGAGGACAAGTGCCCTTACCGCACCGAGTTCCAGCGCGACCGCGACCGCATACTCCACTGCAACTCCTTCCGCAGACTTAAACGTAAAACACAGGTATTCCTTTCCCCCGTCGGCGACCACTACAGGACACGCCTGACCCATACCCTTGAAGTCGCGCAGATAGCACGTACTATATCAAGAGGTATGCGACTTAACGAAGACCTTACCGAAGCAATCGCTCTCGGTCACGATCTTGGTCACTCTCCTTTTGGTCACTGCGGCGAAAAAACGCTCAATGAGATATGTCCCCACGGCTTCAAACACTATGAACAAAGTGTCCGCGTCGTGGAAGTTCTTGAAAAAAAGGGCGCAGGACTCAATCTTACCCATGCCGTGCGAAACGGCATTCTTTGTCACACAAACATGACAGCTGATACAAGAGAGGGCAATATCGTCCGCCTTGCTGACACTATCGCTTACATAAATCACGATATCGAGGACTCTATCCGCGCAGGAATATTAAGTCCGCGCGATCTGCCAAATGATTGTACAAGAGTTCTCGGCAAGACCAAAACTCAGAGAATCACCACCCTCATCGCCTCGGTCATAGAGCACGGTGCGGTGGATATCGACTTTGCTCCTGATATTCGCAAAGCTCACGATGATCTGAAGCAGTTCATGTTTGACAAGGTATACACCAATCCTGCCGCAAAACAGGAGGAATCAAAGGCTGAGCTTCTCGTAAAAAAGCTCTATTCCTACTTCATTGAGAACAGCAGCAGGCTGCCTGATGAGTACCGCAGCATCATGAAGCAGTCAGACCCCGACCGCGCAGTATGCGATTATATCTCAGGCATGAGCGACGAATACGCCGTTGACCTGTATACCGACCTATTCGTACCGAAATTCTGGAAGTGAGTGATTGTATGCCTCAGAACGATGAATTTCTCTACGCATTGCGAAACGCAAATCCAATCGAAACAGTCATGGGCGGCTATGTGAATCTCACAAGGCGCGGACGCAATTACGTTTGCTCATGTCCTTTCCATTCCGAAAGAACTCCCTCCTGCACCATTTTTACCGATACTCAGAACTTCTACTGTTTCGGATGCGGCGCAGGCGGAGATGTTATAACCTTCGTAATGAAGATCGAGAACCTTACTTTCCCCGAAGCCGTTAAGCTCCTTGCTCAGCGCTCGGGAATGGAAGTTCCGTCTTTCGGCAGCAAGGACGAGGGCTACGCAAAACGCAAGACCCGTATCTATGAGATGAACCGTATTGCCGCCAATTTCTACTATACCAACCTTATCAAAGGTAACGACAAAACCGGTCTGAAATACTTTGCAGACCGTAAACTCTCTCCGCAGACCATAAAAAAATACGGACTCGGCTATGCTTCCGATTCATGGAATCAGCTCACCGATCTGCTGCGCTCAAAGGGCTATTCAGACGACGAGATGACCGATGCGTGGCTGGCAGGACATAAAAACGGACGTACATTCGATATGTTCCGCAAAAGAGTTATGTTCCCTATCGTCGATCTCCGCGGAAATATTATCGGCTTCGGAGGAAGAGTTCTTGACGACTCTCAACCAAAATACCTCAATACGGGAAAAACTCCCGTATTTGACAAAGGCTCGAATCTGTTCTCCATGAACTTCGCAAAGAATTCAAATGCCAAGAGGCTTATTCTCTGCGAGGGATATATGGACGTTATCGCCGTAAATCAGGCAGGCTTCGACAACGTGATCGCCACTCTCGGAACTGCCATAACTCCCGATCAGGCGCGGCTAATAAGCCATTATGCCGAGGAGGTCATCGTAGCCTATGACAGCGACGGCGCAGGTCAGAAGGCTACACAAAAAGCTATCAATCACTTCGCCGACGTTGGCCTTCGCACCAAAATAATACATATGGAAGGTGCCAAAGACCCTGATGAATTCATAAAAAAATTCGGACGCGACCGCTTTCGTATGCTGCTCGACGGCTCAAACGACGCAAACGACTTCATGCTCGACAAATGTGAGGAAGGTCTTGACCTTTCTACGGATATCGGCCGTGTGGAGCTGCTAAAACGCACATCAAAGGTGCTCGCAGGAATAGAATCTCCATTGGAGCGAGAGGTTTACATCTCCCGCACGTCTAAGAAGTGTGACATACCCGTGCAGGTGCTCAAAACTCACATTGACAGCCTGCTCCGCAAGAACAGCCGCAGCGCCAAAAATAACGAATGGCGCAGCATCAAGGCTAAAACTACTTACATACGCGACGACATAAACCCCGACGCTGTTTCCAATAAAAAGGAGGCTCGTGCCGAGGAAACCATCATCAGCTACCTGCTCATGCGCCCTCAGGAGTTCGAGGACGTTGAGAAGCTCGCTCCGCCTGAGTGCTTTGTTACCGCTTTCCACAAAAAAGTATACACGGCACTGCTCGAAAGACTAAGGAATTCCGATAAATTCTCTATTTCTCAGCTTTCAGATGAATTTTCCACCGATGAAGTGGGAAGAATAAGCGGAATGGCTGCCAGAAACCGCGATATTGCCGTAACACGCGATGTTGTGGCAGACTGCGCAGAGGTGCTGAAGAACAACAGACCTGCTTCAAACGGAGAACTCAGCAACGACGAGCTGCTGGAGCTCTTCCGTTCAAAGAATAAATAGGAGGATTATTAAAATTATGGAAAAGAAAAACACCATTGAAGCTCTGATCGAACAGGGCAAAGCCAACGGCAAGCTCACTACCAAGGAGATAACCGATGCTCTGGAGGAGCTTGATTTCGATGTCGATCAGATCAATACCTTCTATGACAACTGCGAAAATCTCAATATCGAGATCGTTGAGGATATGAACCTCGATGCAGACCTCAGAATCGGTCTCGACTCAAATATGACAGACGATCTCGAAATGGCTCTCTCTACCGAGGGTATCGCCATTGACGACCCTGTTAAGATCTACCTCAAGGAGATCGGAAGAGTGCCGCTCCTTACTACAGAGGAAGAGATCGAGCTCGCACAGAGAATGGCTAAGGGAGATCCTTACGCTAAGAAGCGTCTCTCCGAAGCTAACCTCCGACTTGTCGTATCTATCGCAAAGAAGTACGTCGGCAGAGGTATGCAGTTCCTCGACCTTATCCAGGAAGGCAACCTCGGTCTTATCAAGGCTGTTGAAAAGTTTGATTACACTAAGGGATTCAAGTTCTCCACATACGCTACATGGTGGATCCGTCAGGCTATTACCCGTGCTATCGCCGACCAGGCAAGAACTATCCGTATCCCTGTTCATATGGTAGAAACAATAACAAAGGTAAAGAAAGTCTCCAGCCAGCTTCTCCATGAAAACGGCCACGACCCAAGCCCTGAGGAGATTGCAGACAAGCTCAGTATGCCTGTTGACAAGGTTCGTGAGATCATGCGTGTCGCTCAGGACCCTGTTTCCCTCGAAACTCCTATCGGTGAGGAGGAAGACAGCCACCTCGGTGACTTCATTCCCGATGACGACGCTCCTGCTCCTGCCGAAGCAGCTTCACATACACTCCTGAAGGAACAGCTCAACGAGGTTCTCTCCACCCTTACAGACCGTGAAGCAAAGGTACTCAAGCTCCGTTTCGGTCTTGAAGACGGAAAGTCACGTACCCTCGAAGAAGTAGGTCAGCGTTTTGACGTTACCCGTGAGCGTATCCGCCAGATCGAGGCAAAAGCTCTCAGAAAACTCCGTCACCCGAGCAGAAGCAAAAAGGTCAAGGATTTCCTTGACTGATACTGATACAGTTATTTCCCATGCCGCCATAAAAGGCGGCTTTTTTATTGACTTTTCAGCACGAATGTAGTATAATTAATATGTATAAAATGTACGTTATCACGGTCGCCTGCTGACCGTTCAAATGCAGGTACACACACGATGCGCAAGGCTTTTTTTGCGCTATCTATGCTGTAAACGGAGCGATCATGAGTATATTTGATTTTAGTCAGAATCCTCCCGCGCTAAGCCATGACTGGCAGGTCTTTCAGCAGTTTGTAGGCAATATAGGTTCGTTCACCTACATTGCAAAGGAAAAGGCTGCATACCTCGATCAGGTTGCCTGTCATCTGCTCGGCAGCCCGAGTGAAAGAATAAATGAATTTGAGTTCTTTAACCTCCTCGAAAAGATCTCCAAAAATCCCGTGGAGGGGCAGAAGCACATCTATAAATTTTCCGACGGAAGCGTTTCACGCTTCATAAAAATGAACATCTATGAGAGCAGCGATGAATGGCTCGGCTTTGTTCAGGACTTCACCCGTCAGATATCCGACTTCAACGACCGTCAGGCTTTCGTCGAGTACGACCCTGTTACAAGGCTCCCGTCTTACCCTTCATTCTCTCAGAAGATCAAAAAGATACTTCCCGATGTTCAGCAGGCTTGCCTTGCAACTATCTATATCAACGGCATCGACAAGCTGGGCTCATACCTCACAGTTGACAATACCAACAGCTGTATCACCTCTGTTGCAGAAGCTCTCAAAAGCTTTTCCAGCGATACCCTCATAATAGGTTCAAAGTCCAATTATGAGATATGCGTCTTCTTCCGCGACTGCGACAAGATGAACATATACAATATTCTCAACAGCATGGACGAGGCTGTACAGAACTGTGTCCTCACCGATGACTTCGGCGAGATCATTGATATTTCCGACAAGAGCCGCATCAGCCTTTCTATAGGCTGCGCTTCCTATCCCGAGGAAGCCTCGGACTTCAATATGCTGGTGAATTATTCTGAGTTCGCTCTCTTTGAGGTAAGATCGGATAAGAGAGCCGTTATCAACTGGTTCTCGGAGGAAAACTACGTCCGCGAAAAGGACTCTTACCGAAATGCACAGACCTTTTCACGTATCGTTCAGGAAAATCTCCTGACTTATTATCTCCAGCCTATCGTCGAAACCCAGACAGGTGAGATCGTCGCTTACGAGGCTCTTATGCGCACTACGGGAGACATAAAAATGACTCCAAAGCAGATCCTGAAGATCGGTGACGCTCAGAATAACCTCTATGCTATCGAAAAGCTCACCTTCTTCAATACAATGAAGCTCCTCAGCGACAATCAGCAGATATTCGAGAAACGCAAGCTGTTTATCAACTGTCTCCCGAATCATCTGCTCAGCGACGAAGACTTCAACGAACTGTACCTCACATACGGTGAACTGCTCGAAAAGACCGTTATCGAGATCGTCGAGGAATCAGCTGCTACCGCAAAGGGCATCGAAACGCTGAAAAAGCGCTGCGGTTTCGCTCACGCTATGCTGGCTATCGACGACTACGGCACGGGCTATTCCAACACCTCGAACCTGTTGAATTATTCCCCTGATTATATCAAGATAGACCGCTCACTCATAAGCGATATCCACAACGACCTCAAAAAACAGCAGCTCGTTACATCTGTTATCGAGTTCTGCCACGAAAATCAGCTCAAATCACTGGCTGAGGGCGTTGAAACTATTCAGGAGCTCAAAACTGTTATCCGTCTTGGCGTTGACCTCGTTCAGGGCTATTATACTTCAAAGCCCAAGCCACTGTTCCTCAACAGTATTTCCAATGATATCAAGGACGAGATTATCAAAACCAATCTTGAAACACGTCCTGACGGCGTAAAGAAGATATATACCGCTAATAACGATACAGAAATTGATATCCTAAAGCTCGCACTTGAAAAATATACCGATATCCACGTTTATCAGAGCCAGCTCACTATAGTCGGTGATCCCGACAAGCCTGTGAAGATGAATATATCCATCATGGACAACCACAGCTGCGAGCTGACACTGAAAAATGTCAATATCATCAGCGGCAACAGCAAGCCCACTATCTCAGTGGGTGAGTACGCTCGTCTTGTGCTCAACGTTGTCAAAAACAACAAGCTCAGCTACTCAGGCATCTATGTGCCAATGGGCTCTCAGTTCGAGCTCAACGGCAAGGGAAATCTTTCCATAGACTGCTATGCTTCCGAAGGTATCGGCATAGGCAACGACTATGACCACGGTTACGGAGATATCACTATCGACCTCTCGGGCAACCTTGAAATAGTCTCCAACAGCGTGGAATCCCTGTGTATCGGCGGCGGCTTTAACGATGATGATTCCGATATCATTCTCCGCTCGGGCAACATAAAGCTGTATATGTACTCCCATAACGGACTTGCGCTCGGAAGCTTCAACGGCGACGCAAATATAGACATCGGCGAAGACTGCTCGCTGGATATCAATATCTCAGGCATCAAGGTCACAGGTATCGGAAGCTGCAAGGGCATTGCAACTATAAGCTCGTCCGCTGATATAAATATGTCCTGCACAGGCGCTCAGGCTGTAGGTATTGGCGTTCTCGAAGACGGCGAAGGAAGTATCTACATAAAACAGGGTACTATCAATATGAAAATGCGTTCAGGAAAGCACTCCTGTATCGGTGCTATCAAGGGAAGCATGAATACTAAGATAAAAAATGCCGAGATCACTATCGACTCCGAAGGTGATGAGGTAACAGGCATCGGCGATGCCCTCGGCAACGGCAACGTCACTATCATTGATTCTCAGGTATCAATGGTCGTAAACGCCGGCAATCCTAAGGATATCGGCACAAGCAGCGGCGATATCCAGATACAGAACTCCAATGTAAGCTCACTTGTAAACAATAAGCGTATGACTTACGCAAGCAACTGACCCGCTCATGCGGCTTTAAATGATAATCCTTCCCCGCCTTTATCGGCGGGGATATATATGATACGAAAGGTAAGAATAAAATATGAAACTTGGTATGGTTGGTCTGCCTAATGTAGGCAAAAGCACTCTCTTCAACGCACTCACTAACGCAGGTGCAGAATCTGCAAACTATCCGTTCTGTACTATCGAAAAGAACGTCGGCATCGTTTCCGTTCCCGATGAGAGACTGGACAAGCTGGCTGAAATGTACGAGCCTGATAAGTTCACTCCTGCTACTCTCGAATTCGTTGACATCGCAGGTCTCGTTAAGGGGGCTTCAAAGGGCGAGGGCCTCGGCAACAAGTTCCTCGCTGATATCCGCGAAGTTGACGCTATCGTTCACGTTGTAAGATGCTTTGAAGACCCTAATATTATCCATGTTGACGGAAGCATAAATCCTCTCCGCGATATCGAAACTATCAATCTTGAACTCATTTTCTCAGATATCGAAATGGTAGAAAGACGTATCGACCGCGCTAAAAAGGCTGCTAAGGGCGATAAGAAGTACCTTGCAGAGGCTGAGTTCCTTGAAAGACTGAAGGCTCACCTCGAAAACGGCAAGTCCGCAAGAGCTTTCGACTTCACTGACGATGAAAAAGAGATCATCAAGTCAACTCCTCTCCTCTCTGCAAAGCCCGTCATATACGCAGCTAACCTCAGCGAGGAGGACTTCACAAACAATATCGAAACAAATGAAAACTATAAGGCAGTATGCGCTCTCGCAGCTGAGGAGCACTCCGCTGTTCTCCCTATCTGCGCACAGATAGAGGCTGAAATATCCGACATGGGAGACGAGGACAAGGCTATGTTCCTCAGCGAACTGGGTCTTGAGGTATCAGGTCTTAACCGTATCATCAAGGAAGGCTATTCCCTCCTCGGTCTTATTTCCTACCTTACCGCAGGCAAGCAGGAAGTCCGCGCATGGACTATCACTAAGGGCACTAAGGCTCCTCAGGCGGCAGGTAAGATACACACCGACTTCGAGAAGGGCTTTATCCGTGCTGAGGTCATCTCCTACGACGACCTTATGGCCTGCGGAAGCATGGCTGCCGCAAAGGAAAAGGGACTTGTACGCCTTGAGGGCAAGGAATACGTTATGCAGGACGGAGATATAGTTCTGTTCCGCTTTAATGTGTGATATGGAAGAACGTATTGAACGCATAAAAGCTATACAAGACAACTGGATGCAGTCCGAATTTTCTTCTCCGGCGACTGCTTCTCAGATAGAGACTTTTGAAAAAACTGCCAATGTAATTATCCCCGAGTCTTATAAAGACTTTCTGAAATTATCAAATGGTGCTGAGTTATTCGGTGGAGACTGCCAATTGTACAGCGTTAATGTAGATGACGAGTTCAGGATAAACTATGACTATTCAGACGGGAATGTTCCTGAGGAATTGCTTATCTTCGGCTTCTATAATTCAAAACATTTATGCTTTGACGCAAGATATGAGTCCTTTATCTTCTATGAGTATGAAGATTATGATAATATAAGCGAAGAATGTCTTATGTTTTCAGACTTCTACGAGGTATTGGATTATATTATTGATATTGTGGAAAACTGAATAATAATTTTTTCAACGGCGGATAATATCCGCCCATACTAACGTAACGCCGAGGACGGCGTTCCCTACATCAGGTAACTTGCGGACTGCCAAAGGCAGCCCCTACATAGTTCTTAGCTCTTAGTTCTAATAGCTAACAGCTAAGGGCTAAAGGCTAAAAAATTGGAGGTCTTTCAATGAGCTTTTCTCCTAAAGAGATACTGAAATTCGTTGAAGAGAATGACGTTAAATTTATAAGACTTACTTTCTGCGATATGTTCGGCAATCTCAAAAATGTGGCTATAATGCCCAACGAGCTGCCGAGAGCATTTGAATACGGCATACCCTTTGACGCTTCATGTATCGCCGAGGGCTGCTCGGATCTGCTCCTTGTGCCCGATATCTCCACTCTTTCCGTTCTCCCGTGGAGACCTAAGTCGGGACGTGTTGTCCGTTTCTTCTGCGCTCTTAAAAATATGGACGGAAGCGACTACGTAGGCGATATGCGCAGCGAGCTCACAAACTATATCAATAAGCTCCGCCTTGACGGATATTCCTGCGAAATGGGTACAAAATGCGAATTCTACCTCTTTGAACTTGACGAGCGCGGTGAGCCTACTAAGATCCCCCACGATAAGGGAGGCTACCTCGACGTTGCTCCTCTTGATAAATGTGAGAACGCAAGACGTGAGATATGCCTTTCCCTCGAAGAAATGGGAATGAATCCAAAGAGCTCTTGTCATAAGCACGGTCCCGCCCAGAACGAGATAGAGTTCCGCGAAAGTGAGCCTATTACTGCTGCTGATAACATGGTACACTACAAGACAGTTGTTAAGTCCATTGCTGCGCAGAACGGTCTTTTCGCTTCATTTATGCCGAAGCCGCTCCCACACGAGCACGGAAGCGCTCTCAGCATTTCTATAAGCCTTAAAAAAGGCGGAGACTATATCTTCAACACCGATGACAGCGGTATGTCCTCTGAGGGAAAATGCTTTATATCAGGCGTTCTCAGCAAAATGCGCGAGATAACCGCTTTCCTCAACTGCACTACCAATTCCTATAAGCGCTTCGGTATCGGTTACGCTCCTAAATACGTGAACTGGTCATCTGAAAACTGCGCTCAGCTCATAAGAGTTCCGAAACCTGTTGGTATCTCTCCGCGTATTGAAATACGCTCCGCAGATGCCTGCTGCAACCCGTATATAGTATTCAAGCTTATCCTCGCCGCAGGTATAGAAGGTATACAGGCAAAGGATTGTTCACTGTTTGAAAGCGCT
Organism: Ruminococcus sp.; assembly: GCF_024691275.1. Classification (GTDB taxonomy): domain Bacteria; phylum Bacillota; class Clostridia; order Oscillospirales; family Ruminococcaceae; genus Ruminococcus. The sequence goes on along the minus strand of NZ_JAILNU010000097.1, from coordinate 28,860 downwards.
ATGCACAGCGGTTCTGACAGCTCTGTACTTCAGCCTCTGCCGTCTACACTCGAAGAAGCTGCTGCTATCGCTAAGGAAAGTGATTTCGTTAAAAATTCTCTTTCCGATGAGATACGCAATAACGTCTTTGAGCAGCTCGACGACCAGATCGCAGACTATTCAAAAGCAGGCGACAAGGATAAATTCGAGGAAGAATCATATTTCAAATTCGTGTGAGGTAATCAATGGAAAGAGCGATCATAGTCTCTGCAAACTGCGATGTCTCCGAGCTTTCGGAGCAACTGCTGCGCATTGAGGGCTGCGGAATAACCGCTGTCGCTTCAAGCTGCAGCGAAGCAAGAAGACTCGTGAAAAATGACACTGAACCCGAAGTGGTCATAATAAATACTCCACTGCCCGATGAATTCGGTCAGGAGCTTGCGGAAATGATCGCTGAGACTACTCCCGCAGGTATAATTCTTATCTGCGGCGGCGATATTGCCGACGATATCGCTGACAGGGTCTCAGACAGCGGTATCAATGTCCTCGCAAGACCCGTTACGAGGGAGGAGCTCCAGCGCACTATAAGACTTGTACTCGCTTCAAGAGTACGTATGGCAGGTGTAAAACGAGAAAGCTCTGACATCATGAGCCGCATCGAGGAGATGCGTACTATAAATCGCGCTAAGACTACTCTCATGAAATATCTTAAATTCACCGAACCCCAAGCTCACAAATATATCGAAAAACAGGCAATGAACAACCGCCAGACACGTCTTGAAGTGGCTGTTCGCATCCTTGCCCAGTACGAATAATATTATGAAGATCGAACATATCGCAATGTACGTCCACGACCTTGAAGCTGCAAGAGACTTCTTCATGAAGTACCTTGGAGCTGCTTCAAACAGCGGCTACCATAATAAAACTACCGATTTCCGATCTTTTTTTCTCAGCTTTGACGACGGTGCAAGACTTGAAATAATGACTCGTCCCGAGCTGGAAAGCTTCTCGAATAATATTGCAAGGACAGGCTTTATCCACGTCGCGTTCAGTCTCGGCAGCAAGGAAAAAGTGGACGAGCTTACTGCTCGGCTCAGGGCTGACGGGTACAAAGTCCTCAGCGGTCCGCGCACGACGGGTGACGGCTATTACGAGAGCTGCATCGTGGCAATTGAAGGAAATCAGATAGAACTTACTGTATAAAATTAAACCCTCGGTATAAGCACCAAGCTTATACCGAGGGGCTATTTTTTATCTCATCTTGCCGAAGATAAGGCGCATGAGCCAGTAGTTCGTTGAGCCGATGCCCTTTACTTCCTGCCAGATAAGGAAACTGAGAAAAAGTCCCGAACCTAATATCGCTATGATGCTTATAGCTATCGGTATCTTGATAAGGTACTTCTCGCGTATCTTAACCGAAAATATTATTGTAATTACTCCAAGCAGTATGCTCTCAGCTGAAAAGCCGAATAATCCCAGTGCAAGTGCTAATATAGATATGATTATAAGTGGTATATTGAATTTTCTCTCAGTCATTTTATCCACGCTCCCATATAATGTGTTTTTCTTTATCGTTTACGTCCCAGTAGAATACATTCTTGAATTCAGGGTGCTCCTCTGAATTGAAAAGCAGATACCTCGCCTTTTTGTTGTTGCAGTAGTTTACGTGTCCGAAGTCCGTTATCTTTCGCTTCATAAAAAATACAAGATAACTGCTCTTTTTCTCCTTGTCAAAATCATCTTCGCCGAAAACATTGGCGTTTTCATCAGCTACACCTGTGGATATTATATCAGCATCTGCCGGATCAAACAAGAGCCATGCATCTCCGTTGTCATCGACCTCTACAGAGATCGGATCATGATGTACGATCTCCTCATAATCAACGCTTACAAGCTTATCCGTCAGCAGCATTACGCTGCCTGCCACTATTACAAGCACCGTCACAAGCGCTATAACCCCCACCACAAGCTTCTCTATGCGAAGCCTTCTTTTTATACGTTTAAGTACATCTGCGTCCTTCTGAGGGCTTACAGTGACGTTTTTGCGAAGCTTTTCAAGCTCACCTTTACATTCAGGGCACTGCCTGATATGCTCCTCGACTTCTCTCCTGCTCTCGTCGCTGCAAACATCATCGGCATACAGCGGCAGCAGGTCTTTTATCATATTACATTTTTTGCTCATTTCTGTACCTCCAGTTCGTCTATTATTTTCAGCTTTGCACGGTGGAAGGTCACACGCGCCCAACTCTCTGTCTTACCGAATATATCACCTATCTGGCGGAAACTCAGCTCACCAAACACTCTCAGTGTGAAAACTTCCTTATACGGCTCCGTCAGAGTGTGGAGCACTTTGTGTATCTCCATTGACTGCTGAGTGTCTGCTATCATATCCTCGATAGGTGCGGAAGTGTCGGGAACAGTTTCGGGGATCTCTTCATTTGTTAGCCGCTTTCTCTTTTTGCTGTGTGTGAACAACAGATTCTTCGCTATCTGGCACAGCCATACCCTTATATCACAGTCTCCGCGGAAGCTGTCCACTGACTTCATTGCCTTGAAAAAAGTCTCCTGAGTTATGTCCTCGGCAAGCTGCTCGTCAGCCGACAGCGACCGTATATATAAGAATACATCGTGGAAATAGTTTTTGTAAAGCTCCTCGATCTGATCCATGATTCTCACCGCCTTCAACTATAAGACTATGCTACATAACTTTCGTTACAGAATTTCAAAAATTTTTTTCAGAAAATAAAAAAGCTGCGAAAAGATCACTCTGTTCGCAGCTTTCTGAATGTTATTCTATCAATTATTTATTTTCGGGAGCTTCGTCCTTATTCTCGAAATCCTCGATAGTAAGGTCATCGTAATCGAATTCAAGAAGCTCATCACAATTAGGACAATTAATAGAACCTTCCTCGATCATGCCCTCGTCAAGAAGGATCGTATCTCCGCAGCTTGGACAAGTGATCTCATAAAGCTCATCATCGTCTTCATCAAAATCGAAGTCGTCATCATCGTCCCAATCGTCATCATCGTCGTCGCACTCATCGCAATCGCCGTCGCACTCGTCACAGTCGTAGTCCTCATAGAAATCGTCCTCGACTGCACCGAGATCTTCATCAAGAATATCGCAAAGCTCTGTAAGCTCGTTGATCTGTGACTGAAGGTCTTCAACGTAAAGAACAAGCTCAGACATTACATCGGACATCTGGATAAGAGCCTTTCCCTCCTTAGTGGAAGTGTCGATCTCAAGACCGTCGATAAGACCCTTTAAATATGACATTTTCTCGGTAAGCTTCATAATAAGCTCCTCCTCTCAAATAATGTACTGTAAAACGGCAAAAGCTTATGCTCTTGACATATACTCGCCCGTTCTTGTATCAACCTGAATGATCTCGCCTTCGTCGATGAAGAGCGGAACCTTGATCTCTGCACCTGTCTCAAGTGTAGCAGGCTTTGTAGCGTTTGTAGCTGTATCGCCCTTGAAGCCGGGGTCAGTCTGTGTAACCTTGAGCTCTACAAAGTTAGGCGGCTCAACGCCGAATACGTTGCCCTTGTATGAAAGGATCTTACAGATCATCTCTTCCTTAACGAACTTGAAGTTGTCGCCAAGTGTAGATGCGCTGATCGGAACCTGCTCATATGTCTCAAGGTCCATGAAGTAGTAAAGCTCACCGTCGTTGTAGCTGTACTGCATATCCTTTCTCTCAACAAATGCTGTTGGGAACTTTGCAGTTGGGTTGAATGAAGTTTCAACAACTGAACCTGTGATTACGTTCTTGTATTTAGTTCTTACAAAAGCAGCGCCCTTACCAGGCTTAACGTGCTGGAATTCAATGACCTGAACAACCTGTCCGTCAAGTTCAAAGGTAACGCCGTTTCTGAAATCTCCTGCTGAAATCATTTAATATACCTCCGTGATTTTCAAATTATACGATACTTTATTTTATCACATTTTCGTATTTTTTGCAATACCTTATGCGAATTATTATAAAGATATGAGATTTTTTGCTGTTTTTGTCAAGTTTTCACAGCCGTTTTCAGTCAAAATGACAAAATCCTCAATACGGACTCCGAATTTTCCTGCGATATATATTCCCGGCTCGACCGTTACAACAGCTCCCACACTGAGAGGAAGCTTATAATTAGGCGAAGCATTCGGCTTTTCGTGTATCTCCATGCCAACACCATGACCGAGAGAGTGACCGAAACAGCTTCCATAGCCGTTCTGCTCGATGATATCACGGGATATCTTATCGAGCTCGCAGCCGAGCACTCCTGCCTTAGCAGCTTCGATAGCCCTGTTCTGAGCTGTAAGGACTATATCGTACACCTTACGCATCTCGTCTGTAGGTTCTCCGACACATATTGTCCTCGTCATGTCGCTGTGATAGCCGTTATAGACTGCGCCGAAATCCATGAGTACGAACTCGCCGTTTTCCACCTTCTTATCGGAAGGAACTCCGTGCGGCATAGACGTATTGGCTCCCGAAAGGACAATGGTATCGAAGGAAAGGTCCTCTGCACCATATGCGAACATGAGCCTGTTGAGTTCAAGAGCGATCTCGCGCTCTGTAACACCCACCTTTATAAAGCCCATAAGCTCGTCAAGCGCCTTTTCAGCTATCCTCTGAGCCTTCTTTATGCACTCTATCTCCTCTGCGTCCTTGACCATTCTCAGGTCGGATATAGCATTGCTGAGTGCATCATTTGTTACAAATGTTATGTCCTTGAAAAAATGCTCATATGCATTGAGCTCCTTGACGGTCATCGTCTCGGACTCAATGGCAACAGTCTTTGCACCGTGTCTGCTGAAAAGCTCGTTTATCTGGGGATAGAGCTTTTTCATCTCGATAACTTCCGCATCTTTTACTGTAGCTCTTGCCTTTTCAATATAGCGGAAATCAATGAGCAGATACGCCTTTTCGCGAAAAGCGACTATCACTCCCGCAGACGACTTCATACCTGTGAAGTACCTGCGGTTTATATCCGAGGTTATGAGCGCACAGTCAGCTGCGTCAAAATGCTCAAAAAGTTTTTTAAATCTTGTCATTGCGCACCTCTCAAAGCTCTGCAAGAGCCTGAACTGCAAGATAATAGCTTACGAAGCCGAATCCGCTTATGCTGCCCTTGCATACGGGAGCGATAACGGAATTGGAGCGGAACTCGTCACGCGCAAAAACATTGCTGATATGCACTTCGATAACAGGTATCTTTATTGCAGCTATAGCATCACGTATAGCGTAACTGTAGTGTGTATAAGCTCCTGCATTGATTATAACGCCGTCAAATGTTGTTCTTGCAGCGTGGAGCTTGTCAATGATAGCGCCTTCATGATTGGACTGGAAGATCTCACATTCCAGACCCTGTTCCTTAGCGCGGTCGATTATATTGCTGTTAAGCGTGTCAATGCTTGAATTACCGTAAACTCCCGGCTCGCGCTCGCCGAGAAGATTAAGGTTAGGACCATGTATAACAAGTATTTTCTTAATCATAATTACTCCTTTGTAACGTCAACAAATTTCTTTGGGAGAAAGGGCTTTTCGAGAACTCTCTTGAAGCGTATGAAGCGTTTGCTCTTTGGTTCGAGCTCTATCGGCTGAACATAAAGCATCATTATCTTTGCGATATTGGCTCCCCATACATCTGTAAAGAGCTGGTCGCCCACTGCGGCGGTCTCTTTGGGAGAAAGCCCCATTTTCTGCATTGCTGCAATATATCCCCTTTTCAGCGGCTTACCGCTGTCACTTACGAAATCGAGTCCGAGCGGATCTGCAAACTTTTTTACGCGGTCGGCATGATTATTGGAAACTATGATAAGCTTTATGCCGTTTGCCTTCATATTGCCGAGCCATTCGGCAATACCGTCAGCAGGCGCAGGATTGTCATGAGTTGTCAGTGTATTGTCAACATCAAGGATAAGTCCTTTTATACCATGTTTTTTCAGAAATTCGGGCGTGATATCCACTGCCTTCCTGAACGCATGGTCAACATCGGTTTTTGTGATCTTATGTATCAAACCCAAGATATTTGTCAACTCCGTTCAACAAATGAAAAAGCGAGCCGCAGCCCGCTTTTATCAACATTAATCATTTTCGCAAGATCAATACTTACGCTTACGAGCTGCCTCAGACTTCTTCTTACGCTTAACTGAAGGCTTTTCGTAGTGCTCTCTCTTACGAACCTCAGCAATTACGCCGTCCTTTGCACATGATCTCTTAAATCTCTTAAGAGCTGTGTCTAAAGACTCGTTTTTGCCAACACGAACTTCTGCCACTAAATTTCCCTCCCTTGTTCAGAGGTTACGCAGAGCAAGCTCCGCGAATCTATCCTAACCACCCTAAAGGTGTTAGTCAGCATATACCCCAATACATAGCAGATATACATTAAATATTATAAAGAATATATTAATATTTTACCACAACTGTTAACGCTTGTCAAGCATTTTTTTAGCGTTCAAAAAATTCGTTATTTTGCAACAATATTAACAAGTTTATTTGGTACATATATCTGCTTGACTATTGTTTTTCCATCAATGGACTCCTTGACCTTATCGTCAGACATTGCCATTTCCATTACAGAATCCTTGTCAGCGTCAACTTCAATATTCAGTTTAGCCTTGAGCTTTCCGTTGACCTGAACAACTATCTCGATAGTATCCTCCTTGCAGAGTTTCTCATCGTATACAGGCCAACTCTCATAAGCGATAGTATCATCATGTCCCATGATGCTCCATATCTCCTCGCCCATGTGAGGAGTGATACACGACAGCATCTTTATGAGACCTTCAGCATACTCTCTCGGGCACTTGCCGTTCTTGTATACTGCGTTTACGAATATCATCATCTGGCTGATAGCTGTATTGAAAGCAAGCTTCTCGAAGTCGTCTGTGACCTTCTTGACTGTCTGGTGGTAGACCTTTGTGAGTGCGCCGTCGTTGTTGTCTGTGAGGTTTTCAGCTTCTGTGAAGAAGTTCCATACTCTCTGAACGAATCTCTTAGCACCTTCAACACCGCTCTTGCTCCACGGTTTGCTTACCTCGAGAGGTCCCATGAACATCTCGTAAAGGCGGAGCGTATCTGCACCGTAGTCTCTTACGATATCCGAAGGATTTACAACGAACTCAGGGAAACGCTTACCCATCTTGATGCCGTTCTCGCCGAGGATCATGCCCTGATGAACCAGCTTCTTGAATGGTTCCTTTGTAGGTGCAAGACCCTTATCGTAGAGGTATCTGTTCCAGATACGTGAGTACATAAGGTGACCTACAGCGTGTTCAGGACCGCCGATGTAGAGGTCAACAGGCATCCAGTGCTTGAGGAGCTCCTGATTAGCGAATTCCTTATCGTTGTGCGGATCAATATATCTGAAGTAGTACCAGCTTGAACCGGCACTTCCGGGCATTGTGGAAGTCTCACGAGTTCCCTTAATGCCGTTATTGTCGTACTTTTTCCACTCTGTTGCGTTTTCGAGAGGAGCCTTTCCATTCTTGCCCTTGTAGTCATCAAGCTCGGGAAGAACGAGCGGGAGCTCTGAATCATCAAGAACGTGTATCTCTCCGTCCTCACCGTGAACAACAGGTACAGGCTCGCCCCAGTAACGCTGACGTGCAAATATCCACTCACGGAAGTGATAATTTACAGTGCGCTTAGCTCTGCCCATGCCTTCAAGCTTCTGAGTGATAGCTTCCTTTGCTTCCTCAACGGTAAGGCCTGTGAATTCCTCGGAATTGATGAGCTTGTAGCCCTTGCCGAGGTACTCGCCCTTCTCCATAGCAGCTTCGGAAACGTCGATGTGACCGTCCTTGCCGTCGATGACCTGTATCATGTCGATATTATGAGCTACAGCGTACTCAAAGTCACGCTGGTCATGGCTTGGAACCGCCATAACTGCACCTGTACCGTAGCTTGCGAGTACGAAATCGCCGATGAACATACGGACTTCCTTGCCGTTTACAGGGTTGATACAAGTAACGCCCTTGAGCTCGCAGCCGGACTTTGTCTTGTTGAGCTCTGTACGATCCATGTCGTTCTTCTTCTTTGTCTCAGCTATGTAAGCCTCGACCTCTTCCCTGTTCTGAACACGGTCAAGAAGGCTCTCTGTGATAGCTCCGTCGGGAGCAAGTACCATGAAAGTGATACCGTAGATAGTCTCGATACAAGTCGTGAATATGGAGAACTTTCCGCCGCCGACTATATCGAATTCAACCTCGACACCTGTGGACTTGCCTATCCAGTTGCGCTGCATAGCCTTTGTGGACTCTGGCCAGTCGATCTCGTCAAGTCCTTCGAGGAGCTTCTCGGCAAATGCAGGCTGGTCGATGACCCACTGCTTCATGTTCTTGCGAACTACAGGGAAGCCGCCGCGCTCTGACTTGCCGTCGATAACCTCATCGTTGGAGAGAACTGTTCCCAGCTCTTCACACCAGTTTACAGGCATATCTATATATTTTGCATATCCGTCAAGATAGAGCTGCTTAAAGATCCACTGTGTCCACTTGTAGAACTCAGGGTCTGAAGTAGCTATCATCTTTGACCAGTCATAATCGAATCCCAGCTCTCTGAGCTGCTTTGAAAAGGTCTTGATATTTTCCTGAGTAAAGCCATTTGGGTGATTTCCTGTATTTACGGCATACTGCTCGGCAGGAAGTCCGAAGGAGTCGTAACCCATCGGGTGAAGTACATTGTAGCCCTGCATACGCTTCATACGTGAAACGATGTCGGTAGCTGTATAGCCCTCGGGATGACCTGCGTGAAGACCTACTCCAGAAGGATACGGAAACATATCCAATGCATAGAACTTAGGCTTACTGAAATCCCAGACATCAGTCTTGAAGGTCTCGTGCTCTTCCCAGTATTTCTGCCATTTGGCTTCAACAGATGTGAAATCATATCTGCTCATTTTAATATCATTCCTTTATCAATTAATGTTTAAAGTATTTGTAAAGTGTTCCTTTACGTCTGTCTGCAAACAGAGTACCGCCGCACAGCCGATATCAAGGATACCCTCTATGAGGTATATCCAGTTTGAGCTGATATTGGATATATTTGCAGGAAGATGTATCACAGCGATCGTCACAAGGACTGCCGCAGCGATATAATTTACATATTTTATTCCCGTGAACATTGCACAGGCAAGTGCAAGAGCGATGATAAGGTCGGATATGCTCAGACCTCCGCCTATTATCATATTGACAACTGCCTTCACAACAAGGTAAGCTCCCATTATGATGCAAAGCATACGCCCTTTTTCATTATTGGTACGCATTTATTACTCCTTGGTTATAAGGCTGCTTATGTCCATCTGTTCGCCGTCAGCCCATAATCCTTCCAGCTTGTAGAAATTTCTTGTATCCTTATAGAATACATGAACGATGATATCGCCGTAATCGAGGATTATCCAGGTATTTCCCGTATCTGCCTCACGGCGGAGGGGCTCGATGCCCTTCTGCGACAGAACAAATTCCACTTCGTCCGCAAGTGTTCTTGCATGAGTGTTGCTTGTACCGTTCACTATGGCAAAGTAATCGGCAAGTATTGTAAGGTCAGCGATTTTTATCGCCTGAATGTCCTCACCTCTTTTGCTGTCGAGTGTCTTGATGATTAGTTCGAGTTTTTCCTGTTCGGTCATCTGTTCCACCTTTCTTTCATCACTCATAATCCGACGCTCGCGGCGGTTCGGTAGCTGTTTCCAGCTCCTTGAATGTCGCGCCTGTATCGTCGTAAAGATTGTATGCATAATCGTATTCGCTTACATATTCCATAATATTGCTGTCTGAGAGCAGCAACGGATTCTGATACGGTCTGAATGACTCATTGAGCATATCAATGGTAGCCTGCTTGTGGATAGAATAGATACTGTACTCCACACCGTCGGCTGCATAATACATCGCATCCTCACCCGGAACCATGTTTACACTTACGTTCTCCATCTGGAGAGTTGATCCAAAGTCAGCAAGTTTGCTCAGGTCGTCAACGCTCATATTCGTAGCGATCCATTTGTTATTGTATATAGTGTTGAGGTAGCTGTAAAGCTTGAGCTTTCCCTCGTCCTTTACGATATTGAGGATCTTCTGCATAGCAGCAGCCATGAAACGGCGCTGGTTCTGAACTCGTCCGATATCGCCCTGTAACCAGTCGTGACGGAAACGAACAAACCACTCTGCCTGTTCACCTGAGAGTACAACATTTTTACCCGCAGGGATTATCTTGTCAGCCTCATACATGATCTCGTTGTCGATATTCATCGGGATACCGCCTACAAGGTTTACGATATCAACGATATCGAAGCAGGCTGTTGTGATATATGCATCAATCGGGATACGGAAGTTGTCGTAAATACAGTTTACAACACGCTGTATCTTGCTTGACTCCTGATCGTATCCGTCGAAATAAACGCTGTTTATCTTTGTTGTCGGGTTGCTGGTATAGTTCGGAACTGCACAGTCACGTGGTACCTGCAATATGTGGAGCTTAGCTCCTGCGATATCGAACTGGCAGATCCATATAACGTCAGTAAGCTCCTGATCCTCGTCAAATCCGAGGAAAAGCACGGTATACTGACCCTCGACCGTCTGCGGAAGGTCTAGTCCGTCGGTAAAGTCATCATTAACGACTTCCGTGTCGATGTTCAAGTCTACCGAAGGCTTCTCGATCTCGCCTTCGATCTCGACGAGAGGCTGCCAGAGCTTCAGGTACTTCAGTATAGACACCTTCTGATCGGGCTGTCCGCTCTTTTTATACCAGAGTATCGGCATATTGAGAAACAGTGCGATTATAGATGCGATACTCAGAAGGATCGCGGTTATCTTTATGACAGTATCCTTCGGGCTCTTTTTCCTGACATTGGAGCTGAAGTGATAATCGTCGTCATAGTCTGCCGACTCAACAATATCCTCACGTCTTTTCTCGTGAAGTCCGTGATAATGCTGTTCAGAAGCAGGCGACGGTCTTCTCGGAGGTTCGCCGTCAATACGTATATCTATCGACGGAGCTTCGTGAAGTCCGCGGTATTCATAATCCGAATTTGTATTCTGATCTATCCTTTTTAGCTTTCTCAGCGGTTTTGACTGCCTTGAAGCGTTATTTCTGTTTCTATACTCCTCATTAAGTTCTTCTCGGTTCATTTAAGTCCTCTTTTCAAATTCCCATCATTTTTCATAAGCCGTGTGTAAAAATTGTATCCTTCGACGGTGCATATCGGTATCACTCCGCCTTTTTTTATCACTGCTTTCATGGAAAAAGCAAATGCCTCGAGCATTGCTGCGTTTATGTCGGTATACGCCAGCTTACGCATTTTGTCTACGTCTTTATAATCTCTTTCGGCAGAAACAAGGTCGCCCATGTAGACTATTTCCTCAAGTCTGGACATTCCGGCTCTGCCCACTGTATGGAACCTAATGGAATTGAGGATATCAATATCCTCTACTCCGAATTCTTTCTTTACGAAGTAAGCACCTGCTATACCATGCAGCAACGAACGTGTCTCCAGCTCTTCACGGCAAACTGCATAGCCGCTGTCCATTACGAGTGCTTTCTGCTCATTTTCGGGCATTTCCTTGCATATATCGTGGAGCAGTCCTGCAAAATATGCCTTTTCAGGGTCTTCTCCGTATTTTATCGCAAGCTTTCTGCACTCATCTGCCACATTCAATGAATGTGTGAATCGTTTTGCGGACAGATGTGCTTTTAGATATTTCTTTTTATCATCAGGGTTATACTGCAATTCTTTTTCACCTCTTGAAGAATATAATCCCCTCAATCTTATATATTGTACTACATTTTCGTCAAGATAGCAAGCGAAATCCTCATTTTTTGCAATTTTTTTTCTGATATCCGTGCTCGAAACCTCTGTCGGAGGAGCTTCGGAAATCATTATCCTGCCGAATTTTCTGAGTTCATCAGCTTTTTTCAGCAGCTCAGGCATATCTCCGTTTTTGCGTGAGACAGCACAAAGCGCTGCATTAGCAAGGATATCCTCAAAGCGATGCCAAGTTTCAAAGCTGAGAAGCATATCGCTGCCCACCAGCAGAAAAAGCTCGTCATCGGGAAATACTTCACGAAAATGCTCGACCGTATATATAGTATAGCTCACGCGGTCAGTTTTAATCTCGTAGTCGCTGACAAAAAGCTTTTCTTTTGCCTTGCAGGCAAGGCGCAGCATCTCCAGCCTGTCCTCATCGGGAGCATACTCAGCCATCGAACGGTGCGGGGACTTCTTTGACGGCACCAGATACAGCCTGTCGAGCCCCAGCTCGTACACAGCAGTCTCTGCAAGATGTATATGCCCGTTGTGTACGGGGTTGAAGCTTCCACCGTATATACCTATCTTCATTCTGCGCCTCCTGACATTATATGTTTATTTCCAAGGACGTTTGCTGCCTGTCCAGCCCTTTTCCTTCCAGTAGTCAACGTCCGCCTTGTTCCAGCCGTTGCGCTGCAAAAGGCTCATTATCTTGAAGAAAGCCCTTGTCTTTATGCCGACAGGAACTTTCCCCTGCCTTTTCAGTATCTTTTTTGCGATACCCTCTGCTTTGGCGTTGATGCTGTCCTTCATCTTAGGTGCAACGCTGTTCCAGTCAACTGCTCTTACAGCCATGCCCAGCCTATAGGTCTGAGGTATCCCCCAGAAGAAACAGCTGTCAGCCATATCCTTCATAGTTGACTTCACACCTGCTCCCGCAGCAGTTGCAACGACTACTGCCTGCTTGCTGAACATTCTCTCGTCGGGGCGGTGTGCCATCCAGCGCCAGCCGTAGTGGTCAAGAAGAGCCTTCATCTGACCTGTACAGTGGTAAACGTAAACAGGTGATGTGAGGATAATAACATCTGCCGCATCAATAAGTTCAGTGATTGGCTTCAGCTTTGCGTAATGAGGACATTTCTCAGAAGACTTCATGAAACAGTTCGTGCAGCCGCAGCAGAACTCGTCAAAATCGCGCGGCAGGAACACCTCGCTGATATTCTCAGCCGATGTTATCTTTTCAGCCGCGATCCGTCCGATATTATATGTCGAGCCCTTGTGATTCGTACCGCTTATTATCAGTACCTTCATACACTCACTTAGCCTTCGGGATATTCTCTATAACAGGGTCTTTCTCGTTGCGCTTGAACAGCACGAACTTGCTGCCGATGACCTGTACCACATCTGCGCCTGTCTGCTCTGCGATAGCATCTGCGGCTTCTCTTGCTGTCCAGCCTGAATTGTCAAGAACTCTCAGCTTTATAAGCTCTCTCTTTTTAAGAGCAGCTTCGATGTCCTTGCACATAGCCTCGGTAATACCGCCCTTGCCGACCTGATATATGGTCTCGTATGTTGAAGCGATACCGCGCAGGTATGCTCTCTGCTTGCTTGTAAGCATATCATTCACCAAATCTTTCTTTCAGATACTTGTACAGCCCTCTCAGCGCCGCACCTCTGTGACTTATTTCGTTCTTTTCCTCTGCGGTGAGCTCTGCCATTGTGCGCTCGCCTACCATGAACACGGGATCGTAGCCAAAGCCGTTGGTGCCGCGCATTTCATATCCGATACGTCCTTTGCAGCAGCCGCCTACAACCTTTATCTCCTTATCGTCGATATAAGCTATGCTGCAATCGAATGAAGCTGTTCTCTTATCTTCGGGAACGTCCTTCATCTCCTCAAGGAGCTTTGCACAATGCTGTCCCTCGGGAGCATATCTCGCGGAATACACACCCGGACGACCGTCAAGAGCAACAACACATAGACCGCTGTCATCTGCTATAGTAGGGAGCTTTACAGCTTCGTATACCGCTTTTGCCTTGATAAGTGCGTTCTCTGCGAATGTCGTGCCGTTTTCCTCGGGGTCGCAGTTTGCACCTGCTTCACGCTGAGAGAGCACCTCTATACCGAGGGGGGCAAGTATCTCTCTTGCCTCACGGAGTTTGTTTGCGTTGTTCGTAGCCATTACCAGCTGCTTAATCATCGTCCTTACCTCCGAACAGTCTGCTGAAGAATCCGCGCTTTTTCTTCTTTTCAGGCTCAGGAGCTTCCTCAGGTTCAGCTTCTGCTTCTTCCTCTGCTGTTTCTTCGGTTTCATCATCAGCAGCTTCTTCCTCGTCTGATGTTTCCTCGGTTATGCCGCTTTCCTCAGCTTCATAAACTGTATCATCAGCCTGCTCTTCTTCGGTATACTCCTCGGTATAAAGCTCTGTCTCAGGCTCATTTTCTTCGGGAGATTCTTCGGTCTCTGTCCCTTCGATGACTTCTTCGTCGTCAGAAACGAATCCATCGTCCTCAGAAGCTTCATCTTCTGCTTCTTCGGAATATCCCTCATTCTCGTCTTCAAATGCAGTATCCTCAGTTTCAGCGTCCTCGTCAGCTGCTTCTTCTGTCTGCTCTGAAATGGTGAAGAGCGCATCAACGAACATATTGCTGTCAAACGGCTGGAGATCGTCGATCTTCTCGCCTACGCCTATGAGCTTTACAGGTATGCCCAGCTCATTCTTTATGGATATAACGATACCACCCTTTGCTGTACCGTCAAGCTTTGTGAGGACGATACCTGTTATAGGAGCAGTTTCGCTGAAAAGCTTTGCCTGATTTACCGCATTCTGTCCTGTTGTGGCATCAAGTACGAGAAGAACCTCGCGTGAGCATTCTCCCGCCTTGTTGTCAATGATACGATTTATCTTTTTAAGCTCCTCCATGAGGTTCTTCTTGTTGTGAAGTCTTCCTGCGGTATCAATAACCACAACATCGCAGCCTCTTGCCTTTGCGGCTTCCAGAGCATCATAAACTACCGCACCTGGATCGGAGCCCTCAGCGTGTTTTACGATATCAACTCCCGCTCTCTGAGTCCATACCTCAAGCTGGTCTATAGCAGCAGCACGGAAGGTATCGGCAGCGGCAACAAGGACTTTCTTGCCCTCCTGCTTGAACTGGTGACAAAGCTTGCCGATAGTTGTGGTCTTACCTGCACCGTTTACGCCTATGACCATTATTACCGCAGGTGACACGGACAGGTCAAGACCTGTATCATCGCCCATTATCTCGGCAATAACTTCATGGATAAGTCCCATTATCTCCTTAGGATCGGTGATGCCGCGCTCCTTGATCTTCTTGCGGAGCCTTTCGCATATCTCCTCAGAGGTCTCGACACCTATATCGCTCATTATCATCTGCTCTTCAAGCTCGTCAAAGAGCTCGTCATCTATAACGGTGAACGAGTTGAGAACTCGCATGATACCGCCGAACAGAAAATCTTTGGTCTTTTTCAGACCGCTGGCAATCTTTGAAAATATTCCCATTATATCCTCCAAACCTTGTCTAATAATCTAATCGTTTGAATGTGCCAAAGTGTGACAAATTTTTTATTTGATGTCCGCAACGTCTTCCTGAAAGTCCACCTGCTCCATTTTGAGGAGCTTTGAGATACCGTCCTCCTGCATGGTCACACCATAGAGCACATTCGCTTCTTCCATGGCGCTTCGTCTGTGGGTGACAAGCACGAACTGTGTGGTATCAGTGAAGTTTTTCAGGTACTGTGCGTACTTTCTTACGTTTACTTCGTCGAGAGCTGCGTCTATCTCATCAAGGATACAGAACGGCGCAGGTCTGAGTTTGAGTATCGCAAAGTATATTGCGATAGCTACGAATGACTGCTCTCCACCTGAGAGCGAGATAAGGTTCTTGATGACCTTTCCGGGAGGCGCAACACTTATCTCTATGCCCGATTCAAGTACATTTTCTGGGTCTGTCAGTATCAGCTCGGCTTTACCTCCGCCGAACAGCTCCACAAATATGCTCTTGAAGTTGGAATTTATAACTGCAAAGCTCTCTGAGAATATCCTGCACATCTCCGCTGTGAGGTCAGTGATTATCTTTTCAAGCTCTGTCTTCGACTTCTGTATATCCGCTATCTGCTCGGACATGAAGCGGTAACGCTCGGATACTTCCTTGTACTCCTCGATAGCGTCAACATTTACGCTTCCGAGAGCACGTATCTTGTTCTTTACAGATGTGAGCTCTGCCTGTGCAGCGTTCATATCCTCTATCTTTTCGGCTATCTGTACAGCCTCAGAGCGTGTAAGCTCGTATACCTCCATGAGCTGCCTGATGATATTGTCGGTATCGCGGCATACGTTCTCCTTACGTTCTTCAAGTCGTGTTATCTCAGCCGACAGCTTCTCCTTGGACTCGTTTATAGCTTTCAGACCGTGCTGCATCTCATTGACGAGTCGGTTCTGCTCATTGTGAGTAGCATGGCAGTGCTCTATCTGCTCATTGTACGAAGCGGTATTGTCCTTGAAGCCTGCAAGCTTCTCCTTCAGCTCGGCTATCTCGTTCTCCTTTGCGGAGATGAGCTCCTTCTGACGGAATACCTCCTCCTCGAACTGATGAGCACCGTATTTCAGTTCCTCAGCTCTGCGGTCGATACGCGATATCTCAAGCTCCTGTGCCTGCACGTCCTTTGCAAGCTCCATGCCCTTGATCTTGAGCTGTGACAGCTTGTCGGAGAGCTCTGCTCTCTGAAGTCTCAGCTTTTCGCGTATATCCTGTCCCTGTGCCAGTTTTTCCTCGGCAGCCTTTATCTCTGCGTCGGTCTGTGCAAGGGCTTTTTCCGAGTCGATGATATCCTGCTTTGCAGCTGATATCCTCTGTTCGGTCTCGGTTATGACCTTGACGGAATTCTCCGACTGTGAGCGTATCTGCTCCGCAAGTGACGCAAGGCTTGTAAGCTCTGCGCCGAAACGAACTCTGTCGGCATCACATTTTGCAAGCTGTTCCTTTGCAGCTTCCGTATCATATCTGAGCTTCTCCGATTCCATACGCAGCTTCTCAGCCTTTTCGCGGAGAGTATCCCTCTCGGCTTCAAGCTTTACTATTTCGGCATCAAGTGTCTCGATCTCGTTCTTACGGGTTATGATACCGCCCGAACGCTGCGCCGAACCACCTGTGAACGAACCGCCTGCATTGATGACCTGACCGTCCAGAGTTACTATCCTGAACTTATAGCCGTATCTCTTGGCGATAAGTGTAGCCGTGTCGATATCCTCGGCAATGACTATACGTCCGAGGAGCGATGCTATGATACCGCTGAATTTCGGGTCATAGGTGACTATCTTGTTAGCGTTCGCCACAAAGCCCTCACAGTTTTCAAGCCCCTGTTCACGGAGCTCATTTCCCTTTACAGAGGTTATGGGCAGGAAGGTTGCACGTCCGCCCTTCTGCTCCTTCAGGAAACGGATACAGCGCTTGGCGATGTCCTCGTTTTCAACGATTATGTTCTGCATAGCACCGCCGAGTGCAGTTTCGATAGCCACAGCGTATTCCGGCTCAACGCCGATATTCTGTGCGACCGTTCCGAAAACTCCGCCGATGCGTCCCTGCTTGGAAGCTTTGAGCACCTGCTTGACGCTGCCTGCAAAGCCCTCCATGTTGTTTTCAAGGTCGGTGAGTATCTTTCGGCGCTGCTGCTTGTCTTTCAGCTCATAAAGAGCTCTCTCGAAATCATTTTTCGCCTGTTCAAAGCCCTCGCGCCTTGACTTGAAAAGCCTTTCAAGTCCGCTGAGCTTGTTACGCAGCTCCTCGGTTTTCGCGGTATTTTTCTCAGCCTCAGCCTTTACGCTTTCGGTCTGTGACTCATACTCAGCCAGCTTTTTTCCGAGGTCGCCGCTGTTTTCACGAAGCTCTGCAAGACGAGCGGTCTGCTCCTCTATAGAAGACTTTGCTGACTCTATAGCAAAGCGGTACTCGCTCTGTCTGATATACATACCGTTTATCTCGCTGCCTGCCTTGTCAACGGAGTCTCCCAGCTTTGAGCTCTCGCTTTCAGCCTTCTCGAAGCTCTCCTCGGCAGTCTTTATCTCAGCTTCGAGAGCCTTTTTCTGCTCCTCAAGCTCTGCAAGCTTGTCTAAAGCTTCCTTTCGCTCTTTTTCGAGAGCTTTCTTAGCCTCCTCTGAACTGTCGATGTTCCTTTGAGCCGCTTGTGCAGCCTCATTGCAGTGCTTTATATCATTTTCAAGAACGGCGATGCCCGACTTCATTTCCGAAGACGTCTGCTCCTCCTCCAGCATTCTGCGGCGAAGCTCGTCGGCTTTCATGGTGCTCTCCTGCATCTTTCTTATGCCGTCGGTTATCTTCTGCTCCTCACGCTGGATATCATTCTCGATATTCTCATATTCATTCTTGCTGATGAGTATTTTGCTTTCCAGCTCGTCAAGCTTTACTTTCATGTTATCAAGACGGGTCACCCATACAGATATTTCAAGCCTTTTACGTTCTTCTGCAAGCTTGATGAACTTCTCTGCTTTCTGCGACTGTATGCGCAGCGGCTCTACTCTGCCTTCAAGCTCGGTGAGTATATCCGTAAGACGCAGCATATTCTCCTGTGCTGCCGTGAGCTTTCGCTCAGCTTCCAGCTTCTTGTATCGGAATTTCGATATACCTGCCGCTTCTTCAAAGATATCACGGCGCTCAGAACTCTTCGCACCTACTATCTCAGCTATACGTCCCTGTCCGATTATGGAGTAACCGTCGCGTCCGAGACCCGTGTCCATGAACAGCTCGTTGATATCCTTCAGACGACACGGCTTTCCGTTTATGAGATACTCGCTCTCGCCGCTTCGGTAGAGCTTTCGTGTGATAGCCACCTCGTCGCCGATATCAGGGAGAGTATTGTCGGAGTTGTCTATATTCAGTGTAACTGCGGCAAATCCCATAGGCTTTCTTGCAACAGTTCCCGAAAAGATAACGTCCTCCATCTTATTGCCTCGGAGAGTTTTTGTGGACTGCTCGCCCAGTACCCATCTGACCGAGTCGCCGATATTGCTCTTGCCGCTTCCGTTAGGACCAACAACTGCCGTAAGTCCCTTGTCAAAGGTAAGGCTTATTTTATCGGGAAATGACTTGAAGCCTTGTATTTCCAGAGATTTCAGGTACACGCTCTCACCTCCTCAGCTCACATTCATATTTCGGGATATCCTCGTCCCCGACGATCTTTATGTTCACACCGCGCTCCTTGAAGTACGCGATGTTAGATCTCTTTTGTCCTGCCGCCTTGCTTATGCATCTTCTGTTGACGGCTATCACCGCTTCGCTGCCGACGCTGCTGTTTTTCAGGACGAATTCAATATTATGGCGGTATATCAGCGCTTCACAGAGCTCGCGGAAGGCGGGGTGATAAAAACCGCCCACCATATCCTGCTCAACGAATTCGCTGGCATGAAGTCCGCACTTGATGACCCTGATACCGCTGCCCTCGAACATCACCATTGCCGCAGAAGCTATCTCCACAGCCTTATCAAAGCTGAACGGCTTGTATTCGCCCGAGAGCAGGAGCTCTCCCAGCCTTGTATGTTCAAGCACCACAACAGGGTAAATACGCACTGTATCGGGTGATAATGCGGCTATCTTTTCAACAGTCTCCCACTCCTTTTCGGGAGTGCTGCCGTAAAGTCCCGTCATCATCTGAAGCCCCAGCTCAAAGCCGTACGCTTTTATAAGACTGCTCGCATTGACAACGTCCTGCGCAGTATGTCCGCGCTCATTGGCTTCAAGCACCTCGTCGTCCATGGACTGAGCCCCAAGCTCGATAGCGGTAACGCCATATTTTTTCAGCAGCCCCAGCACTTCTGCGTCTATGCAGTCGGGACGTGTAGAACAGCGTATACCTCTGAATCTGCCCTCGCCCACGAATTCATGCGCTGCTTCAAGAAGCTCCAGCATATAATCTCTCGGGATCGCGGTAAAACTTCCGCCAAAAAAAGCAATCTCCGTATTCTGCGGCTCTCTGACTTCGCCGAGCGCTCTGCTGCATATCTCACGCACCTCGTCGCCTGTCGGAGCGTGCTGCGCTCCGCTTATAGTACGCTGGTCGCAGAAACTGCACTGATGCGGACAGCCTATATGCGGAATGAATATTGATATGTTACTGTGCTTCATAGCCCATAAGTTCAAGAGCTTCCTTTGCAGCAAGCTGCTCTGCTTCCTTCTTGCTCTTACCCGAGCCTTTTCCTATCACCTGATCGTTGAGGCATACCTCCACAACAAAACGCTTGTTGTGATCGGGACCTTCCTCGCCGATAAGGACGTACTCCACCTTTTCCTCGGGGTTCTTCTGGACTATCTCCTGCAAAACGGTCTTGAAGTCGTTGAATACAGGCTTTTTTGCATGGCGGATATCCTTTGGCATGAAGCGTAGGATATGCTTTGAAACAGGCTCCATTCCGCCGTCAAGGTATATCGCTGCGATAACAGCTTCAAAAGCATCTGCGAGTATGGAAGGACGCTCACGTCCGCCGGTGTTCTCCTCGCCCTTGCCAAGGAGCATGAAAGCTCCCAGGTCGATCTGCTTTGCGAAGACATGGAGCGACTTCTCACATACGAGTGAGGCTCTCATCTTTGTGAGCTCGCCCTCTGCAACATTGAGATTCTTGTACAGAAAGTCCGAAACAACAATGGAAAGAACGCTGTCTCCGAGGAATTCAAGGCGCTCATTGCTGCCGTTGGGACGCTTCTTTTCATTTGCATATGATGAATGAGAGAGAGCCTGTCTCAGAAGCTCGATATTCTTGAATTTATAACCGATTATATCTTCAAATTTTGATAGATTTTCCATTCAGATCACTCCTTGTCAGCAGCCGCAGTCTGAGCTACATAGCTCTCTATAACGCCTACGACATTACCCTCGACGCAGCGCTTTGCCTGTCTTACGGCATTGAAAAATGCAGTCCCGTCGGAGCTTCCGTGAGCCTTTATTACCGGCTTTTTGACACCAAGAAGTGCCGAGCCGCCAACTTCCTTATAATCCATCTGCTTGCGGAAGGTCTTGATCTTGCCGAGGGAGAACAGCGCACCGAGTTTGCCTGCTCCCGAGAAGAACCATTTGAGCTTTCTTCCGAAGAAACTTCCCATTCCTTCATAGAGCTTCAGTGCAATATTTCCTGTAAAGCCGTCGGTAACAACTACCTGAACATCGCCGACAGGGAGGTCTCTTGCTTCAAGATTTCCCACGAAATTAAGTCCTGACTGCTTCAGGAGCCTATATGCTTCGATCTCAAGATCTCTGCCCTTTGTGTCCTCTGCGCCGATATTCAGCAGTGCGACCTTCGGTTTCTTCACGCCCATTACCTTTTCCATGTAGGCAGTTCCCATTATGGCAAACTGCACCAGCATCTCAGGGCGGCACTCTGTATTTGCGCCTGCATCTATCAGTGTAAAGCTGCCCTTATCTCCCGGCATTACAGGTGACGGAGCGATTCTTTTGATGCCTTTGATACGCTTGACGATGAAGGTCGCTCCCATAACGAGAGCACCTGTGCTTCCTGCCGAAACAAAGGCATCGCCCTTGCCCTCTGCAAGAAGGCTGAGTCCCAGAGCCATGGAAGAATTCTTTCCTGACTTGATTATCTCCTTCGGTTCCTCATGTATATCAAAAACATCATCGGTATGAACTATCTCCATGCCGTCAAGACTGATGCCGTTCTTTTCAGCACAAGCCTTTATCTCAGGCTTTTTGCCCGTGAGTACGATATTTACGTCAAGTTCACGGACTGCTCTTTCGCAGCCCTTTATAACTTCCAGAGGAGCGTTATCTCCTCCGAAGGCGTCAACAATTATCTTTATAGCCAATTCTCTCAAGCTCTCCCTTCAGCGATTCAACTGCTCGCTGCGCATATGCGCCATAACGTTCTTTTTTATCCTTGATCCTTATTCCGATATCGGGCAATATGCCCATATTTGCACCCATTGGCTGGAAATTTCCGCTGTTGAACGGATCGCTGACATAATGTGAAAGCGCTCCTGTCATCGTGTCGAGTGGCAGCTCTATCGGTGCAAGCCCCTTTATCCTGCGTGATGCGGCGATACCTGCGATAAGACCGCTGGCAGCCGATTCCATGTATCCCTCTACTCCCGTTATCTGTCCTGCGAAGAATATCTCGGGACGCGATCTCATGGAGAAATCAGAGTTTAGCAGCTCGGGACTGTTGATGAATGTATTTCTGTGCATTACGCCAAAGCGCATGAATTCGGCATTTTCAAGCCCAGGTATCATTGAGAATACCCTTTTCTGCTCGCCGAATTTAAGATTTGTCTGGAAGCCCACAAGGTTGAAAAGCGTACCCTCGCGGTTCTCCTTTCGCAGCTGTACAACAGCATACGGTCTTCTGCCCGTGCGCGGATCGTCGATGCCTACAGGCTTCATTGGTCCGAAGCGCATTGTATCGACTCCTCGTGAAGCCAGCTCCTCGATAGGCATACAGCCCTCATATACACTAAACGGGTGTGTCTCAAAGTCCTTGAGCTGTACCTTTTCCGCAGCGATCAGTGCTGCATGGAACGCAAGGTACTCCTCCTTGTTCATGGGACAGTTTACATAGTCAGCGTCGCCTCTGTCGTAGCGTGAAGCATAAAATGCCTTTTCCATATCTATGCTCTCGGCTGTAACGATAGGAGCTGCCGCATCGTAGAAGCTGAGTCCCTCGCCGCACAGTTCCTTTATTTTATCCGCCATAGCGCCCTGTGTGAGCGGTCCTGTGGCAATAATGGTCATACCCTCGGGGAGCTCGGTCACTTCACCGCCTATAACTTCTATAAGCGGGTGGGACTTTATCTTCTCAGTAACAGCGTCCGAAAACTTCTCACGGTCAACTGCCAGCGCTCCGCCTGCTTCAACTGCATTTTCCTTTGCGCACGGCACTGTCAGCGAGCCGAGAAGCTCCATTTCGTACTTCAGCAGTCCTGCCGCAGACTCTACCCTTGCTGCTTTCAGGGAATTTGAGCACACAAGCTCCGCAAAACCGCCGTATTTATGAGCAGGTGAAAACTTCTCGGGCTTCATCTCGTAAAGCCTTACATTTATACCTGCTTCGGCTACAGCCCATGCAGCTTCACAGCCTGCAAGTCCTGCGCCGATAACATTAACGTATCCGCTCATTTTTTCAGCTCTCTTTCGTAGCCGCAGCCTTCCGCTTCACATACCAGCTTTCCTGATTTTCCGCCCTTCATGAACAGCGACTTTCCACACTGCGGACAAAGCTCCTTTGTGGGTACGTTCCATGTCATGAAGCTGCATTCAGGGAATCCCTCACAGCCGTAGAAGCTTCTGCCCTTCTTTGACTTTTTCAGCAGCATTTTCTTGCCGCAGCGCGGACAGCTTCCCTCGGTCTCTGTGACTATCTTCTTCGTATTTTTACACTCGGGGAATCCCGGGCAGGCAAGGAATTTTCCGAATTTGCTGTACTTTATTACCATATTTCTTCCGCACAGCTCGCAAACCACGTCGGTCTCCTCATCGGGTACCTTCACGCGCTTGCCGTCCATAGCTTCCTCAGCCTTTTTCAAAGTCTTTGAGAAGTCATCGTAGAACTCATGAAGAGTGCTTACCCAATTCTTTTCACCGTGCTCGACTTCATCGAGGTTGTTTTCCATTTCAGCTGTGAACTTCGCGTCAACTATCTTCTTGAAGTGATCCTTCATGAGCTCGGTGATTACCTCGCCGAGATTGGTGGGCTTCAGCGATTTGCCCTCATGCTCAACATAGCGGCGTGAGGTTATCGTGGTGATCGTAGGAGCGTAGGTACTTGGTCTGCCGATACCGTTTTCTTCCAGAGCCTTGATGAGTGAAGCCTCGGTGAAACGTGCAGGCGGCTGTGTGAAATGCTGGTTGCCTGTGATAGACTTGAGCTTGAGCTTATCGTCCGCTTTCAACTCAGGCAGCATCTTCTTGCTGCCGTCCTCGGAATCTGTGGACTCCACGTAAAGTGTCATAAAACCGTCGAATTTTACGGAATAGCCCGATGCTCTGAATGTACAGCCGTTGGCTTCGATATCTGCGGAAACTGTATCGAGGAGAGCATTTGCCATCTGGCTTGCGATGAAGCGCTCCCAGATGAGCTTGTAGAGCTTATACTGATCCGAGCTGAGGCTGGATTTTACTCTTTCGGGAGTGAGCTCGGGAGTTGAAGGTCGGATAGCTTCATGCGCGTCCTGAGCATTGTTCTTGCTCTTGAAGTTTCTCGGCTCGGGCGGCAGATAGTCCTTTCCGTAAACTGTTCCGATATACTCAGCGGCAGCAGCCTTTGCCTCGTCAGAAATACGCAGGCTGTCCGTTCTCATGTATGTGATAAGACCTACTGCACCAACGCCTTCAACGTCAACACCTTCGTAAAGCTCCTGCGCTGCCTTCATGGTACGCTTTGCGCTGAAGCTGAGCTTTCTCGATGCTTCCTGCTGGAGAGTTGATGTGATGAACGGCGGTGCAGGCTGCTTCTTCGTAACGCGCTTCTTGACAGCTTTAACCGTATATTCAGCGTTTTCAAGTCTTGCAAGAAGATCGTCTGCGGCAGCCTGATCGGGTATCTCAAGTTTTTCGCCGTCAACAGCTACGAGAGCTGCATCGAACACCTTTCTTGACGAAGGAGCTGTGAACTTTGCGTCGATAGACCAGTACTCCTTTGGCACGAAAGCTCTTATCTCGTTTTCGCGGTCTACCACAAGACGTACAGCAACCGACTGGACACGTCCTGCCGAAAGTCCTCTCTTGACCTTTTTCCAGAGGAAAGGACTGAGCTCGTATCCCACAAGTCTGTCAAGGATACGTCTTGCCTGCTGTGCGTTTACAAGGTCAACATCTATTTTATGCGGGTTGCTCATACCGTTTTTAACGCCCGTCTTTGTGATCTCGTTGAAAGCAACACGATTATCGTCGTTCATATCCAGCTTCAGCATCTGTGCGATATGCCACGAGATAGCTTCTCCCTCACGATCGGGGTCGGTAGCGAGATATACTTTATCGCATTTCTTAGCTCTTTTTTTGAGTTCGCGTATAACGTCCTCCTTGCCCTTCATATCGGTGTACTGAGGCTTGAAGTCGTTATCCTTGTCAACGCCCATCTTGGACTTCGGCAAGTCGCGCACATGACCCATTGATGCTATTACTTCATACCCGGGTCCGAGGTATTTCTGAATAGTTTTTGCCTTTGCAGGCGACTCTACTATGACTAAGTCTGACATTGATTTATCCCCTTATCTTATAAGTTCATACATTTTTCCAGGAAGCGAGCGTACAATGCCGAATATCTCCAGCTCTGTAAGCTCTGTCATAAGTTCTGACGGATCCAGACCGAGGCTCTGAGCGAGTTCGTCCGCATGGAGCACCCCGTTCTCAAGCATTTCCGCTATCTCCCTCTGCTGCTGCGAAAGATCCTGCGGCAGTTCGGCTGACATCGGAACACCGGTCTTTTCGTCATATATTTCATCAGGCTCTTTCAGAGCCGCGGTCATTTCTGCCGTATCATCGGCACGTCCGCCCAAATGGCTGTCTGCTCTTGTGACCATCGGCTTTTCTGAAAGCTGACTGTATTTCACTGATATGCACTCCATAACGTCCGATGCGTCATACATTGACAGCGCACCGTCGCGCAGGAGCTTGATATTGCCCGAATATTCACCGCTGAATATGTCAGCAGGCGGCAGACAAAGGACTTCGCGTCCCTGACCTGCGGCAAGATTGGCTGTTATGAGCGAACCGCTTTTCGCACCTGCCTGAAATACTATTGTTGCCTTTCCGAGAGCGGCAAGCACTCTGTTGCGCTTCGGAAAATTCGGAGAATTTGGCTGCGTCCCGGGCGGAAATTCGGATATGAACACACCGCCTGCGGCGAGTATCACATCTCTGTAGGCAAAGTTCTGACGCGGATAATCAACATCCACACCGCAGCCCATTACACATACTGTAGGTCTGCCAATATCGGCAGCAGCCATGCTGCAGGCAAGGTCGATACCCACAGCAAATCCGCTGATGATAACGACTCCCCGCATCGAAAGTTCGGAGCATATATCCTTTGCCGCCTTTAAACTGTACGGCGAGGCTTTTCTTGTACCTACGCCCGTAACTGTCAGGTCTGTCTGAAGGCACGAGATATTGCCCTTGTAATATAGTACGGAAGGCGGATTATATATATGCATGAGCTGTTTCGGATACAAAGGTTCCGTATAGCCTATAACGCCTATCCCACGTTTTGCACAGTTAAGCAGGAATATTTCCGCATTATGCAGCGGCACACTGTGAACGGCTTTGCTCTCTTTTTCATTGAGACTTACCATTGAAGAATCAGAGCTCAGCGACTGATATGCTTTTTCAGCCGTGCGGTAAAAGCTCATTACTTCCCATATACGGTGATTTCCCGTACCAAAGACCATGTTCAGCCACAGCCAGTATTTTGTTTCGTCCACAGTAAAGCCCCCTCGATGAAAAAATACAAATTATCCGCTTAACTCAATAGCCCATTGTTCCTTCCAGAGATTCATCATTTTCTATCCATGTGCTGACAGGTATGATCTTATACTCATTCTCGCTGATACGTATTATCACCTTGTCGATACCTGCATTGATTATCAGCCTTTTGCACATGGAGCAGCTGTTTGCGTTTTCGATATACATTTTTGTATCTGCTTCTTTTCCCACAAGATACAGCGAGGAATCAATCATTCTGTCCCTCGGTGCGGAAATAATTGCATTTGCCTCCGCATGAACACTCCTGCACAGCTCATACCTTTCACCTCGCGGAATATCGAGCTTTTTTCTTATACAGTATCCGAGATCGGTGCAGTTCGCCCTGCCGCGTGGAGCTCCCACATAGCCTGTTGAGATTATTTCGTCATTCTTTACTATAACAGCACCGTAATGTCTTCTGAGACAAGTGCATCTCTCCGAGACTTTTTCGGCAATATCAAGATAATAGTTGATCTTATCGCGTCTTTTATCCATGACAGGACACCTCCGTCCGCAAGTATTAAACAGGAACTATTTGCTGAGCTCCCACATAAGTATTCCCGCAGCCATTGCAGCATTGAGGGAGTTGATATTCCCATGCATGGGGATTATCACCTTTTGTGTGCATCGCTGTGCGATATCCGCAGGCAGCCCGTTGCCCTCATTGCCTATGAAGACTGCCTGAGTCCCCTCAAAGGTACATTCCGTCACAGGTCTTGCGTCCTTGTCGATGACAGCAGCAGAAGTAACAGCTCCAACATCGTCAAGCTCTGCAAAAAGAGTATCCGCATCGTTCTCTATGGCTATCTTCATTCTGAATACAGAACCCATAGTCGAGCGTATCACCTTCGGGCTGTACAGGTCACAGCTTCCCGACATTATAACACCGTCTATACCGAGTGCATCGGCAGTTCTTATCATCATGCCGACGTTTCCGGGGTCCTGAAGTCCGAACAGCACCAGGTACTTTCCGCCGCTGCTCACTATATTTTTCACTTTACGCTGAACGGGAATACGGCACATTGCGAATACGCCCTGTGTAGTATCCGTTGAAGCGATCTTATTTCCAAGCTCATTTGAAATTACAATAGTTTTTGTGCTTCTCAAATCAGCCTGTAAAAGCTCCTCACCGAAGCGCTCGTTGGCTTTCTGGGTGAGTATCAGCTGTGTGATGCCGCTGTCCTCACGGAGAGCGTCCTCAACTATCCTGAGCCCTTCCAACACGAATAAGCCGTACTGAAGCCTTTCTTTTTTTGACGAGGAAAGCTTCTGATACAGCTTGACAGTAGGATTATCTTTTGATGTGATGATGTTTTCCAATAGTACAACACCGCCTGAATCAATTCGTTATGCGTAATCAATGGCTTATGCCACCAATTACGCATATCATGTCACGAACCATGTATTAACAAAAACACGCTCTTATTTATATAGGAGCGTGTTTTAAATTGCAATTAAAGAGCAGCCTTTGCCTTGTCAACAATAGCTGTGAAACCTGCTGCATCGTTGATAGCGATCTCGGAGAGCATCTTTCTGTTGAGAGAGATACCAGCCTTCTTGCAGCCGTTCATAAATGTAGAATAGTTCATGCCGTTGAGCTTAGCAGCAGCAGAGATCCTTGCGATCCAGAGCTGTCTGAACTGTCTCTTCTTCTGCTTTCTTCCGATATATGCATAGTTGCCTGACTTCATTACGGCCTGCTTAGCCATCTTGAAGTGTTTGCTCTTAGAGCCCCAGTAGCCCTTAGCAAGCTTTAAAGTCTTGTTTCTTCTCTTACGAGTCATCATTGCACCTTTAATACGTGCCATAGTTCTTTACCTCCAAAATTAAAATTACGGGAATTCGTTCAGTACCTTGCGGAGCATCTCCGCATCAGATTACATATAAGGAACGAGCTTCTTGATTGTAGGTGCATTTGTGCAGTCTGCAACACCTGCGTTACGAGCGATTCTCTTGCGCTTAGTATCCTTCTGAGTAAGTCTGTGTCTCTTGTTGGTGTGCTGGTACTTTACCTTACCGCTTCCTGTAATCTTAAAACGCTTCTTAGCGCCCGAGTGAGTTTTAACCTTTACCTTTGCCATTATATGATCCTCCTTACTTAGCGGCCTTTGGTGAAACGAACATTACTATGCTTCGTCCCTCCATCTTAGCCGGCTTATCCACAGTGCCTGCCGCAGAAACTGCCTCTTTAAAGCGATCAAGCAGTTCGCCTCCAAGCTCCGGGTGTGCAATAGCTCTCTTACGGAATCTAACCGACACCTTGAGTTTATCGCCGCCCTGTAAAAATTTGACAGCCTGATTTACCTTCGTTTCAAAATCGTGAGTATCAATAGTTGAGAACATTCTGATCTCTTTTATAGAAACGACCTTTTGATTTTTTCTTGCTTCCTTCTCACGCTTAGCCTGCTCGAAGCAATACTTTCCATAGTCCATGATACGACATACGGGTGGTGTTGCCTGCGGAGCGATCTTTACGAGATCCAGTTCCTGTTCAAAAGCCATCTGCTGAGCTTCTTTGGCGGACAAAACGCCGAGCTTTTTTCCTTCAGCGTCGATTACGAGTACTTCTTTGTCTCTTATCTCTTCGTTGATCTGCAGTTCCTGTTTGCTAATAGTCAAGCACCTCCAAGCAATATAATTTAAAAACAAA
>NZ_JAILNU010000068.1 GCF_024691275.1 Ruminococcus sp. | reverse complement strand
GAAAGCTATACCGATACCGTTCGCAGCTCCCGAATTGAATGTAAGAGTTCTTCCGCTCTGCCATGTCGGTGAATTTATCCTTATTCCGTAGCCGCCGTCAGGAAGTGTTTTTTCCTCCTGTTTAAGATAGTTAATACCTCTGTTGCCTACGCCGCCTGCTGCACCTTTTATGCGCCAGTCCAGAAGCGACGTGCCGTCTGAGTAAAATATGACAGGCAGCCTGCTCGTTCGCTCCCGCACCTTTATATTCATATCAGTGTTCAGGCGCTTGCTTGCGAGAAGCTGAGGCATATTGTCGGCAAGTCCCGTTTTGTTAGCTCTCAGTATTTCATAGATCATCGGATCAAGCCTCCTCGGGGGCAGGGTCAGGAGTTGGGTCTGGGTCGGGATCTGGATCAGGGTCTGGGTCGGGAGCTGGTTCCGGAGTTGGATCATACACATCTCCTGTTCCCTGATCTACCCATTTGCCGTCGCTGCCAAGTCCGTAAAAATCACCTGTGCTTATTTCCCATGCAAGCGACCCCTGACTAAGTATCCTTCCGCTTATACCGTCAGCTGTTGGCAGCTCTGTTTTTGTGTCTACAGCAAGCTCGGCAATAACAACCGAATTGCTGTCATCATAGTTCCTGAATTTTTCCTTTAATATGGTAATCATGAATTTTCCTCCTAAAATTTATTGAAAGCGCTTTCATATGCGGTACGTAACAGAGTGAAATTCAAGGTAAATGCCTTGAATTTCAAAGAAGATTTTTTGAGCTTGACAAAATTTCAGCGCAATGCTAAAATTTGATATAAAATATATGTGTAATTTCACAACAAAAATATCAGGAGTTATTATGAGAAATATTATTGAAATTTCAGACCTGTCTGCTCCCGAGCTCGTCCCCTTCACAAATACCTCTGAGCTTACTCTTATGAGCTGCCCCGAATACGAGCACGGGATATTCATTGCCGAAAGTCCCAAAGTCATACGTACCGCTTTAGATTCAGGATATATCCCCATCTCGCTGCTCCTCGAACGTAAATATATAAACGGACAGTGTGCCGATATTATCGAACGCTGCGGAAACATTCCTGTCTATACCGCTTCGTCGCAGACACTCACGGAGCTTACAGGCTTCAAAATGACACAAGGCGCTCTCTGTGCAATGCGCCGCAGGGCTTTGCCCGTACCTGCGAGTATACTCGCAGGTGCCGAGCGGATCGCGGTCCTCGAAGATGTGTTGAACCAGACTAATATCGGCGCGATATTCCGCTCGGCAGCGGCGCTCGGCTTCGATGCAGCCGTCATGACACCGTCTTGCAGCGATCCTCTTTTCCGCCGTTCTATCCGCGTGAGTATGGGAACGGTCTTTCAACTGCCGTGGACGTATTTCAGTTCAGGAGCTCCGAATTACATAAACGAACTGCACGACCTGGGATTTTCCTGCGCTGCAATGGCTCTGCGGAATGATACCGTCGATATCAGGGACCCACGGCTCAGGAGCGAAAAAAAACTCGCAGTCATCTTCGGAACTGAAGGAAACGGCTTGAAGGAGAGCTCTGTCGCTGCCTGTGACTACACTATCAAGATACCTATGATGCATGGAGTTGACTCGCTGAATGTTGCAGCTGCAAGTGCAGTGGCATTCTGGGAATTGAGCAAAAACTTTTAATTTTTACCAAATCAAAGCAGCTATTCGATGAATAAAAAAAATATCGAGATTTCTTATAATATTGGCACAGATTTACGGAGTGTGGATATTTTTGTCCCTATTTTCCGTTTTTTAGGAGGAATCCATATGTTTTTTAAGCGTCTGCCTGCCACAGCTGCTTCTGTTGTCATACTTGGAAGTACGCTGATCTCACTGCTGTGTGCAAACGCAGTCCAGACTGTGGACTTTCAGGAAACCCAACTTTCAGGCGAAGAAGCTCATGAAGAATACCTTTGCCGCGATTTCCACAACCTTCTGGGCGATCAGCACTACATGGAAAAATACAACATAGCTGTATACTATCATTATAACCCGTTTCCCCGAAATAGCAAAGGAACTGTTTGTAACACTTTGGAAGATTAAACATTACCCTCTGACGAATGAGAATTCTCCTTACAGCTGTCCGAGCCTGCGTAGCGGAAAACTAACCGTCGAAAAGAAACAGCCCTGAGAAATGCTCGTATTGCAAATCTCAGGGCTACGCTGTTATTCAGTTCCAATAGGCTAAGGATATTTGATAGCCTTTGACATAAATCGGAATAGAACACTATTCTATCAAATGCCGCCTATCTCTGTTTTTTCTCTTATTGAAGCTGAAACAGGAGTATTATAGGAGGAAAGTGCTTTGTAAGCCATTTCCAGTTGAAACTCGTTCAATTTCACTCTATATTGCTTCGGATCATCATTTTCACTACGCTTTTTAAGTGTGATGATAAGCGTATATGAGAAAACAGAGCCGTTGTAAATTTGATTACCGTAGTATTTGGTTTTAGTAACGTGTTTCTGAACCGCCCCTATTTCGGCATTGTCAATAAAATCAATTCTTTTGCTGTTATAAATCACCGTATAATTTCCGCTGATGTTTATTCCACAGTTGCAGCTCAACTCGCCGTTTCTTTTGTAGGTGAGCATTCTGCCGTTAAGATAGGAACGCTCTATTTCGGGATATTTTTCACCGCATTCCTTTATAAAAGCTCTTACGGGAGTATTCAGATACTTGAACGCGCCCCATCCTCCGAAAAGAAGCCCTGCCACAGCAAGGATAATGTTCGTTTCAAGCAGACCTGTCCTTATCAATATAGCACCGATGAAGAATAATGCTGAGATAACAAGCATGACAATTCCCGATATACTTAGGAAACGGCGTGATAGGTCAGCTTTCATCGAGTCGCCCTTCACTTGAATGAAATCATGTTTGTTTACATATTCTGCATATTTTTGCTGCCATTTTTCGTCTTGATGAAATTCACCATTATCAATATCATTTTTAAACTCCTTATCCTTGCGGTTTGATCTTAGCTCCATGAATACAGCAACTGCCCAAAATATAGCAGAACCGACTGTTAGAGGTATACAGACAATATTAGGCAGTTCATAATAGAACCTTCCAATTATATATACCAGCGGTATACCGATTATGTATGCTATTATACGCCGCTTTAAAGGAAGAAGATCAGGATGAAACATCTTGCGCGGAAAGTCATCGAATTTTCCCATATTATCCCCCTTGTTGACAATTTAATGGTATTTTTATGTTATTATTATACCAAACACTTGCGAAAAATTCAATCAGCTGGAAAGAAAAGCCTTATCCCCGTATCACAGTTCCTCAACGGAACTCTCGAAACACTTGAAACTGCATAAAAAACAGGCTGCAAATACAGCCTGTTTCTTTTTGAGAGCTTCCACGGCATTATTACTCAATATTCTATCATTGCCCGAAATTTCTTGTCCTTACATTCGACTTGAAGCGAAAAGCCGTTTTGCACCGTTGCTGCGGAAGCTATGGCAAGTCCAAGACCACTGCTGCCCTTGTCGCTGCGAGCCTTGTCGCCCTTGACGAACGGCATGAGCAGATCTTTCGTGTCAATGTTTTCCACAACATCATTGACTATGTTGAAACGTTTCTTATCGGCGTTCATATTTATCGTGCCGCCGTCCCTTGTGTACTTCACGGCGTTGGAGATGAGGTTTTCGACCGCCACCGAGAGCAGCTCCTCATCAGCATTCACCACAGCTCCGCCCTCTATCTTCAGATCTATATCTCTTTCTTCAAGAGCTGTACGGTACTTGGCGGAAAGATTCTCCGCAAGCGCCTTTATATCGACTTTCTTCTTGTTCGGTTTCTTTAGCTGCTCCGTCTGACTGAGCTGCAATGTTCTCGCAACGATATTGTCCGTATACGCAACATTGTCCATGATAGAACTGAGATAGTTCAGCTCCTTTTCATCGGCACTTTCCTTGCGCATCTCTATGAGATTTTCCGCATAGCCGCCTATGACTGCAAGGGGAGTTTTAATGTCATGAGCAAGGTTATTTGTAAGCGCACGCTGATAGTCCTCAAAGGCGTACTGTGCTTTGTTTTTGACACTTTTTGCCCAGCAGCGAAGGAATATCAGAAGTGTTACTATAAGGAAGAATAACAACACTATTGTGCAGTAGAGCTTTTTCACCCAATTTACCCATACATTTACCTTTAACTCGACAAAAAGCGTGTATTTTTTACCGTCGATATTTACATGAGAATGTGAGATAAAATCGTTTATTGCATACTCATAATCGCTTTCATAGTTTTTTCCGTAATTACTCATTGTAAGATGTTCTGACAGTGCCTTGTCTATCTTTTCCTGCTCAACGCCCCATATTTCTTCAAAAGTACAACAAGGATATTCTCTTTTGCCTGAATTGAAATTATCAGCAGCAAATTCCATATACTCATATCCGCTGAGATCAGCTCCGTCGGTATTTATTACGATATCCTTTGTTTTTAGGTCATCGGCATTACCCTTTTGCAACTGTATTTTATACGGTATCATTTTGTGCTCTTTAAAATTAAAATAACCACCTGTGATATCAAAACGACTCCACTTGTCTTTTCCTGTATAATATGCTTCGATATGGTCATCTATAAGTTTGTCAAGATCAGGCAGTTTTACTTCCTGTGGATCACAGTAAAACCACTTAGGCTGCGATGGGTCATCATTTGATCTGAAAACGCACCACATTTTTACAGAATTGGATAGCATTATATTACCATTCTCATCTACAACAGCACTGACAACTAAACTATCTCTGTCATTTTTTGCCGAAACATAATCAAAGTATTCAAATTTACTGGATTGGAAATTAAACATATCAACATTAGCCGTCATACCCATTGACATTAAAGCATGATTTTTTGCCCCGCCAAATTTGTCGTTTTCGTCATTGCTGAACTGTATCGTATGTTCAATGTTTTCAATAACATTTTCAAAATGTTCCTCTGCATCGCTGCAAGCCTTGTATTCAATGCTGACATTAAGTAAAGCAGCAAACATAAGCGTCAGAAGTATCGGTATTATCATCGCCTTTGCAAACATTTTTCCTAATGTTGTGCGTTTGCGTTTGTAAAGTCTTTTTTTCATTTTGCTCACTCCTTTGTAAGCTTGTACCCTCGTCCCACAAGCGTTTTTATCTGCCCGCCTGCGCTTCCGAGAGCCTTTCTCAGCTTTTTGATATGATTGTCCACAACGCGGTCGCTGCCGAAGTAGTCGTAGCCCCACACCCTGTCAAGCAGAGTGTCGCGGCTGACCACCCAGTTTTCGTGCTCCAGAAGATAGCGGAGTATTGCGAACTCCTTCGGCGGAAGCTCCACCTCAACGCCGTCCGCAAAGCACCTGAGCGTTCTCGTGTCGAGACTGATACTGCCGCAGATGAGCTGTTTCTCGTCATTTTTGCTTCCTGCACGGCGCACAAGCGCTTCGCACTTGCTGTAAAGCACCGACAGCAGGAAGGGCTTCACGATATAGTCGTCGCAGCCGAGGTCGTAACCGCTGAGAATATCCTCCTCACGTCCGCGAGCCGTTATGAATATTATCGGTATATCGCTGTTCATGCGGAGCTGCCTGCAAAGCGTAAAGCCGTCAGTCCCGGGAAGCATGATGTCCAGAAGCACAAGCTCGTACCCCTCTATCCCCTGCCTTATCATGTCAAATGCTTCGCCGCCGTTGCGGACAGCTTCGACTTCCGTGCCCTTACCGCAAAAATAATTGCGTATGATCTCGCATATCTCGATATCGTCTTCTATAAGCAGTATCTTTTTCATAAGTTTTGCGCTCCCTTATTACTTTAAGCTTATTATAGCCGTGCTATGTATCCTTTTTGTGTCCTTTCGGAGTCTTTTTTCAGTCGTTTTTTCCTTTTTCATTATATATATAAGTCAGACCAATGTCAAATCGGGCAGTAAATTATTTACCTTTTGGCATATAAAGAGCAATTTTCGACCAATGAATACTCATTTGCGGCAATAAATGTCTTGTTTTATTCACGATTATATTATATAATTATGTCAGAAAGCCGAAATAATCACACCTGCCGCAATTCAGCAATCATTACAGGACATATTATTTTTTACAGGTGACACTAACGGCAATAGTGGTGCAGACGCAAAATACAGGTCTTTCTGCGCCATTATGTGAAGGCGCTTAGGCGAACGCTTTCGATTTGATACACACTTGACCCCACCTCTCTGAATAATAGATAAGAAAGCCACCATGACCGAGGTGGTTTTCTTATGCCTCGCTTTGAGATCCCCGATTATTCGGGGATTTCTTCTTTTATCCGCACCTTGCTCCGCAACAATTGACCAAAACGCAATATTTGAGGGGAAGCTCTAACAGCTCCTGCGCAATTTTGGGCAGTACAATATTGCCGCTCATATGCACAGTATCATATGTGTAGCGCATTTATGATCTGCACCCCGAAAGCACTTATTCTCCTAAACATAGGTAAATTATATGCGTTAGCATATATTAACACGCAACAGGCTATATCACGCCTTTTGTCTTGTCGTTTCTTGTTGCTCTTGTGCAACACTTCCCGCGGTAAGTTGATTTTTATTCTGCCTTTGTGTTATAATTCCTATTGTATTAATAATGAAAACAATGGAATCAATAAAAGGGAGGAGCTAAAAATGCTCGAACTGAAAAATATTTCCTTCCACGCCGAAAACGACGGCAAGGAAGTCGGCATTATCCGCGATATAAGCCTCAATGTCGAGGACAATAAATTCGTTGTCATAACAGGTCCTAACGGCGGCGGCAAATCTACACTTGCCAAGGTAGTGGCAGGTATCATCAAAAACACCGCAGGTCAGATCATTTTCGACGGCGTTGATATAACAGAAAAGTCTATAACAGAACGTGCCCGCATGGGTATCGGCTTCGCTTTCCAGCAGCCTGTACGCTTCAAAGGCATGACCGTTATAGACCTGCTCCGTATCGCAGCAGGAAAGAACCTGTCAGTATCCGATGCCTGCGAGTATCTCTCTGAGGTGGGTCTCTGCGCAAAGGACTACATCGACCGCGAGATAAACGCTTCACTCTCAGGCGGCGAGTTAAAGCGCATCGAGATCGCTTCTGTTCTCGCCCGCGACGTCAAGCTCGCACTTTTTGATGAGCCCGAGGCAGGCATAGACCTCTGGAGCTTCAACAACCTCATTCGCATTTTCGAGAATATGCGCAAGGACCGCCACGGCAGATCTATCATAGTTATCTCTCACCAGGAGCGTATCCTCAATATTGCCGACGAGATCGTTGTCATCGCTGACGGAAAGATCGTCAAGCAGGGCAGCAAGGATATTATTCTCCCTGAGATCACAGGTACGGAAAACGCTACCAATATCTGCCATAAAATGGCGTAAGGAGGCACACTAATGGTTCAGATGGACGCAGTACAGAAAAGACTTTTTCAGGAGGTCGCTGATCTCCACGATATTCCAGAGGGAGCATATAATCTACGCGCAAACGGTCAGGCTATAAGCAGAAATACTACCGCAAACATCGACATACAGTCAAAGACCGATGTCAGCGGTATCGACATTCGCATAAAGGACGGCACAAAGAACGAAAGTGTGCATATCCCCGTTGTCCTCAGCCAGAGCGGCATCAAGGAGAACGTTTACAACGACTTCTATATCGGTGAGAACTGCGACGTGCTCATCGTTGCAGGCTGCGGAATTGAAAACTGCGGCTCTCAGGACTCCGAGCACGACGGTATCCACCGCTTCTATATCGGTAAGAACTCACGAATCAAATACGTGGAGAAGCACTACGGCTCAGGCGATGGCACGGGCAAGCGTATCCTCAATCCTGTGACAGAAGTGTATATGGAGGAAGGAAGCACCATGGAAATGGAAATGGTGCAGATAAAAGGCGTTGACTCCACCGAGAGAACTACCGTTGCCGAACTCAAGGCAGACGCAAAGCTCGTTGTACATGAGAGACTTATGACCCACGGCAGTCAGTACGCAGGAAGCATCTACAAGGTAAGTCTCATCGGCGACGGTTCAAGCGCAGACGTTGTTTCGCGTTCGGTTGCCCGTGATGACTCATACCAGAAGCTCGACCTCTGCATCGTCGGAAGTGCTGCTTGCAGCGGTCATACAGAGTGCGATTCTATCATCATGGATAACGGTCGTATCCTCGCTGTTCCGTCCCTTGAAGCAAACAATATCGACGCTGCTCTCGTTCACGAAGCAGCTATCGGCAAGATCGCAGGCGAACAGCTTATCAAGCTCATGACGCTCGGTCTCACTGAGGCTGAGGCTGAGGAGCAGATAATCAACGGCTTCCTGAAATAAACAATAATATTACAGATATAATCATCCCCTCGCTTACGGTGAGGGGATGATCTATTATTTTATATCAAGCTGAGTGCTTATCATCTTTTCAAGGGCGATTGCAAAATCCTTGTCCTGCTGAGCAGTTCGCTTTGGCAGTCCCTTTGTACGTCCGCCGCTGCGGCGTATCCTGGCTGAAACTGCTCGGAATTCCAGCAGTCCCGATATATTCTCGTCAGTATATCGCCTGCCGTCCTGATTAAGAACTTCCGCACGTTTACTCAGACACATGGCAGCAAGTCCATAGTCCTGAGTTACGGCGATATCGCCTGCGCTCACAAGATTCACAAGGCGGAAATCCGCACTGTCCGCCCCTTTGTCAACGATTATGGTCTCCGCTCTGTCACGCTGTATAGAGTGCGCAGTATCACATATTATCATGCAGCCTATACCGTACCTCTTAGCTGTACAAACTGCTATATCGACTACAGGACAGCCATCTGCATCTATAAAAATCTTCATTACTCCCTTATAAACTCCTTATCCGTATCAGGAACGCCGCTATCATCGGAAATGTACCTTTCCACACGCATATGCAGATCGTATTTTTCACGAAGCTCTGCTATAACGTTCATCATCGGAGAGGCGTGATGACAGTCTATTGCAGACTGGTCTGTCCAGCTGTCGATAAGTAGAACAGTCTCGCTGTCATTCATAGGCTGGAAATACTCATACCGCAGATTTCCGCTTACTTTGCGAATAAGCTCCGCCGTGCCGCTTTTCTCCATTTCCTCCGCAAATTTTCTTGCATTTCCGTTAGTTCCCGTATAATAAATATTCACAGTAATACTCATACCGCACCTCCGACGTTTTTCTTAATTATAACATACATTACCTTTATTTACAATCCTCGCTCTGATAATATGACCGTCAAAGTACGGAAGAGGTAATAAATAATTTTGTTTTAACGTTTCAAAATCACTCCGATTAGCGATTTGATTATTAGAAGCGGCATTGCATACATTCCATGCCCCACAGATATCTGAAAAAGTATGTTGACTTATTCTCTGACATTGATACTAAGAAAGGAAACTTACATGAAAAAAAACATCTTACGCACATTAGCATTTATCTCATCAGCCTGCCTTGCTCTCTGTTCTTGCTCAGAAGCAAAAAAAGGTTCATCTGTATCGTCTGACTCGGCTGCACAGAAAAACGAGAACACTGCTCAGTCTTTAGCGGATTTTCCAGAGAACTCATATAAGCTGCAAAGTCTCGGCACTATCAGTAGCATAAATCATCTGTTTGACATAATCAAGGCTTCTGACGAAGGATATTACGCAACAGGCTGCGATGAAAAAAATTCAGTGTTTATGTATAAGGTAAGTCCCGACTTCAGCGATTTCCGGAAGCTGGAGTTCGAGATCCCGGAAGAAGTCAAAAACGCCGATGAAAATCACAGCGAGATAATATTCAACAAGAACGGTGATGCGGCTATATTCTATACCATCATCGACAACGGCGGACAAACTATGCCCGAGTTTTACGACGAGAACTTTGATTTTGATGCTTTCTACGAAAATCAGAAGATCTCCTATGCATTATGCTTCTATAATGCAGACAGAACCATTAAAAAGTTTATCGACCTGAGAGATGCGGAAGGATTTTCAGATCCTGAACAGCATATCTATCCCATCAGTTCTTTTCTTGCGGACAGCGATACCCTCATAACAACACTCACTGATTCGACTTCATACATATTCAGAAGCGACGGAAGCTATGAGTTGCTTAATATCGACTCCGAAGGCTCTGATGAATATAATCAAAACGGTATCATCTTACTCAGAGGCTCGGACAACGCTCCTTATGCTTTGCTTGCTCACAATATGTACAGCAACTCAGATGAAAAAAACAAGATATACAGTCTGGATATCGAAAACAAGACCCTCGGTAAGGAAGTATACACCGATAATATAAGTTCACATATGCTGAATACATCATACAATTACCAGACAGGTTACGGCGACTACCTGTTTATTGGCGTAAGCGACGATGATGTTATAGGAGTAAGAGCTGACGGAACTACCGAGCCTATATTCAAATGGGTCGAAGCCGATACCACAAAAATGTCTCTCGTTCCTGCGGAAAACGGCGAGTTCTTCTGCTGGGTGAACAACTATTATGATGATAAGGAAAATACTGATATTTACAAGCTCGTACACCGTACAACCGACGATCTTCAAAACTGCCGCTTAGTCACTATTGCGGCTTTCGGTTCAAGTCCGCTGAATTACTATATCGGCAAATTCAACCGTGAACAGGACAAATACAGGGTGCAGGTCGTAGACTACAGCGAGCCGCTTACCGAGGAAGAACAGAACGATAAGTCCCTTGAGGCTGTTGCACAAAGGCTCGACGATGAGTACAATAAGCTCAAGCTCGATATAATCTCGGGCAATGCTCCTGATATGTTCATGCTCAGCCACAGCGATGCAGAGCTTCTCGGCAAAAAGGGCGTTCTCCTCGACCTCTATACCCTTATGGATAAGGATAAAGAGATAAACCGCAGCACTGTTATGCCGAATATTCTCAGAGCTCTCGAAAACAGCAGCGGAAAGCTCTGCTCTATTGTGCCAAATTTCACTGTATCCACCTATGCTGCAAAGGAAAAACTCGTTGACCATGAGAACTGGACTTTGCAGGAAATGATCGACCTCTTTGACACAAAAAACGCTGAACACAGCTACGATACCCTGTCAAAGCAGGAAATGTTCGACATCATGCTGAACGCTGACAGCAAGCTCGTCGATATAGAAAAATCCAAATGTCATTTCAACACGCCCGAATTCGTTGAACTGCTCAAATTCTGCAACAGATTCGTTGATGAGGTGGAATACGCAGACAAATCAAATATGAACGCATTCAACGAATACTGGCAGGATCGTTCAAAATGGCTCGCAGATGAAAAAGTCCTTATCGCACCTGTACATCTTTCGTGTATGTGCGACCTTGTATATGAAAAATATGACTTTGGCGGCGATGATATCAAACTTGTGGGCTTTCCTACAACAAACGGCAAGGGTGGAAAACTCGAACTTAATTATGAGTTCTCAATAAGCGCAGATTCCGACGCTAAAGAAGGCGCATGGGAGTTCATCAAGATGATAATGAAGGAAAGTACTCTCGATGAGACATACGACCCCAGCGGAAAGGGCGATCTCATGGGAGGCTACTCGGTCATAAATGAGATCTTTGACAAACAGCTCAGCACAATGTCATCTGTCAAGCGTATGGACGAAAACGGAAATATGATAGAAGAAACAAGCTTTGAATCTCAGGGAAGGATACTCCATGTCCTTACAAATTCGGAATTAGCAGACCTGAAACGTTATATTTTGAGCTGCGATACTATCTCGGACACTTTGGATGCAGACGCTTTTTCAGTGTGCCGCGAAGAATCAGAAGCTTACTTCCACGGTGAAAAATCCGCAGAAGAAGCTGCTGAAATGATGCAGAACCGCATATCAATCTTAGTCAGCGAAAAGAGCTGATAATTACTCTATATACAAAAAAGTCAACTCATAAGCGGAGTACTCATATAGAAACTTTACACGAAATTATCGGGGGAAACCTTTCTGAGGAAAGGTTCCTCTGACAGAGGCGTTCCCCTCTGTCACTGCGTGACATCTCCCCGCACTGCGGGGAGTCACCCCCGTCCCCCTTTCCAAAGACTTTTAGCTGATTTTTTCTATGATAAAGCCCCTTTGTAATTAATACAAAGGGGCAGTTTGTTAATGGGCTTTATCATAGAAAAAATGAAATAACGGTCTTGAAGGAATACAGAGAAAATCTTCTTCA
>NZ_JAILNU010000040.1 GCF_024691275.1 Ruminococcus sp. | reverse complement strand
AAATGAAATTCTTGCAGCTAATCAGGATGAGGAGATCGATTTCGCTCAGGCTATCGACGAGTCATTCAAAAAAATACATACAGGAGAGAAAGTTAAAGGCACAGTTATCGCTGTAAATAATACAGAAGTTATCGTTGACCTTGGTACAAAGCATACAGGTTATGTTGCTCTTGACGACCTTACAGACGATCCTTCAAAGAAGCCTTCTGACATCGTCAGCGTTGGTGACGAGATTGATCTTGTTGTAATTAAGGTAAACGACGCAGAGGGTACAGCTGCTCTCTCTAAGAGAAAGGTTGACGAGCAGGCCGGCTACGAGAAGATCGTAAAGGCTCAGCAGGAAGGCACAGTTCTCGAAGGTGTCGTTCAGAGCGTTGTTAATAAGGGCGTTACTCTCACAGTTCTCGGCGTAAGAGTATTTATCCCTGCTTCACTCACAGGTCTCCCAAGAGGCGCAGAGCTCGACCAGCTCCTCAAGAAGAAGGTAGAGTTCATCGTTATCGAGGTTTCCGAGGGCGGCAGAAAGAGAGCTGTTGGTTCTATCAAGGCTGTTCAGAACGCTAAGAAGGAAGAAGCTAAGTCCAAGTTCTGGGAGACAGCTGAGGTCGGAAAGACTTACACAGGTAAGGTCAAGTCTCTCACAAGCTTCGGTGCATTCGTTGATCTCGGCGGCATCGACGGCATGGTACATATCTCTGAGCTTTCATGGAAGCGCATCAAGCACCCAAGTGAAGTTGTAAACGTTGGCGATACTCTCGAGGTATACATCAAGGATCTCGATCAGGAAGCTAACCGCATCTCACTCGGCTTCAAGAAGGCTGAGGACAACCCATGGGAAATCTTCAAGGCTAACTATCAGGTAGGCGACGTAGTCAAGGCTACTATCGTATCTATTACAAGTTTTGGTGCATTCGCACAGATCATCGACGGCGTTGACGGTCTTATCCACATCTCACAGATCGCTGACCAGAAGGTAGAGAATGTCAAGGACGTTCTTTCTGTAGGCGACGAGGTTGATGTTAAGATCATTGATATTGATCCTGAGTCAAAGAGAATCAGTATTTCTATGCGCGCTCTTCTCGAGAACGCAGATGACGCTGAAGAAGCTTCTGAGGACGCTGAATAATCAGTAAACTATCAGGCTGCACATAATGTGCAGCCTTTTTTATTCTAACTATAACGAGGTGAAGTTCTATGCGTAAAAAGCTTATCATTCCGATCATGCTCGGTCTGAGCCTTCTGGCTTCATGCGGTCAGGATACAAAAGCTGAAAAAACCGATGACACAGCTGTTACCACGACTGAGACCACGACATCTGCAGCGGCTGCCACAACTGCTGCCACAACCAAAACCGAAACAGCTGCTTCAGAAACCACCACTTCAGCCGCAACATCGACCGCTCCAGCAACAACCGAAAAAGCTACGGAACAGCAGCCTGAAACAGAAGCTGAAACAGATCAAAACGAAGAAGACAAGAATATACTTAAAGCTGTCAACGTGCTCAGGGACAACTACAAGTATTTCTATATGGAAGGTACAGAAGACGGTACTTTTAAACACCATGATCCCGACGGAAATCTGATCGACTTCAAGAACTTAGAAAACTATATGGTCTATGAAGCCGAGAATCTGACCGTTGACAGAGTGCTCGGCCGTATTGCCGATGAGCAGGATCTCATTGATAAAGCAAGATATTTGCTTCTCAGCGGCAAAGGTCAGGATTACATAGACCAGCTCGAAAAAGAGCCTGCTCCTCAGGACGGCATCGGCTTCACAAGAGATGATCCGCCGTTTTCAGCCGATTATTATGAAGACTATGATGTCTGGCGTGTACGCCGCATTCCTGCTTCGTGGACAAGAAACGACGGCGCAGTACATAAAGTCTCATGGAGTGAAGGCTCCAGCTATGTGCTCATACGCGGCTGCGACGGAAAAGTATTAGGCACGTATATCAATTACTGAATCTGCTTGTCAGACAGAAAATCACATAACAATGCAAAAAGCCATAGTACCCAAGTGATACTATGGCTTTTCTCTATAATAACTCTATAACGTTAGTCTCAGTCTAAAGGAAGTTTATCAACAAGGTGAAGCAGATAGAGCTGTATCGTGAGTGCATCGTTGGCTGTTAGACCGTTATTGCCCTCAACATCAGCATTTTTGAGCCCGCCCTCTGTGATATGTGATTCTTCCGAACCGTTCAGACCGTACTTGTTAGGATTTGCAAGAGCCTGCATGATAAGAACCACATCTGAAAGATCTACACCGCCATCATAGTTTGCATCGCCTGCAAGATAATTGTACTGCGGAGGAGCTGTGGTAGTGGTGGTCGTAGTTGTTGTAGTTGTAGTTGTGGTGGTAGTCGTAGTGGTAGTAGTCACCTTGACTGCCTCCTTAACGAATGCAGTGTAGTTCATACAAGCACCGCTCATACCGTTTGTACCGAGAGTGAATGTCTCCCCTGCTTTGAGCTCCTTAGCGTAAACATCGAAGGGTCTTACAGCCTCGCTGTCGTTGATCTCAACGATCTCGCCTGTCTTGCTCATATTCCACAGCCATGAAGGAGGATTTGTTACTCTCTGATCCAGTGCAACGTATACCGTGATATCCTTAGCAGCTGTGAGTACAGCCAGATCAGAATCGGTATTCTTTGAGTTGCAGGCTGTTAGGATATGCTCTCCGCCGAGAATACTTGAAGGAACTGATGCGATAACGTGCTCGCGGTCGCCGAACGCCTTGTCGCCTACCGAATAGCTCTCAGCGATAGACCACTGAGCGCCGTAGCTTGCGTCCTTGATGTCAAGGCGGGCGATAAGTGTGCTTCTCATATACTCATCGTATCTCGGAGGAACATCGCTGCCGTCGGAAACTGTACCCGCATTGTATGTCTTGTTCTGCATTCTGCCTGCATTAGCCATTACCTCGGACTTTGCAGCATCAGCAGACTGAACATTGTAGCTGCTGTATATCTTCGATGAATCTGTATCGAAGTTATCGTAGCCTGCACCGCCGCTCTTGAGGTTGTTTATGTAAGCCTTGTCGCTTCTGTTGTAAACTATCTGGTAAGCCAGACCGCTGCCCATATTGCAGCTGTCGAACTTGTCGCCGCAGGACTTGATAGTTCCCGAATAAGCGTCGCTGCCCATATTTACAGCGTCAAGAGGGAGATTGGTCTTTTCGTAATAATTAGCCTCGGAGAATACCTTTGAATTGTAGGAAGCTCCGATACCGTACTGCTTGTTGTTGTAGAAATAGTTGTTGTAGCTGTGAACGTGAGCAACTCTCGCACGAGGGTTACGGGACTCGGTATTATTGAACCAGTTGTGGTGATAGGTTATCCAGTCCTGCTCGTGTGATGTGCCGC
Source organism: Ruminococcus sp. (assembly GCF_024691275.1). Taxonomy (GTDB): domain Bacteria; phylum Bacillota; class Clostridia; order Oscillospirales; family Ruminococcaceae; genus Ruminococcus. Next base: position 61,631 of record NZ_JAILNU010000040.1, on the reverse strand, counting down.
CTCCTACGAGAGAGGTCTTGTGAGCGTCCTTGAATACGTTGTAGGAAACTGTTACGTACTCAGCCCACTTGATATCGAGAGAGCCGTCGCCGTCAGCCTTGTCGTCGTCAACGATGCCGTTGCCTGCGTAAGCGTTATAGCCCTTCTCAATTGTGTTGTTGTGTACCCAAATGCGTGAAGACTTTGAAGTGCTTCCTCCCGACATTGAGATACCGTCGTCAGGGTACTGACCCAGCCAGAGGTTCCTTACCTCGCAGCTTGTGGAGTGCTTCATATCAAAGCCCCATTTATTGAGGTTTGCGTCGTAGCCGATCCCCTCTACGGTAACGTTCTTGCCGCCCTTCATGTAGAGCATATTCGAGCCGTCGTTCTGCTGACCGTTATTAGCCTTAGCGCCTGACGGAACGTCGATAGTGCCGATAAGTCTGAAGCAGACATTGCTCGGACCTGCATCAAAGATATTGAACAGACCTGTTTTGCCGCCCCATGTGATAGTATCCTTGTTGGAATTTGTAACATAGATGACAGTAATTCCTGATTTCAGAGTACCGTCGTTGTTGTAAGCTCCTATGCCCTCGGAGTTGTTCCAGTGAGCGTAACCGCTGCGGTCATGAGCCATAGTCTTGATCTTGCAGCTTGCAGAACCGTTTGACCCCTGTAAGCTGACAGTATAAGAAGTATTTCCCTTGAGTCCGGGAATATCGACTCTTGTGCCTCTTATGAGCTGAGGATCAACAGATGTATAGTCAGAGCTGCCGTCCTGAGCATAGCTCACCTTGACATTATTTCCCAGCTTTGAGCTGTCCCACTCAACGTAGGCAGTCTCAAACCAGCCGCCGCAGGTCTTGATAGCTCCCTCGATATTGGAAGATGGCTGGTCGTTGCTGCCGCTGGTATTTCCTTCGCCGTTAAGGAAGGAAGGTGTCCAGTTGTTGAGATAATTCTTGATGTTGATGTTTGCAGCGTCGCTGTCTGAAACGATATGGCCCTTACGCTGTGAGAGGTCGACACGCTGTCCGTTTGAGAGCTTAGTGCCGTTCTCCTTGAAGCCGTCAACGCTCTCGGGCTGTACGCCGCTCATTGAAGTCCAGCCTGCTGCTGTTATCATGTTGCCGTTCTGGAGGGTGGTATTCACGAAGAGCACCTTTGCGGTTTGACCCCACGGTCTGCCGAGATAGCCTGCGCTTACAGTAAGCTGAGAGTTCGCAGTTACCTTGCAGTCCTTGAAGAGATATCCTGTGTAGGGGCTTCCCTGTCCTCTTGCAGCGGTGATATAACCGCCTACAGAACCGCTGCTGTAGCCCTTCCAGCGAAGCTCGCAGTTGTCGAATACAGCATTGCTGCCGCCGAAGATGTAGTCTGTCTGACCCTCGATGAGACAGTTCTTGTAGTACTGCGGAGAACCGCCTGTGTAGAGAGTATCCTGACTTGACAGTAACTTACAGTTGAGAAACTCGGCATACCCTGTATCAACAGAAAGAGCTGCTGCACGTTCTGTTGCTGCCTTTGATTTCGCATCGGTCCAGTTATTTCTCACCTGAGTGATCTTTGTGACAGAGGTGTCGCCTGTAAGCTCAACACCGTCGGCAAGCTCCTCCTGAGTGATGTAGCGGTTGAAGGAATTCTCGAAGGTGATATTCTGAGCCTTGAAGTTTGTAGCCTTAGGCCAGAGCTGTACAGTAGCTCCCCAGCGGTAATTAGCCACGTTCTTGCCGCTCTTTGCATTTGCGAGATTTGCGTCGTAATAGCCCTTGGAGTTTGCACTGTAGTACTTGTAGCCTATGCCGTAGTACCATGTGAGCACGACTTCGCCTTTGCTCGGCTCGTCATTTACGAATGAAACATAAGGTGTCTGGACAATGACCTGCTGACGATAAGTGCCCGGAGCTATATGTATCGTCACACGGTTTGATTCTGATGATGGGTTGAGACTTGCAGCCTTGTCCACAGCCGCCTGAACTGTCGAAAAGTTGTTGTTCCTGCCTGAATATCCCACGTACAGGTCAGTGCCTGCCGCATGGGCTTCGATGCGCGGCAATACTGCAAATGATGCAAGCATTACCACAAGAGCAGAAGCAAACGCAATAAGCTGCAATGAGAGCTTTTTTGTTCTGCTAACCATTGTTTTTACTCCTTTTCATAACGGTTATATCCGCTGCCTAAAGCGGAACTTCCATAAACTGCGGTGAATATCCCTCCGACACAGGGAAAGTCGGTGCGCAGAATATACACCTATACAGGATAATTATAACACGCATATAATAATATGTAAATAAGCGACATATAATTAATTATATTTTTGTAGATATATACAATTAGTATTTCCGCCCTTTGTACATATTTCATCACTCTCCCTATAGATATATATGGAATTTTTATTGTATTTTCCGTCAAAAATGCACCTATCTTATTGACAATATCACGCAGAATGGTATAATAAATGTATATTAAAACAGCATTGGAGGAATATTATGAATTTCGACAGCACAGAAGAATGGAAAAGCAAGATCAAGCGCGTAATTATTTCCGAGGAAGAGATAAAAGCAGAGCTGAAAAAAGCAGGTGAAATGATAAATTCCATCTACGACGGCTCACCTATACTCCTCGTGAGTATCCTGAAGGGCGCTTTTATTTTTATGGCAGACCTCTGCCGTGAGGTAAATGTCCCCTGCGAGATAGATTTCATGGCTGCGAAGAGCTATTTTGAGGGAACAGAATCCTCAGGACACGTTCAGATAACCATGGATCTGAAGCATGATATCAGCAAATACCACGTTATCATAATCGAGGATATCATCGACACAGGACGTACCCTCAACGAGCTTCTCAAGCTCCTGAAACTGCGCAATCCCCTCTCGATCAGAGTAATAACCCTTCTCGACAAACCCGACCGTCGCGTCGTTGACCTGAAAGCAGACTACTCGCTGTTCACTATCCCCGATTATTTCGTTATCGGCTACGGTCTCGATTATGGTGAATTCTACAGAAATCTCCCGTATATCGCAGAATTTAACAATGAATGAGGTAAGTAAAAATGGTTGAAAAGTTATTTAAGCTGAAGGAACGCGGCACTGATGTCAAGACCGAGATCGCCGCAGGTATCACAACATTTATGACTATGGCGTACATCCTCGCCGTAAACCCCAATGTACTTTCGTCCACAGGCATGGACAGCACCGCAGTTCTTCTTGCTACCTGCCTTGCGTCCTTTGTCGGAACCATATGTATGGCATTCATGGCAAATCTCCCGTTCGCACTCTCGGCAGGCATGGGTCTTAATGCATATATGGCATACACTGTATGCGGAAACCTCGGCTATTCGTGGCAGGTGGCTCTCCTTGCAGTATTCATCGAGGGCATCATCTTCATCGTACTTTCCCTTACAAAGGTAAGAGAAGCCATTTTCGATGCGATCCCCCTTTCCCTGAAACGCGCGGTATCCGTGGGCATCGGACTGTTCATCGCCTTCATCGGTCTCCAGAACGCAGGACTTGCAGTTGATTCCGCAACTCTTGTTACTCTCACCGATTTCACTGAGAATTTCAGCACCGCAGGCGTATGCGCACTCCTTGCAGTTATCGGACTTCTCATAATGTCCATACTCTACATCAAAAAGGTCAAGGGCGCTATCCTTATCGGTATCGTTATCACATGGCTGCTGGGAATACTTTGCGAACTCACAGGCATATACGCTCCCGATGCAGAGGCAGGATTCTATACGCTTATCCCTTCATTCCATATGACCGACTTCTCAAAGCTCGGCGAAACATTCGGCGAATGCTTCGATGTGGATATGAACTCAGTCGGCATATTCAACTTTGTCGTAGTAATATTCTCGTTCCTGTTCGTTGACCTCTTTGACACTCTCGGAACTCTCATCGGCGTCAGCACAAAGGCAGGACTTCTCGACAAGGAAGGCAAGCTCCCTGCTATCAGACCCGCTCTTATGGCAGACGCTGTAGCAACTACAGCAGGCGCTGTATTCGGTACATCTACAACGACTACTTTCGTTGAGTCCTCCGCAGGTACAGCCGCAGGCGGAAGAACAGGTCTTACAGCTCTCACAACAGCCGTACTGTTTCTGCTCTCAATGTTCCTCGCACCAATATTCATCTCTATCCCTGCATTTGCAACAGCTCCTGCGCTGATACTCGTGGGATTCCTCATGTTCAGCACGGTCTCCGAGATAAAGGTAGACGAAAAGAACTACACATCGGCTATCCCCGCATACCTCTGCGTTATTGCTATGCCGCTGTTCTACAGCATCTCAGAGGGTATCGCTATCGGCGTTATCTCTTATGTAATCATCAATCTTGCCTGCGGAAAGCGCAAGGAGATCAATCCTATAATGTACGTTCTCGCAGTTCTGTTCATTCTGAAGTACATCTTCCTCTGATACAGCTGCATTAAAGGAGCTATACTATGAACAAATGGAAAGCAACAGCAGCCCGACTTCATGACCTTTCGGTAAAATACCGCAATGCAAAAAGACTTCCCGAATCACAGATACATCAGGATATCCTCATAAGAGCATTGAAGCTCCTCCATGAAACAGCTCCCGAAGCCGAGGCTCTCATAAGACCTCAGCTGCGGATAATGCTGCCATACACCGTTCGCGCAGACGAGAGCGGTGACCGCGAAAACGGCGCAGGGAGACACTATTACAGCGCCTGCACCTCATCGCTCAGACGTGTATCGCCTGTATGCGGCTACTACAAAAACGGCAAGGACCTGTTCGCAAAGAGCGCACGAACTATGTTCGAGGAGGACTACACAATGGCACTGACTATGCATCATGCAGGCTTTATCGGTCAGGGTGCGGTCTATCTCGCAAGAGCCGTCCATATGATGTCGGATATGTGCTGTCTTCCTCACGCAGCGAAGATGACGTATTTTTCCAGCAAGAAATGCGTCCACGTCAGCTATGAGGATCTGGCACGAGCATTGTATCCCGAGTTCGTCCCCGAACAGCACATAACCTCCGAAACTCTGCACCGTTTTGCCGTGAGAAGCAGCTTTTCAACAGCTATCAACAGAAACACTGAGCGCATATGCTCAGAAGCAGAAAAAGTCCATACTGCTCCCATAAAAGAGATAGTAAAGCGGCTTTACGACACCGAACAGGCTGTTGCAGCACTGCTGTACCGCTTTTACCGCGACACTCTGGTAACACCTCAGCGCGGTCATTACGCCGCCGACGGTATGATATGCAGATTTTTCGCCGACACTCCGCCGCTCTCAGTGAGAGTCACGGAGCGCGGAATAGTTTTTGAGCTTGCAGGAATGCCTGTGAATACGCGGTTCGGCAGTATCTTCAGAATAGCTCACAGACGCAGCGGAAAGTTCTCCATCTCGCCGATAAATGAGCGGAATGGTCTTGCAGTCTCACGGGACAGCAGTAAGCTCGTAAGCTTTGACCCGCGGGACGAAAAACAGCTGTTCAGCATAATGTAAACCGAAAACGCTCCGCAAAAGGGAGCAAATAATAAACAAAGCCTAAGATATTTCTTAGGCTTTTTGTATTATATGAGTATTTTTTCAGAGATCGTCCATATGTCTTGCCGCATTCTTCTCGTGCCTTTCCTTTTCAAGGGTATATGGATCCTTGATATTCCACTGTACCTTGTTCATCTCGTATATTTTCTGTTTCGGCTCAAAGTACGGGAAACCGTCCTGCTGCTGAAGCCATTGATACATCCTGACATTCATGATATTCCTTACACTAAAGCCTATGAGCACACCGAATAACGCAAACGTGAACAGCGAAAAACCTGACATGAGCATTATCATCATCATCTCACTGAAAAAACCAACAGAAGAAATAACGGCAAGCACAGTATTCCTCTTATACAAACTCAATACTCCGCCTGCACTCGAAGTCAGATAGACAACTGTACTGATAAGATAGTTCTTCTCTCCCGAAGAAATGAGCAAAAAGGCAGAAAAAAGAAAGAATATCAGATTTGCCGCGCAAGTTATAAAAAATATCTTGTCCTCTTTTTTTATCCTGTTCATCTGAGTCCTGTTCTTGGTATATTCCACTTCAAAGTCCATATTATTACCTCGCCAAATATTTTATTAAAATGATTCTAACATTTTTTTATTTTTTTGTCAATAGAAGCTTGCTGCCCCGAGAGCTGTCGGACAGGCAGTACTTTTTTCGCAAATTGCAAAAAAACTGTTGACTATTTCATGATTATAGTTTATTATATTATTGTATGACTTTTTGTACATAATAACTTTGCACAGCTTTTATCCCACCCTTCGGGAAATACTGAAAGCTCAGGGAGTTGTCTGCATTTTTATGCTTAACTTGAAACGAAATATCATCTGCACTCTGCTCGGAGGTTCATTCATAGGATTCTCAGCAGCAAGTGCGCTGTTCTTCTCAACAGCCAAGGTCAACAAGTCGAAATATCCCATATTCGGCGTTGACGTATCAAACTATCAGGGAGATATCAACTGGAAGGAGCTGGAATCCCAGAACGTTTCCTTCGCCTTTATCAAAGCGACCGAGGGGAGCGGTCATACCGACGAATCGGTAAGAAGAAATCTGGACAGGGCTGCCTCCACAAATATCAGAGTATCCGCCTATCATTTCTTCAGCTTCGACAGCTCGGGAGAAACTCAGGCTGACAATTTCATATCTTCTGTAGGCAGGAACGAGATAGATATGCCGCCCGTTGTGGATATCGAGTACTACGCTGACAAGCGTTCCAATAAGCCATCAAGGGAAGAAGCCGAAAGCATACTTCGTCCCCTCCTGACAAGGCTTGAGAATTACTACGGCGTAAAGCCCATAATCTATACTACCCTGCCTGTGTACTGCCGATACGTAAAGGAGAATTTCTCCGAATATCCCCTTTGGATACGCAGCGTGAACTGCGAGCCCGATCTCCTTAACTGGAAATTCTGGCAGTACAGCGACAAAGGCACTCTCAGCGGCTATGTCGGCGAAGAAGAACACATAGACCTCAATGTTTACAACGGCTCTGCCGATGACTTCAACAGGGAATTCGCAAAGCCCACACAAAAAGCGGACGCAGAGTCTGCTTCTCAAAGAAAGGCGAAAAAGTGAAACCATTTTTAATAGAAGCTCCTATAAAGGACTATATCTGGGGCGGTACGAAGCTCCGTGAACTATTCGGAAAGAAAAGCGACGGCGAACGCCTTGCGGAAAGCTGGGAGCTCAGCTGTCACCCCGACGGGGAATGTATAGCTGCAAGCGGCGAATTCAAGGGAATGAAGCTTTCTGAGATACTCCGGAAGCACCCCGAGGCTATGGGAAAGAACTGCAAAAAGTTCAGCAGCTTCCCCGTACTCGTAAAGCTCATCGACGCTAAAAACGATCTTTCCGTACAGGTACACCCCTGCGACGAATATGCCCGTAAATACGAAAACGACAACGGCAAGACCGAGATGTGGTATATCATCGACGCTGAACCCGATGCCGAGCTGGTCTACGGATTCAAGGAGAGGATAACCAAGGAGGAATTCCGCAGGGCTATCGAGGAAAACACCCTCATGGATAAGGTGAACAAAGTCCCCGTAAAAAAGGGCGACGTTTTCTTCATCGAACCTGGTACGCTCCACGCTATAGGCAAGGGCATACTCATTGCCGAGATACAGCAAAGCTCAAATGTTACCTATCGCGTTTACGACTACGGAAGACTCGGCGCTGACGGAAAGCCAAGACAGCTCCACGTCGAAAAGGCTCTCGAAGTCACAAATACAGAGCCTCTTGATCCGCACAGACCTATATACGGAATGGAACTGGACGGCGCAGTTGTTCAACTCCTCGCAGAGTGCGAGTACTTCAACGTGAACCGCGAAAGAATAATCAAGGAAGTTCAGCTGGGTACTGACGACAGCTCATTCGCTCATATACTCGTTATCGGCGGAAGCGGAGAGCTCTGCGCAGACGGCTGCAATATACCGCTCACTATGGGTTCAAGTGTCTTTGTACCCGCAGGAGCAGGATCATACGTTATAAAAGGAAATTGCGACGTGATAATCACGGCAATTCCATAAGGAGGATATATAAAATGAAATACTATGTAGGAATCGACCTCGGCGGTACAAATATCGTTGCAGGTGTTGTTGATGAAAATTACAACATCGTTTCTAAGGCAAGCACTAAGACCAATTGTCCGCGTCCCGAAAAGGAGATCGCTGACGATATGGCAAGAATGGCTATCGAGGCTGTAAAGAGCGCCAAGCTCACTATGGACCAGATCGAGTGGATCGGTGTTGGTACTCCCGGTATCGCAAACAGCGAGACAGGTATCATCGAGTACTCCAACAACCTCGGCTTCAAGGATACTCCAATGGTGAAGTACATACAGGAAACTATCAACAAGCCTGTATTTATCGAGAACGACGCTAACGCTGCTGCTTACGGCGAGTTCGTTGCAGGAGCTGCAACGGGCGCAAAGAACGCTGTTTGTATCACTCTCGGCACCGGTGTCGGCGGCGGCATCATCATCGACGGCAAGATCTACTCAGGTTCTAACTTTGCAGGCGCTGAGATCGGTCATACTGTTATCGAAGTTGACGGCGCTCAGTGTTCATGCGGCAGAAAGGGCTGCTTTGAGGCTTATTCTTCCGCTACAGGTCTTATCCGCATGACTAAGGAAGCTATCGCAGAGCACCCCGACAGCATCATGGCTAAGTCTGCTGAAGAAAAAGGCAAGGTAACAGCTCGTACTTCATTCGACTGCATGAGAGCAGGCGACAAGTACGCTAAGGCTGTTGTTGACAAGTACATCAAGTACCTCGCAGCAGGTATCACAAATACTATCAATATCTTCCAGCCTGATATCCTCTGCATCGGCGGCGGTGTCTGCAATGAGGGCGATCCGCTCCTTCTCCCTATGAAGGAACTCGTTGCTAAGGAAGTTTACACACGCAACTCACCTAAGAATACAGAGATCGTTATAGCTAAGCTCGGAAACGACGCAGGCATCATCGGTGCTGCATTCCTCGGACGTGCTAACCAATAATGAGCCATTAGGCATTAGCCTTTAGTAGGGAACGCCGCCCTCGGCGTTCCAACATCGTAGTGGCTGGCGTCCTCGACAGCCCGCTTAATAACGAAAAAAGCCGTAGTATTTCACATACTGCGGCTTCTTTGTTGACATATTAAGCTTTTTGAAGTATAATCAAATTAGAATGAATTGTAATTAAATGTGTAAAAGAATATAAAAAGGGGGAATTATATGAAACTTATTACATTAAAATGTCCCAATTGTGATGCTACTTTAGAAGTGCAAGATGGAATTGATACCTTTTACTGTATGTATTGTGGGAATAAAATTATGCTTGATGGTATGAGTAAAGTTGCATATCAATCAAAGGTAAAAGTAAAGGAAATGGAGCATAAAGAACATATAGTTGATAAGCAAAATGAGCAGGAGCGTTTCAAGCTCATAATGAAAGCCGAAGAAGAGAAGCGAAGCGACAGGGCTATAGGTAAAATTTTTATCGGATATATATTATTCTTCCTTTTGCTTTTGGGTGGACTTGGTGGAATTCCATATGTAGAACATAGAAAGAATATTAAGCAACTTAAAGAAATTGAATCTGAAATAAATCAAGCAATTAATAGCGAAGATTATGATAGAGCCTTGCTTTTGGCTAATCAATTATATTGCAAAGATAATTGGACATCTGGTGAAGATGAAGTTTGGGATACGAAACGTGAAAATTACATTTCTTTAATTTTAGATAAAAAGCGAATATCAGAATCGGCTTCCGAAGATTATATTCTTGTTCCTAATAATTCCGATAATCTAATTGGAAAAAATTATTCTAAAGTTGTTAAACAATTTGAATCTGCAGGATTCACAAATGTAATAGCAAAAGTTTCAACTAAAAAATCAGGTTTATTGGATTGGGATAATACAGTTGAACATATTACTATTAGCGGAAAATCAAGTTTCACTAAAGAAGATACATTTGCAAAGGATTCGACAGTGGTTATTTACTACTACTTAGATTAAGTAATTCCTTGATAAAACATAACATGAAATAATTGAAAAAGTATATATTAATCCTGATTTAATATATCAAAACCCAAAAACAAACCCGAAAGCTTCGGATAAACTGCTTTCGGGGTCTGTTTTTTATTGTTTGTTTACGTCACGGGCAGCGAAACACCGCCCCTACAAACTAAAGGCTAATGGCTAACGGATTAGAACGCCGAGGACGGCGCTGCCTACTTCGCCATATTGCGGTATTGGTTCGGGGTTACGCCAACTGTTGCAAGGAACTGGCGCAGGAAATACTTGCTGTCCACATAGCCGCACTGCTCGGCAATTTCCGCCATACTCAGTGGAGTTACCGTCAGGCAATAGGTAGCCTTTGCCATTCGTGCGTTGATGCAGTCCTTATGTATACTTACGCCGAAGCACTTCTTATATACCTCGCGGAGATGTCCTGCGCTGTAAGGATAAAGCTTCTGGAGCTTTTCCGACTCGAAGCTGTCCTGCGGATTGCTGTAGATATAGCTGCGTATATTCAGCATAGCCTCATAGTGCGGACGCATACGCATCTCCATTTTCTCGCGCTGACGCTCGGCAAGTATATCCGTACAAGCCAACGTCATCTTTCTATACGACTTTTCAGTACACTTGACAGCTGCACATACAAAGGAATCAAGTCCGTACTGGTCGATATACACTCCGTGCTGGAACATTATGGAATTCAGCCTATTCTCAAGGAGCTCGGTGTCGCCCTCGCCCTGAATTATGCAGGCAAAAGTATTGTCGTTGACTCTGCCGAAAATATCGTTGCTGCCGCAGAACTGCTTGACAGCTTCGGCTGCGTCCATGATGGCAGGTATCTTGCCGCTGAGCTCGTAGAATCCCGCATTGGATATGCCAATGCGCATCATAACAAGACAGCTGTCCTGCTTTTCGAGCTCTATGGTGTGATATACCTTCCTCATGCCTGTCTCATTGTACATTCCCGTGAGAGTATCACGCATATCGGAAAGATTCTGGCACTGGGTAAGATACTGTATATCATTTTTCATGCGCAGGAACTCAAGTCCGTTGGATACGGATTTGAGCCAGTTGCGGTAAATATCGTCATATGTATCGGGATCATGATACTTTAGTACAAGATGTCCAAAAAGACGGTCATTGAAGAACAAAGGGTTAAAATAGTACACCGCAGGTTCATAATTTTTGGAAAGCAGTGCCGCAAAATTATACTTGTGAAGATCAAATGGCGTTCTGTCATCCCAGTTGACCATACTCTGACAGGAAAGTATCTCGCTCAGCTCTGCATCTGAATCATACCAGTTTTTGTAAAGGCACAGGTAAAAGCTCTGGATACCGCGCACCTGCCAGTGATACTCACTGCATATATCAGTAAACTCGCTAAGGGTGCGGCACTCTGTAAGCTTCTGATCCAGCGGATTAAAGAGATTCCAGTTGTCGTATTCGCGCTTTGTTCTTGCGCTTTTCAGTTCTTCCTTGTACTGCTTGCGGTCAATTCCGCAGGTACAGCTTGTGCCGCATATCATTTCTCCCTTTGGAGGCGCAAAAAGGAACTCGCGCTTCTTGATGCGGCTGTACACAAGGTTTGCTGCATCTTCTCCTATAGTTTCGCGGTTTCGCTTATAGGTAGTAAGTATAGGTGAATGCAGGAAACGGTCGCCTACGAACTCATAGCCGACTACAGTTACATCATCGGGGACATTTATGCCAAGCTCATCAAATCGGTCGATAAGTCCATACGCCATATAGTCATTGGCGCAGATTATCGCCTGCGGCAGTTCAAGCTCGCCGCTGTGGTAGCGCTCGGCAAGCTCTTCGCCCGAATTCATCCAGAAATTACCGAAATGGACACGGCTCTCGTCGTACTCTATGCCGTGCTTTTCAAGCGATTTTCTGTATCCGTTCACACGTAGGTTGGAGGCTTCAATGAAATCGTAACCGGTGATTATGTCGATCTCCGTAAATCCATGTTTTTCCACAAGATGATCGGTCAGATCCTCAATATCATTCTCATCGCTGGTATTTATAAAGGTACAGTTAGGAAGGTCCAGATCAGAGTTATATGTGCCTACAATGACAATGGGGATATTCTTGCGGACAAGGTGATCTGCGATGAGCTTTCTCAGCTCCTCATTGACGAAGGACTCGGATATAACTATCAGAGCGTCTATCTCGTCGGACAGGATAAGATCGTATATCCTGTTCTCGCAGTAAAGTTCCTTTTCCTTGACATTAGGATTATAATTGTTGGAGAAAACTATGGTATCGACACCGACACACTGGTCAAATCTCGCAATTCCCTTTATGATCTGACGCTGCTCAATGCTGTTCGCCTCCGCAGCTACAACGCCAAAGATCATTCTTTTTTTCTTTATCAAGTTTTCCCACCCCTGTTTTTTTGCTTAGCCGTAAAAAAGTAATTTGCTGCCTATTTATTAAATTAAACTCCTGATAAAACGGCTGCATCAATAGAAGTTACATTTATTATACATGATTTATTAAGAATTGTCAATTAACTTTTCTGCATTTTTTCCACCAGAACCTCATTTTTGTGGGTTGAATATTAATACGCCGTTATATCTTACAATTGTTGCATCTGTTCATTGTGCACCTTGCCGATTTTATTTTTCCTGTGCAGCAATTTGTGCACCTGACGACACTTATGTTATGAATTCGGATTCAAAGGAGGGATTCGCATGATCGACTACTCCGCAGACGTACAACTCGCGCGGGAAGGCAGCACCGATGCTTTCGCAAGACTATACTCCACTGTCTATGAAGACCTTTATCATATTGCGCTGTATAGCCTGCGAAACTCCCACGATGCTGCTGATGCTGTAAGCGATACCGTTATGGACGCTTTCTGCTCAATAAAAAAATTACGAAAGCCTGAAAAATTCCGCAGCTGGATAATGACGATACTCGCAGCAAAAATCAAACGCAAACAGCGCTCTTACTTCGAGCCCAATGATGAGCTGAGCGACGATTCTCCCCTCAGTGAGAACTTCAGCTTTGAATCAGTGGAGCTGAGAGAGGCTGTTGACCGACTCGACAGCGAGTCAAGGCTGCTGCTGTCAATGTCAGTCCTGGGCGGTTATTCAAGCGATGAGATATCCGCGCTTTGCGGTATCAAATCAAGCACAGTCCGTTCAAAGCTAACACGTATAAAGCAGCGGCTGCGGCTTGAGCTCACCCCTGAATTATGAGCCACGAAAGGAGAATGAACATGAAAAATGATGACAAGCTCAAAGAGCAGATGAATTCAGAACCTGTTCCCGACAGGCTCAGACCTGAGAATATAAAGATAATGCTGGACAATGAAGCTCCGAAGAAAAAGAGAAAGGGCATCGCTGTCAGCCGTATAACCGCAGCTGCGGCAGCCTGTGCAGTGATCGGCGGTACTGCCGCTTATAACTGGAACAACGGAAAGATAAATAAATCAAGCGATAACTCGCTCATCGAGCCCACTACAAAGCAAGATGTCAGAACGCCGGAAGCAAAGCCCGCAGAGCCCGAAACAAAGAAGTTCAGCTATATGAGCGGTGCTGAAAGCTACGAACAGATATACAATATGTTCGAGGAAGCTAATAAAAAGGCAAAAAAAGCCGCGGCAAAGACCTACGGAGCCATGACAAAAAGCAATTTTGCCGTAGAAGAAGCAATGCCCGACTCAGCTGACGAAGAAGTTGATGTACCCAAAACAAACGGCGGCGAGTATTCAAGCAACGCAGGTTTAGGCGGCAGCGGCGAGATAGAGCCTGAGGTACCTGTAATATCAACTTCCGATGATGAGAAAACCACAGAGCCTGTCACCGAACCTGCTACGGAACCCACCACAGAAGCTGAAACGGAACCGACGACCGAAGCCGAGAAAGATCCCGAGCACTCCGATACCTACTATCAGGAGCAGGACGTTCTCGAAGCTGATATCGTCAAAACTGACGGAAAGCATATCTACTACCTCGGCAACGATATGAAAGGTAAATATAACTCCCCTGTTCTCCGCGTCGCAAACGTCAAGGACGGCAAGTTCACGAGCCAAAGCTCAGTCGATCTCAAGAGCGACATAAACAAAAATGCTGAGGAATACACCATTACCGTTAATGATATGTACATCTATAACGATATGATCGCTATTATCGGCACTGACTACACCTCAATCTACTCATACAGCAACGGCGATTTCTGCGGCTCATGCAACGGCTCAACATTTGTTGCGTTCTATACTACAGGCGACCAGCCCGAGCTGATAGATGTATACACTCAGGACGGCTCCTATGACGACGTGAGGATCTCTCCCGACGGATATATGCTCCTTCTGTCCGACTATACCAGCTATTCCTTCGACAACATCGAAAACTCAGGCAACGAGAATAGATATATCCCAAGCTATGGCTGCCGAGATGATGTCAAACTCATACCCGCCGAGGATATCCTCCTCCCGGCAGATGATGTCAACGGATTCTGCGAAAACGGCTATAATCTGCCTTATACAGTCATCGGAAGCATTGACCTCAATGAGTCGGGCGCACCAAAGTCTTATGATATCAAGTCCCTCGCAGGTTATACGGGCAGCATCTACTGTTCAGCCGATAATCTCTATTCCGCTTCATACTCATGGAACGACGACAACACCACAGAAATCACACGTATTTCCATTAAGGACGGCGATATCGTCCCAATGGCAGGCGGTACTGTGCAGGGAAGCATCAAGGATCAGTTCTCCATGAGCGAGTATGACGGCTATTTCCGCGTTGCTGCTACTTATACCGAGACTGAAAAGGTATTCCACAAGTACTCCGACGACTACGATTACGGCTTCTTCGAGGGAATATGGAACAGCATAGTTAGTGACGACGATGAAGAAGGCTACTACACATACAACACCATCAAGACCGATACCCGTGTGTACGTTCTCGATATGGATATGAATATCGTCGGAAGCGTCGGTGAACTCGGTGTTGGCGAGCAGCTCAAATCAGCAAGCTTCAGCGGCAATATGGCTTACGTTGTTACATTCCGCCAGACCGATCCGCTCTACGCTGTTGATCTCAGCAATCCGCAGAACCCTGTAGTTCTCGATGAATTCAAGATAAACGGATTCAGCACATATATGCAGCCATGGGGCGACGGTCTTCTCCTCGGCTTCGGTCAGGACGCTGACGACAACGGCAGAATATCCGGTCTGAGACTGACTATGTTCGACAACTCTGACCCCAACAATCTCAAGGCAGCAGATGTATTCACATGGAACAGTCAGTATTTCTTAGAAGATGATATAAGAAATCAGTCTGAATCATACTACAGCTCAGAAGCAACATACCAGAGAAAAGCTCTCCTCATAGCTCCCGAAAAGAACCTCATAGGTGTTCCGATCAATAAAGAGACGTATTCTTACGACAACGACTATAACGCTGAATATTCAGCCGTATATCAGTACGTATTCTTCCGATTTGAGGACGGAAAATTCGTCGAGATCGGCGATATCTCCACCCCTGTCAACGGCTGGGACGATTATAATACCATATCTCGTTATAACAGAGCTTTATATATAGGCGACTATGTATATACACTTTCAAGCAATAAATTCATTGCTGCTGAGATAAGCACACTCGAGATCACAGACGAACTCGTGTTCTGATGCAATAACAAAGCCCGTGAGCAATTGCTCACGGGCACTTTTATGTTATGATCGCGCAGATAATCGCAAATAGGATAGGTGCAATATATACAGCCAATGATGTCAGCAGATAGACTGTACCGCTTTTTTTATAACCTGATGCGATCAATACCGCACCCAGAACAGTTCCAATTAAAGGGAAAAAAGAAAAAATCAGCAATACAGGATTCACTTTATCATATTGAGGGGCGTAATTTCTCCCTCTCGAAAGCGGAGAATACATCTCAGGTGTATCCTCTGGTTCATTTTTCCATTCCTCAAAACCATGATCTACATATGAATCGCAGTACGGGCACTGGATATCATACTCGGATATAGACGCACCGCAATGTTTACAGGTCATAATAATCCCTTTCCTTAATCATTATCTCATGAATATATATGTGGTATACCCTGCATATACTGCAAGCATCGTCGCTCCGTGCCAGCGGAGCATCTTTTTCTGCGGTATGCACATAAGAAGCACCATAAGGCTCATAGCAACAAGAACTGCCGTATCTATGGCATTATTCACAGTGAAGCCGATAGGCGATATTGCCGCTGCTATGCCAAGTACAAAAAGGATATTGAATATGTTGGAGCCGACTACGTTTCCGAGAGCCATATCCACCTCGCCCTTTCGTGCCGCAACTATCGACGTTACAAGCTCGGGCAGGCTCGTACCGAGAGCCACTACCGTCATACCGATAAGGTTGTCCGACATTCCGAACGCACGGGCTATATCAGACGCGCCCTCAACTACCATTTTTCCGCCCACTGCAATGGCAGCCGCTCCTCCAAAGATAAACAGCAGACACTTCCACATGGGAAGGACTTTGTACTCGTCCGTTACGAATTCAGGGTCGTTTTCTCTCGCCTTTCGCGCAGAGCTTATCATCATATACAGGAAAAATGCAAAAAGCACAAGGAGCACGATACCGCCCCATCTTTCGACCTTGCCTGTGAATGCGCCAAGTCCGAGAAGCACTCCTGCTGCTCCCATAGAAAATGGCAGGTCTTTTTTCAGAGTTTCCTTCCCGACTGCCATAGGACACAGCAGCGCGCATACTCCGCATACCACCATAAGGTTGAAAATATTAGAGCCCACGGCGTTGCTTATGGCGAGATCGTTCTTTCCTGCCAATGAAGCACTGACGCTTACTGAAGTCTCGGGCAGGCTCGTACCCATAGCAACAATGGTCATACCAATGATAAGTGCAGGTACTTTCAGACGCTTGGCTACCGATGAGCTTCCGTCAACAAAAAAATCAGCGCCCTTAATGAGCAAAACAAATCCACCGATAAGTAATAAATATTTCAGCATTTATAAAATCTCCTAACAGCCGTTTTACAAGTTCAAGAGAACTTGCCACAAGTTCTTTAATTCTTTCCACTCTTAATATTATATCACATATCTCCTGATATTGCAATACCCATCGACAGTCTCAACAAAAATTCATACCTTATTTGACAATTTATCTCAGCTTGTCCAAATTTTTGCTTTCCCATGAAAAAAACAAAAATTGCCTTGAATTCGACTATGGTTTGTGCTATAATTCGGAATGGTGTGTTTACCTATTTAATAGGGTAAATTATTTCGCGGATCCTTTCCGCTTGTTTTCGGAGGTTAATATGACAGCAGCACAGATCTTTGCCGTCGTTATCTTCGTCGGAATGTTCGTTATGATCGTTCTCGACAAGATCGAAAGGCACTATGTCACTCTCGGCAGCGGTATCCTGACTCTCGTAGTCGTTTTCGGCATTTGTATGCGAAAAGGCACGGCGATAATGGACACCCTTGCCTTCAAAAACTTCGCTACCAAGGACTTCTGGTATCAGGTCACTGAAAGCGAAAGCAAGGGTATAAACTGGGCAACTATCATCTTCATCGCAGGCATGATGGTCATGGTAGAAGGTATGGCGAAAGCCGGATTCTTCCGCTGGCTCTGCATGAAGATCGCTTATCTCGTTAAGTGTAAGACAGTGCCTATATTCATCACTTTCATGATAATGGCAGCAGTTCTCTCAATGTTCATCGACAGTATCACCGTTATCATGTTCCTTGCAGCAGTTACTATCGAGCTTGCTTCACTGCTCAAGTTCAATCCCGTTCCTATGATACTCTCTGAGATATTCTGCGCAAACCTTGGCGGCTCGGCTACAATGTGCGGAGACCCGCCGAATATCATCGTAGGTACTTCACTGGGATTCTCATTCTTTGATTTTCTTACAAATACAGGTCTCTGCGCAGGCATCTGCCTTGTAGTATCAGTTATATTCCTGTATTTCGCTTTCCGCAAGGAGCTCGTAAGCAACAGCAGCGCTCCCGTGGATATGAGCAAGTTCCCTAAGCCTTCTGAGGCTATCACAAGCAAAAAAGACTTCACTATAAGCTGTATCATCTTCGCACTCGCTGTATTACTTCTCGTTACACACGCTACAACACATCTCACAGTTGCGACCATCGGTCTTTTTATCGCAGTTATCACCCTTATCTCTTTTGGCAAACACGCTATCTCGCTTCTCAAAAAAGTTGACTATAAAACACTCGTATTCTTCATCGGTCTGTTTATCGTTGTAAGCGGTCTTGAAGAAACAGGCATACTCAAGCTCATCGCTAACTTCATCGGCGATATCAGCGGCGGCAACATCAAGCTCATGATCGCTATTATCCTTTGGGTATCCGCTATCGCAAGCGCTTTCGTGGACAATATCCCGTTCGCTGCTACGATGGTCCCGATCATTCAGAGTCTTTCCGAGACTTCGGGCGTTCCGATATCAACTCTCGCATGGTCACTTGCTATTGGTACCGACATCGGCGGAAGCGCTACTCCTATCGGTGCGTCCGCAAACGTTGTGGGAACTTCCGTTGCTCAGAAAAACGGCTATCCTATCGGCTGGGGCAGATACTGCAAGAAGATCGCTCCTGCTACAGTTATAGTTCTCGCTATTTCAACAGTTTACCTGTTTGTACGATATCTTTGATAACATATTGATTTTTTAACCAATATGTGCTATAATCTATTATCATGGGATATCATCAAAAGGAGGAATACGTATGTCACAGGTCATTATTTCTGTAGGTCGTGAATTCGGAAGCGGCGGCCGTGTTATCGCAGAGGCTCTCGCTAATCGCTTCAATATACCTATCTACGACCGTCATCTCATCACAGAGATCGCTAATAAAACAGGACTTACTCCCGAAGAGATCGAAAAATACAACGAAAAGCCAAAGAACCACCTGCTCTCGCGCCGCGTAAACGGCTACAGCAACTCCATCGAGGACAATATTGCCGAGATGCAGTTCAAATTCCTGAGAGAAAAGGCGGCAAGCGGCGAATCCTTCGTCGTTGTCGGACGCTGCTCGGAAACAAAGCTCCGCGACTTCAAGTGCCTTGTTTCGCTGTTCGTTCTCGGCGATATGAGCGAAAAGGTCAAGCGTGTCATGAACGTTTACGAGCTCACCGAGGACAAGGCTAAGGCTTTTATTGATAAAAAGGACCGCAAGAGAAAGCGCTACCACAACTATCACTGTGAAGGTCACTGGGGCGATTCAAGACTCTATGATCTCAGCGTAAACAGCTCACGCCTTGGCATCGACGGTACTGTCGATCTGCTCGAAGATTACATAAAAGCAAGAATGAGCGAATAATCATAAAGAAAAGCTGCACATAATGTGCAGCTTTTCTGTTATTACTTTGCAGAAGGATCAAGGGTCTCTATCTTCCTGAGAAGGAACTCCTGAATCTTTAATGCATCATTAGATGTTACGCCCTTCAGAGTTTTATCAACGTCCGCATTGGCAAGTCCCTGATCTGTGATATGATGCTCGTCATCACCGCTCACACCGTACTTGTCAGGATTTGCAAGAGACTGCATTATCATAACTACGTCAGCCATATTCACGTCTTCGTCGCAGTTTGCATCTCCCCACATAGTTGCTTCAAGAACGTCTCCGCCCATAAGGTATTCAACTTTGCAGTTTTCTATCTTGTACGGCTTGTCAACAGACTTTTCTGTTGCAGCGTTCCATACATTCGACCACCATACCTGTACCTCGCAGGTCTTGAATGAGTCAGGCATATCGCTTATATCAACGACTACTTTCAGCTTTCCGTCCTTGTCAGCATTGCCGCTCCACTTGATGTTCTTCCAGTCGTCAGCAGTTGTGCCGTAGCCGACAGCGCCGCCGATAGATGCGCTCGGAGCACCTGTTACCTCAATGACCATCTGCTTGCCTAATGCATTTTCAGGCTTGGCAGGGATAGTAACCGACTTCTTCTGTACCTCGAACTTATAAGCTGCTGTGGTAGTAGTCACATTCGGGTCGGAAGTCGTCGTGGTAGTAGTTGTTGTCTTTGAAGGGTCGGGAGGTGTTATACCTTCCTTATTGTAGAGGTTTTTGGGGAGCTCATCGAGAGTTATGCAGTATTCGCTCTGATACATTGCGATAGTGTCTTCCTTGGTGTTGAAAATCGGATTCGAGAGGAAGTTGATGTTATCGCTTCCGCCGTCGTACCATGTACAGAAGTAGAGCCAGCCTGCATTCTCGCCTGTGAGGTTCTCAACTGTTGAGAAGCAGTCGTTCTCAGCCATAGCTACCATCTTCTTGCAGTCATACTTGTCAAGAAGTCCATAGAACGTAGAGCTGATAGCGCTGTCATCGTGTCTGAGTGACGGCTGCCAGTTGTTCTCCTCAAGATATACAGTACAATTGTACTTGTCATAGCCGATTATATCAACATAAGCATCGCCTGGATACCAGTTGGTTGAATTAGCAAAGTTGTAGCTGTTCCACTCCCAGATAAGGTTATGGCAGTTAAGGTCATTGGTCAGGGTCTTGTAGGTGTATATCCAGAGGTCTTTGTAAGCTTTTGAGCCTTCTTTGCCCCACCAGAACCATGAGCCTGTCTCTCCGCCGCCGCCCTCGGCTTCGTGGAGAGGTCTCCAGATAACAGGGATACCCTCAGCTTCGAGCTTGTTGAACTCCTTTGCAAGAGTTTTCAGTGTGGAGAGGTAATACTCGTTCTCCTTTGTGCCGGGAGTTGCAGCCTTTGAAGGTGAGAAGTCGGTCTCCTTGGCAGTATATGTTGAAAGTGACCAATCCAATTTTGTTCCGATAGTATAGTTAGCAAAATCCTTCGGAACATTGATGTGATATGAAGCGGTTGCGATTCCGCCCTTTTTCTTTACCCAGTCGATGATACGGTCTGTCGAGCCGTCGTCGCTGCCGTAGAGCGGACAGCAGAAATTACCGTAGTCAAAGCCGCGGATAGCAGGATAGTGACCTGTAGTCTCCTTGAGGTACTCGAACTCTGTCTCAAGTCCGTGAGGGCCGCCGCTGTATATCTCCTGCTGACCTGAGATTATATGCTTGCCGTAGTTCTCGGCAAGGTAAGCCATTAGGCTCTGTGTCTCAACAGTTGCCAGCTGGTCGCAGGGTGTGGTCTGTGCAGCCTTTATAGTAAGGTTGTCCATGCTTTCAACTTCAAGATAATCGAACTGTGACCAGCCCCATGATTTGTCGATAGTAATGGTATTTTCGCCCTCTTTGAGCATTATCGAGGAGATGGTGACTGCCTTGTAATCGCTGCCCTCGGGAATACCGAGTGCTCCCTGTGAAACGCCGTTGATGCTGAGATTCTGCTGTTTGTCATTGCCTATGCCAAACACGTAGAATGTCAGCTTGTACGGACCTGCTTTGTCCACAGTCACTTTGAGCTCGATGCTTCCGCTGTCGGTCATTTTCAGTGCCGAACCGCCGCTTGCGTTAGCGTCCTTCTCAACAGTGATAGTACCTGTTACCTTAGCGTCCTCGAACTCGATCTTCTGCGGTGCGTCTGCCGCAGTTACCGTTGACGAGCTGTAGACAACGCCATTGAGCATCATAGCCGCTGACATTAGCGCAGCTCCTGCCTTTTTGAATAATTTTTTTCCCATGTTTAATATCCTCCTGAAATGGCAAATTTTATTTACAAACATTTCCAGTTTACCGCCGAGCGGTGAATCCACTTTAATTATAGCGATGATTTCAGTTAAAATCAATAAGAAACACAAAATATTTGCATTTCTGCAAAAAAATTCGTATACGTGCACAATAGATATAGTGATATTTTTAGCATAAAGCGCAAATTCAGCTTAAATTTCACTTAAATTCGGCTTTAGTTAAATATAAGCGTTTATATGCGACCTTTCGCCCTGTAACTATTGACAGTTTTGCTAAAAAGGTGTATAATTTTATTATAGATTAGTCTAATTTGTTCATGAAGGAGTGGTTCAATGACGGAATACCTTACTAATTATATGAACTATATACAACAGCGCATCGAAAAGTGCTCCGACGCTGACGAACTCGCCGAAATTATGGCTGAACACAAAGACAAGATCGCTTTCATGCAGCACGAAAGGATCGTCCACTTCCTCGTGACTATGCTTTTTGCGCTTGTACTGACTATATTCATGGCTGTCACCATATTCAGGAGCAATATCCCTGCACTGATACTCGTTACTATCATACTGGTACTGCTCATGTTCTACATAAAGCATTACTACTTCCTCGAAAATACCGTGCAGAAAATGTATAAGGTCTACGACAGCATACTCGAAAAACAGAAAAAATTCAAGGAGAACTCCCCATGACCAAAAAAGAAATTGCCGAACTCGCCGTGAAAGAGCTGGAAAAGCTCTACCCCGACGCTGCTTGCAGCCTGAATTATTCAAAGCCCTATGAGCTTATGTTCGCTGCAAGACTTGCCGCTCAGTGTACCGACGCGAGGGTAAACGTTGTCACGGAGACTCTCTTTAAAAAGTACCCCACCCTTGAAGCTTTTGCAAATGCCGATATTTCGGAGCTCGAACAGGACGTAAAGCCCTGCGGCTTCTATCATAACAAGGCGAAAAGCCTGAAGGAAATGGCTTCGCAGCTTATAAACGACTTCGGCGGAGAAGTTCCCGATACTATGGAGGAGCTCCTCACGCTCTCGGGGATCGGCAGGAAAACTGCCAATCTTATGCTGGGAGACGTTTTCGGAAAGCCTGCTATGGTCACGGATACCCACTGTATCCGCATAACGGGTCGCCTCGGGCTGACTAAAAACAAGGAGCCTGCAAAGGTCGAAAAAGACCTTGTTAAGCTCATTCCGCCCGAAGTCTCGTCGGATTTCTGCCACAGGACAGTAGAGTTCGGCAGAGATATCTGCAACGCCCGCAAGCCAAGGTGTACAGAGTGTCCGCTGAATTATTTCTGTAGATTCTATAATTCAAAGCATTGAATCCAATACCAAATCTTGCCGTCTCCACAGGCTGGCGGCTAAAGTCTACCAAATTCACGAAAGGAGTTTTGTATATATGTTGTTTAATTTCAAGCTTAGTACTCCCGCCGAAGGTCTTGTTGATATCACGCGGGAGGTCAGTGAGGCTGTAAAGGAAAGCGGCGTACTTGAGGGTATATGTATCGTCTTTTGTCCGCATACAACCGCAGCTATCACTATAAATGAAAACGCTGACCCTGATGTACAGACCGATTTCATCAAGGGTATGGACAGCTTCTTCCCTGACTTGCAGACGTTCCGCCACGTTGAGGGCAACTCGGACGCCCATATCAAATCCTCTGCTGTCGGTGCAAGCGAAACTATCATCATCAGCGGCGGAAAGCTCCTTCTCGGTACGTGGCAGGATATCTACTTCTGCGAGTTCGACGGCCCGCGTACAAGAAAATTCTTCGTAAAGATTATGGGGGACTGATACTATGGACAATATCGAAAAACTTGCGGATATCGTCAGAAACTCCCGCAATATCGTATTCTTCGGCGGCGCAGGTGTCTCAACGGAAAGCGGTATCCCCGACTTTCGCAGCGTGGACGGTCTGTACAACCAGCAGTGGGACTATCCGCCCGAAACTATCCTGAGCCACACATTCTTCGTCCACAAGACGGAGGAATTCTACCGCTTCTACAGAGCTAAAATGCTTTGTCTCGACGCTAAGCCCAATGCAGCTCATCTGAAACTTGCTCAGCTCGAAGAACAGGGAAAGCTCTCGGCTGTTGTCACTCAGAATATCGACGGTCTTCATCAGGCAGCAGGCAGCAAAAGAGTGTATGAGCTCCACGGAAGCGTACTGCGCAACTACTGCTCAAAGTGCGGAAAATTCCACGATATTGAATATATCATCAACTCTCAGGGCATACCCAAATGCGAATGCGGCGGTATCGTCAAGCCCGATGTCGTTCTCTATGAGGAATCCCTCAACGACGATACGGTAAACGGTGCTGTCAGCTCCATCGCCGCTGCTGATACTCTCATTATCGGCGGCACTTCACTTAATGTTTACCCCGCAGCAGGTCTTATCCGCTATTTCAGGGGCAATAATCTCGTTATCATTAATATGGCTCCGACCCAGATGGATAAACAGGCAGATCTGCTCATTTGCGACAGGATAGGAGAGGTCTTCTCCCGTATTTAGGAGGATCAACAACATGAAACGACTTACAGCAGCCGCTTTAGCTACACTAATGCTCATGGGCTGTGCAGCCGATACCAATTCATCGGACGGCTCACAGGAGGTCATGACGGAAAGTGTTACTGAGATCATAAATACTGCTCTCTCAGAAAATCCGGCAAGCAGCTCCGGTCAAAGCCGTATCATCTATCGTGAAAGGATCTACAATATCAACTCTTACACAAAATCAGACTTTTTTATCGAATCAGACGGCAGAGTATGGTGCGGATTTTATATGCACAATGAAGGCAATATCGACAAACACAACCGACTATGGAAGGACAGCGCTACTTTCGAGGAGAATTATCAGCTTGATGACGATATCTGGCTCGCTGCGTATCTGTCCGAAACAAAGAACGACGATTTTATGCTGTTCGGAGAAACCTATGACTTCGACAGCCTGAACGATGAAAAGCTGTCTGCCATCTCCGAGCATATCTCAAACGCTGACCCCTTCAGCGCCTGCAATGTTCAGAAAACTCAGGAGGAGGCAGTCCACGACTATGTCGAGAACGAATACATTTTCATCGACCTGATAATCAACGATGAAATGTACCGATCATACGTAAATACTCAGGGTTACATAAGCACAGTGCAGGATAAGGAGGCAAATGCTGCCATCGAGCAGGTACATTCCCTGCCCGAATATATGCAGTGGCGCGACCTTTGCACGAAATATCTCCTGCCTTATAAATCAGAATAAGCAAAAAGCCGAAGCTTATCGCTTCGGCTTCAGTCTATCAAAAAACTCAGTTCCATTAGGGAACGCCTTCACTTGCAAGGCGTTCCCTCTAAAAAACAGTCCACTGGACTGTTTTTTAATTCACCCTTTGCGAAGCGCCTTCGTATTGTTTCGCTGTTCTCTGAAAACTGTGAACAGCGACCAGAGGCGCTGCCAAAGGAACACAGTCCCTTTGGAATCCCGTTCATATTCTATACCAACATTTTTGAACCGCAAGCAAACGAAACAAGCGACAACGTGACTGCGGTCAAATCGGCTCAAATCACTGAACCAAACTTATATCAGAGAAGTCCGTTTGCCTTCTTGAATTCAATGAACTCCTCATAGGTTCCCTGTCTGTCCAGACAGCCTTCGGGAAGTATCTCGATTATACGGTTTGCAGTGGTCTGCATGATCTCGTGGTCGTGAGATGCAAGTAGAACAACTCCCTTGAAGTTGATAAGGCTGTTGTTTACAGCGGTTATGCTTTCGAGGTCAAGGTGGTTGGTCGGACGGTCAAGCACAAGAACATTAGAGCCGAAAAGCATCATGCGTGAGAACATACATCTCACCTTCTCGCCTCCTGAAAGTACATTTACAGGCTTGTATACGTCATCGCCCGAGAACAGCATTCGTCCGAGGAAGCCGCGGAGATAGGTCTCAGTCTCGTCCTTTACAGAATACTGTCTGATCCAGTCCAGTATCGACAACTCGCAGCCGTTGAAGTACTCTGAGTTATCAACAGGCATATACGAAGTAGTTACGGATACGCCCCATTTGAAGCTTCCGCTGTCGGGCTGTTCCTCCTCCATGAGTATCTTGAACAGCATTGTGATAGCCTGCTCGCTCTCACCGACAAAAGCTACCTTATCGTTTCTTCCGAGGGTAAAGCTTACATTGTCAAGGAGCTTCACGCCGTCAACAGTCTTTGAAATGCCATCGACCTGAAGAATGTCCTTGCCCAGATCCCTGTCCATATCAAATCCGATGAACGGGTATCTTCTGCTCGATGCAGGGAGCTCCTCAACAGTGAGCTTCTCGATGAGCTTTCGGCGTGATGTAGCCTGATTCGACTTGGACTTGTTTGCTGAGAAACGGGCGATAAAGTCCTTGAGTTCCTTTATCTTCTCCTCGTTCTTCTTGTTCTGCTGCTTTATCATGCGCTGTATGAGCTGGCTGGACTCGTACCAGAACTCATAGTTACCTACGTACATCTTTATCTTGTTGTAGTCGATATCAACAATGTGTGTGCAGACGTTATTGAGGAAGTGTCTGTCATGGGATACGACAATTACCGTACCGAAGTACTCTGAAAGGAATTCTTCCAGCCAGCGCACTGCGTCAATATCAAGGTGGTTTGTAGGCTCGTCAAGAAGTATTATATCAGGATTGCCGAAAAGTGCCTGTGCAAGAAGCACCTTTACCTTTTCATTACCCGAAAGCATAGACATCTGAGTATAGAGTATGTCCTCGGAAAGTCCCAGACCCTGTATGAGCTTTGATGCGTCGGATTCAGCCTCCCAGCCGTTGAGCTCGGCAAACTCGCCTTCCAGCTCGGAAGCCTTTACGCCGTCCTCCTCGGAGAAGTCCTCTTTTGCGTAAAGAGCGTCTTTTTCCTGCATTATCTCATAAAGACGGGCATTTCCCATTATTACAGTATCAAGAACTGTATACTCGTCGTATGCAAAGTGATCCTGTTTGAGAACGCTGAGGCGCTCCTCCTTGGGCATTACCACCTCGCCCGAAGCAGGTTCAAGCTCGCCGCAGAGCACACGGAGGAAAGTGGACTTTCCTGCGCCGTTTGCACCGATAACGCCGTAGCAGTTACCATTCGTGAATTTAAGATTTACATTTTTAAAAAGTGTTGAGCCGCCAAACTGAACACTTACATTACTTACAGTTATCATATTTTCTCCTTTCGCAAATCATAATTCAGATCCGCAAAAATATGTTTTGCGCCGTTAGCTATCAGCCATTAAACGTTAGCCCATTGCAGGGGCAGCGAAGCCGCTTACTGATGGCTGACGGCTTTAATCACGCAATGTCAATTATACCACATATGATACGCATTGTAAAGGAGAAAACGCCATATATAGCTCACAACGGACTTTTTTCACAAATAATCGCCAAATTACAGTGACAACTCTGCAATTATTTATATGATGTTCCAAAACCATTTCCACGGTCTTTACACTACGGGTCAAATGTGCTATGATATGTGTATCATTAATGTTTTAATTCTGAAAGCGAGGAAATCCAAATGAAAAGAAATGTGTTCAGAAGCCTTTTGGCAGGTATTGCCTCTGTTGCAATGATGTCCGCTATGGCAGGCTGCTCTGATCCGAACAACACTTCGACAACTTCCGAGTCAAAGGAGTCTGCTACAGAAGCTACAACAACAGCTGCTTCCGATGAAACATCTACCGCAGCCGGTACAGATGCTTCAGCTGAGGACAACTCCCTCCAGAAGGTACTCGACGAGAAGAAGCTGGTTCTCGGTCTCGATGCAAGCTTCCCTCCTATGGGCTTCACAGACGAGAGCAATGAGATCATAGGCTTTGATATCGACGTTGCTCAGGAAGTATGCGACAGATTAGGCGTTGAGCTCATCAAGCAGCCTATCAACTGGGATACAAAGGAAGAAGACCTCAATGTGGGCAAGATCGACTGCATCTGGAACGGTATGTCGATAAATCCTGCAAGAGCTGAGGCAATGAACCTCTCAGAGCCTTACATGAAGAACGAGATGATATTCGTTGTACCCGCAAAAAGCGATATCAAGTCCATGGACGACCTCAAGGGCAAGACCATCGGCGTTCAGACAGGTTCTACTGCTCAGGAGATACTCGAAGCTGCCGACCTCTACAAGGATATCACAGAGTCACCTCTCGAAGACAACGTTACAGCTCTTAACCAGATGGAGCTTGGCTTCTCTGACGCTGTATTCCTTGATTCAGTAGTTGCAAACTACTTTATCACTTCAAACAATAAGGACTACGTGATACTCAACGGCAACCTCGAAGCTGAGGAGTACGCTATCGGATTCAGAAAAGAAGATCAGACACTCCGCGACGAAGTCCAGAAGACTCTCAGCGAGATGAAGGCTGACGGAAAGCTCGGAGAGATCTCAACAAAGTGGTTCGGAAGCGACGTTACTACTGTTAAGTGATTTTATTCTTAAACCGAATATTTATTTCAGGGAGCACCTTCACTTGCAAGGTGCTCCCTTTTTGTTTATCTGATAAGCAAAAAGCACACTTCCTTTGTAATAATATTATTATTTGATTTTCCACTGAATCATCGCTTTTTTCACTTGACTTATCCCCCATATATATGGTATAATTGGTGAGATTGAGAAAAATTTAACAACCAAGGAGATGCGTCTATGGAAAAAATCAACGACATTATTTCCACTATCGACGATTACGTCTGGGGATTGCCGCTGATAATACTCATAATCGCCTGCGGTATCCTGCTCACTGTAAGGCTGGGCTTCGTTCAGGTAAGAAAGCTCGGCAAAGCACTCAAATATATGCTGAAAAATGAGGATTCGGACAGCGGCGAGGTTTCCAGCTTCTCAGCCCTGTGTACAGCTCTTTCAGCTACAGTCGGAACAGGCAATATCGTCGGTGTCGCTACTGCCGTCGCAGCAGGCGGTGCGGGAGCTCTGCTCTGGATGGAGGTCGCTGCTTTCTTTGGCATGGCTACAAAGTACGCAGAAGGACTTCTCGCTGTAAAGTACAGGATAAAGGACGAAAACGGCGATATCCTCGGCGGTCCTTTCTACTACATTGAGAACGGTCTCGGCAAACGCTGGAAATGGCTCGGCAAAATGTTCGCTGTATTCGGACTTCTTGCAGGTCTTATGGGCATCGGAACTATCACCCAGATAAACGGCATTACATCGGCTGCAAACAACTTCTTTGATCCAAAATCCGAACACACCATATCTATTCTTGGTATGGAACATACACTTACCACTGTTATCGCAGGTGCAATAATCACTGTCCTCGCAGCTCTCATCATTATCGGCGGTATCAAGCGTATCGCAAAGATATCCGAGATCATCGTCCCTGCAATGATCGTCACTTATATAGGCTGCTGTCTCATTATAATCTGCTGTCACGTTACAGAGATTCCGAACGCTGTATCCGAGATAATCAAGGGAGCTTTCGGTCTGAGACCTATTGCAGGTGGTATCGCAGGAACTTCCGTCATCATTCTCTCCATGAGGAACGGCGTTGCAAGAGGTATCTTCTCAAACGAAGCAGGTCTTGGCTCTGCACCTATCGCAGCAGCTGCCGCTAAGACCAGCGAGCCTGCAAGACAGGGACTCGTTACCATGACAGGCACTTTCATCGACACTATCATCGTATGTACCATGACAGGTCTCTCCATCGTCATGGCAGGAAGCCACGAAAAGGTTCTTGAAGGCGTTTCTATAACCACCGACGCTTTCAACTACGGACTGCCGTTCCCTGAGAGGGTATCGTCATTCATACTTATGGTATGCCTTGCAGTATTCGCATTCACTACGATTCTTGGCTGGAACTATTATTCCGAGCGCTGTCTGTCTTATCTGACAGGCTCGAAAAAAGTCGTAAGAAGCGCTTATAAATGGCTATATATCGCTGCTGTATTCATAGGTCCATACCTCACGGTAAAGGCTGTATGGATGCTCGCGGATATTTTCAACGGACTTATGGCTCTTCCGAACGTCATCGCACTCATACTCCTTTCGGGAGTTGTCTCGGCTGAGACTAAGGACTTCCTTGCAAGACTTAAAGCAGGAAAGATACAGGATTAACACATATCCCCCGAAGCATTTAGAAATGCTTCGGGGGATTATTATTTGCGTGGAGCAGGAAATCAGCGAAGTTGGTAAGACTTATGTGGACATCAGCACAATTTGTAGGGATGCCCTTTGGGCGTCCACAAATTACAGTACAACAATGTCATTTGCCAATATAATCATGAACAAAAAATGGGCGGATAATATCCGCCCCTACATTTTATACCATGTTAAATATTGTGTAATTGACGTGACGTCGAGGACGGTGTGGGTGTCCAGTGGACACCTCTGCAAAGCAGAAACACCGACCGAACCAAAAGGTGAGAATGTCCCCTACAAGTTGGTTCAGATCAAGCACACGCGGGCTCAGCTCGTTACGCTGCAAAAGATAAAAAAATCCCGACACCGAAGAACACTGAAACTTCGGTATCGGTTCAATGAGGATGATTTATTTAAGCCCTCGCAGGCTTCAGAGAAAGCAAATAATGCTTCCTTCAGAGAAAGTTTTGAAAGGACCTTTCTCTGGTAAATATAATACCACATCTTCTCCTCGTTTTTCAACTCAATTTTTGCAGATAAAGTGTAAAATATACAGAAAAAAAGCGAACTTTACGTTCGCTTTTTTACCATTATCCTGTTATGCTCTTTTTGATAATATCTCTTTTTCTATATTTTCTGCCCTGATAAGTGCAGTATCTATATGATCGCAGAAATTCTCCCTGCCGACCTTCTCGATAAATCCTGCCTTGGTCATTACCTTCATAGGCTGCTCGTTAACATGAGAGAACACTACCTTCACGTTGTGGCGCTCACAGCGCTTTACGATACGCATAAGAGCTTCAACGCCGGTAGCATCTATAGCAGGAACATTTCTCATTCTTATACAGAGAACGTCGATATTCTCGTCGCTGAGCACGTACTTGTATTTATCAGTCGCTGCAAAGAACATAGGACCGTTGATCTCGAATACTCTTGTATTCTGAGGTATCTTCTTGAGGAGGATATTATCAGGATCGGTATCTTCATCGTCCACGTCTACCCATGCATGAGCTTCTGTAACGTCAGCCATACGCTTCATGAAGAGAAGTGCTGCCATTACCATGCCTACGCCGATCGCAACAACAAGGTCGAACACTACTGTGAGTATCAGCGTTACGAAAAGTACTGCGATATCGCTCTTAGGTGCAGTCTTGACCGTATTTCTGATGTTTCTCCAGCCGCACATATTATATGCTACGATAAAGAGTATCGCTGCGATAGTAGGCATCGGGATAAGTGATGCATAAGGCATGAGCAGTACAAGTATAACAACAAGAACTACTGAATGTACCATACCTGATATAGGTGTACGTCCGCCGTTCTTAACGTTAGCAGCTGTACGTGCGATAGCTCCTGTAGCAGGGATACCGCCGAAGAATGCAGAACCGATATTAGCTGTACCCTGTGCGATGAGCTCCATATTCGAGCGGTGCTTTGAACCCACCATACCATCGGCAACAACGCATGAGAGCAGCGACTCAACAGCTGCAAGTACTGCAATGGTGAACGCATTCGGGATAAGTGCTCTTACTCTTGTAAAAGTAACCTCAGGCATTGTGAACTTAGGAAGTGAATTCGATATCTGATAGAGGTCGCCTATAGTATTTACTTTCAATCCGCTGAACTTAACTATAGCTGAACATACGATAACAGCTATGAGAGAAGCAGGTATCTTTTCCAGCTTTTTTGGCCAAAGGATAAGTATAATAAGCGATACACCGCCAATCATTACCGCCTGCCAGTTGATGGTATCAATAAAGTATCCTATCGCTCTAACCTTTTCGACTGTCTCGATAGGTGAATCAAAACCAAGAGCTTCTTTCATAACAGCCTTATCATATGTAAGGCCGAGGAAGTCCTTGACCTGTCCGAGGAGAATAGTCACGGCGATACCAAAGGTAAAGCCCGTGGTTATAGTACCCGGGATATATTTGATAAGAGCTCCGAATCGGCAGAATCCCATGATTATAAGAAGGATACCTGCCATTATAGCCGATATAGCCAGTCCGTCCATGCCCTCGCTTGCAACTATGCCCGCAACCGTGGTAGCAAATGCCGCAGTAGGACCTGCGATCTGCACACGGCTTCCGCCGAGGAAGGAAACGATGAACCCTGCAATTATCGCAGTATAAAGTCCCTGCTCAGGGCCAACGCCTGATGCCAGGGCAAGAGCGATAGACAGCGGAAGTGCAATGATAGCAACGATGATACCCGCGATAATGTCCTTGATGAGCTGCTCTTTGCTGTAATTCTTCATTACCGAGAAAAGCTTCGGTTTGAGCTTTTCTTCCGTTGGTTTAACTGCTTTTTCAGCCATTTACATAACCTCTTTCTGTAAAAATCTCTATAAAAGACACACAACGTTTCTATTATACTACTTAAAATAGCGGTTTTCAAGAGATTTTCAACAGGGAGAAAAATTTTGTCGGTTTATATATATTCCCGTCAACGGTGGAGAAATCATTCAGCATTTTTATTTAGCCTTTGTCCATGCAGATGCGAACATTGTTTGCCTTCCATACATAAACTAAGGGCTGATAATAAATATCAGCCCTTAAAACTATATCATAAAAACTTATTTCTGTTCTTTAACTATTGCCTTGCTGCCGAGGAATGTCAGCAGGAAGTATCCGCCGTATATCAGCACAACAACTGCTGCTGTAAAGAACATAGGCTTTATGAAGCTTCCGCTCACGAGCATATCAAGTACGAATTTACCAAGTCTCATTCCAAAATATGCGTGGAGACAAGCAAGCAGCAGCGGAAGCAGGAAGAATATTCCCGACTGACGGAATACCGACTTTGTTATCTCGCTCTCCTCTACGCCAAGCTTACGGAGCATGGTATATCTCGGGATACTGTCCGCGCTCTCGGAAAGTTCCTTCAGCGCGAGGATAGCTCCGCATGAAACAAGGAATACAAAACCGATATAAAGTCCGAGGAATGTCACAAGAGCGCTTACACCTATGGCATTATCAGCCGCCTCCTGACGTGTATCCAAGCAGTGCATACCGCGTATACTGCTTTCTCTTCCGTACATTTTTTTCTGCCATATTTCCTTCAATGCCTTTTCTGCACTTTCAATGCCCTTCTTGTCAGATGCTTTATAGTTTCCGACGATAATTTCTCCACCTGCACCTGATTCATTGATAACACTGTCAGGAACTATTATGGTATCAAAGCTATCAGCCATTCCTGTAGGACACACAAAACTGTCGATACACTTTTTATACTTAGGAACGAGTGTATTTCCGAAAGCTGTTATCTCATTATTCTTAGGAAGCAGCTTATTATATACATTTACGATAGTATTATACGTAGCACATACTGCGTACTCATTTTCGGCAAGGTCGATACTTTTTCTGCCGAAGAGCTTCATAAGCGCATTGTAGTCACTGAGTTTTACCATTCTCAAGCGATATTCCAGCCAGCCAACTTCAGGGATCTCTTTCTTTAATTCTTCATATTTGTCACCAAGAGATTTTACAAAAGTCAGATCCGCATCTGTATAGATGTGGAACTTATGATGATCTCCCATTAAATTATACAGGCTTTCCTTATCATCGCCAAAACAATCATCTATATCTGTATATAAAGGATCATTGTTATCGTCCTGATTCTCTGCTTCCATACAAAAATCCACAGGGAAGTATTCCTCTACCTGAGAATTCATGGAATTTCTGATAACGAAAGCCGTGGAAAGAGTGCATATCGTCAGGAAAAGCATGAGACAGATGACTGTCATGGAAGCAACTGTAGTGTTTACCTTGCTGCTTATCTGTCGGAAGGTGAAGCTGTTAAGCCCGTGGTGGTATACGCCCTTTGCGGACATCACAACTCTAAGGAGCATACCTGCAACCGACCAGAATATGAAAAATGTTGATACTGCGCCCATTGCAATGGCAATAACTATCTTTTCCTCGTCGAGATCTGCCTGATTCCAGCCTACCATATAGTACGCATAGCCGAGAACAGCTGCGGAAAGAAGGAATACTATCATGCATACCCAAGGATTCTTCATTGCTATCTTCTCGGAACGCTTGCCCGAATTCATAAGGGTTATGAGCCTGCATTTGCTGATAACGAATCCGCTCCTCAGCATTACAACAATGTACATAATGCCGAAATAAAGAATGGTTTTGACTATAGAGGCGTTAGATACCATAAATTTGTAGTTGGTCATATCGGCTTCAAAGAGGTTGGCAACTACTGCGCTCATTACCTGCGATAAGCCCACACCTATAAGAAGTCCCACAACGAGTGAACCTACGCCGATGATAACGGTCTCGCAGAGGAGAAGCGCCGATATCCTCCATTTGCTCATGCCGAGCATCATGTACAGCGCGAACTCCTTGTTCCTGCGCTTCATAAGGAAGCGGCTTGCATATACGATAAGAAGTCCGAGAACTATCGCTACGAACACGCTTACTGCGGAAATAGCCTTTGTAAGTACATCTATTATCTCTCGCTTATCCTCTGTTACTGCCATAAATGCAGTCTGAGTCTCAATGGCATTGAATACATAGAACACCGCAACTCCGATAATAAGAGTAAAGAAGTACACCGCATAGTCCTTTATACTCTTGCGGATATTGCTGAGGGATATCTTAAAGAGCATCGCTCATGTCACCTCCCAGAAGTGTAACCACATCAATTATCTTGTCAAAAAACTGCTTTCTGCTGTCACCGCCGCGGTTGATCTCGTTGAATATCTTACCGTCCTTGATAAAGATCACTCTCGAAGCATAGCTTGCAGTAAAGGAATCGTGTGTTACCATTATAATAG
Source organism: Ruminococcus sp. (assembly GCF_024691275.1). Classification (GTDB taxonomy): domain Bacteria; phylum Bacillota; class Clostridia; order Oscillospirales; family Ruminococcaceae; genus Ruminococcus. The sequence goes on along the minus strand of NZ_JAILNU010000040.1, from coordinate 27,133 downwards.
TAGCATCTTTTTCGTGATTGAGATAGTTAAAGCGTTCAAGGAGCATCTTCGCCGACTTTGAATCAAGAGCGCCTGTAGGCTCGTCTGCGAGCACAAGGCTCGGGTCGGTAACTATTGCTCTTGCAGATGCTACTCTCTGCTTCTGACCGCCTGACATCTGGTAGGGATATTTGCCGAGCACCTCTGTGATACCGAGCTGCTCCGCAACGTTCTTTACAGCCTTGTCGATATCTTTTGCAGAGCACTTCTGGATAGACAGCGCAAGTGCGATATTCTCGTAAGCCGTAAGAGTGTCCATGAGGTTGAAATCCTGAAAAATAAAGCCCAGCTTTTCACGGCGGAACTTGTTCAGCTCCTTGCCCTTGAGTTTGGTAATATCGGTATCTCCGAGAACAATGCTGCCCGCTGTTACGCGGTCGATAGTTGATATGCAGTTGAGCAGAGTGGTCTTGCCGCTTCCCGAAGCGCCCATTATAGCTGTGAACTCGCCTTTATCGACCGAAAACGAGATATCGTTTACAGCCTTTGTAAGACTGGATTTGTTTCCGTAATACTTTTCAACGTGTTCTAATTTGAGTAATGACATTTTCGTTCCTCCTTAATCTATAGAAATGATATCTTTTGTTTCGTGTTTCTTCATGTAACATTCGAGTGAAACGATGGCTGATGTTAATATCGTTGAAAGCACGAACGGTGTATCTATCATAGGTGTGAGCAATGTCTTGTCACGGAATATCTCATAGCAGGTCAATACTGTAAGAGGTATTATGCAGATAGTGCTTACGATGATGAATGTTCTGACAGCAAGTGAAGCAAATTTTTTCATAAGATCATTTCCTTTCGTATTTACGGGAGCTGTTCCCGTTTCCATGATCTTATTATATACCGATAGGGTGGTATTGTCGTAATTTTAACATTACATAACATTACAATTCTGTAATGTTCGGAAATATATTGTTATCTACGCTGACAGCTAATGGCTAAAGGGCTGATATTCTCCGCCTGTATCAATTCAAATAATAATCATTTTTTGCAAAGGCTATGGTCAGCTCTGTGAAGCTCCCCTGCTCCGAACTTACGGATATACTGTGTCCGAGGCGCTCGCAAAGGCTCTTTACGATATAAAGTCCCATGCCTGTTGATTTAGCATAGGAGCGGCCGTTATCGCCTGTAAAGCTCTTCTCGAACACACGCGGAAGATCTCTCTCGTGGATCCCTATGCCGTTATCGCGGAAATGCAGCAGCACCTTGTCAGGCATATCCTCCGCAGATACCTTTATCGCAAGCTCACGGTCGGGCGACTTATATTTCAGGCTGTTCGCTGTAAACTGTCCCAGTATGAATTCCAGCCACTTTCCGTCGGTCATCACGTTTACGTCAAGTCCCTCTGTTTCTATGCAAGCCCCTGCAAGCTGTATATCCTCGCGGTTTTTCAGGGCAGCATTTGCAACTGCTCGTTTTAAAGATACGGGCTTAATGATGTAATCCTTCTCCGCATTCTCCGAACGCGCATAGTACAGCACCTGATCTGTATATCCGTCTATACGCCGCAGCTGCTCCATGAATTTATCACCCAGCTCGTCTTTGTGATTGTGCGCCATGAGCTGAAGGCTCGCTACGGGGAGCTTCACCTCATGCACCCATAGCTCTATGAACTCGCGAAAATCCGTGAAGCTTCGCCTGTATTCGGCTACACACTCACACATAGACTTGTTGGCTTCGCAAAGTGCATCATACGCAAGCTCTCCTTCCAGAAACGGCGGTTTCTGAAGCATCTCATGTATAAGGTATTTCTTATCGAGAACTTCCAGCTTCTCTGAAAGTTCGCTGTAAAAATCCCTCTTGCGGAAAAATCCTATCAGCTCCTCGATTATTATGAAAAGCAGATATATAACGCTTATACAGCCTATGAGCTGAACGCTGACACAATAAGCTGTCAGAAACAGCAGCATCATTCCGAAAGATATGGCGGCTGTAAGATAGAACCAACATCTGTCTTTGATATAATCAATGATCCTCATTTCAATATGTACCCCTGTTTCTTTCTCGTTTCGATAGCATCTCCGCAGTCCAGCTCCGCAAGCTTTGAACGCAGGCGGCTTATATTTACGGTGAGAGCATTATCGTTCACGAATTCATCGTTGTCCCAGAGCGCCGTCATAAGCTCATCGCGGGTAACTATCATGCCTTTTCTGTCCAGCATGAACCTGAATATTATCATCTCATTCTTCGTAAGAGTCATTTCCCTGCTTCCGTCAGAAAGGGTTCCCTTTGCATCGTTCACCTGCAAGCCGCTATAGGTCTGGACGGAAGCTGTTCCCGCGGAACGTTTCAGCACTGCCGATATCCTCAGCAGCAGTATAGTCGGATTATAGGGCTTGGTGATATAGTCATCAGCTCCGTAACTCATTGAAAGCACCTCATCAGTCTCGGAGGTTCGGCTCGTGACCATTATCACGGGAGTATCAGTCTCCCTGCGTATCTCTTTCAGCAGCTGCTCGCCGTTGAGGTTCGGGATATTTATATCCATAAGTATCAGGTCAGCACGGGCAGCGAGCACCTGAGCCGCTGAATCGGAAAAGTCGGTAAGACAGTCAGTCTCATAGCCCGAATTGCGCAGAAGCTCCGCAAGCTCCTCGCGTATTGATCTGTCATCTTCTACAATATATATTTTACTCATGATGCACCTCTCGGAAAATTGATGTCGTATTTTATTATATCACACCACATAAAATAAAACAACCACAAAGGAGCATCTGCACCCTTGTGGTTGTCGGATATATATTCTCAGGCTTTGAACTCCTTATTTACTATAAGGAGCTCCTCTTTTTCAACAAGCTCCCTGCCGTTGAAACCGAGTCTTATTATGTACGGCATGAAGTTTATCATACGCATAAAGCCTTCAAGCCCGTAGCTGTTGTCATAATAATGAAGTATGGTGCTGAGAGCCGTACCGTGAGTTCCGATGATGATGTTTTCGCCCTCATGTGTATCAAGTATATCATTTATCGCAGCAATATTCCTGTCCATGACCGACTGAAGACACTCTCCGTCAGGCTCACAGAAGCTCAGGTCTTCCCAGCGTCTGCGGAACATATCAGCATTGTTGCTGTCCTTGCCGCTGATACGCTCATGAAGGCGTTCATCGGTAACGATAGTTAGTCCGTGCTCCTCGGCGGTCTGCTTTATGGTGTCGAAACTGCGCCTATACGGACTTGAAATCGCACAGTCAAGCGGGATATCCTTCATTGCTTCGACAACTTTTGCGGTATCAGCCATTCCCTCCTCGGTGAGCGGTCTCAGCGAGGCATCAGCGCAGGAATACTGCGGCTGTGCATGGCGAACAAAGTAGATATTAGTCATTACAGTCTCTCCTTGAAATCATCATAGCCGAAACTGCGGAGCGTTTCAAAGCTGCCGTCCTTTTTCAGAAGGAGTATGGAAGGCAGCGGCATACCGTTGAAGGTATTGTTCTTGACCATGGAGTATATAGCCATATCGCCGAATACGAGCCTGTCACCGATATGGAGCGGTTCATCGAAGGAGTACTCCCCTATTACGTCGCCTGCAAGACAGGTCTGGGAGCCAAGTCTGTAGCTGTACTTTTTTTCGCCCTTCTCTCCCGAGCCTACAAGGGGCGGACGATAGGGCATTTCCAGTACATCGGGCATATGACAAGCCGCAGAGGTGTCCAGTATAGCTATAGGCATATCGTTCTCGGTAAGGTCAAGCACCTCCGTCACAAGCCAGCCTGCATTGAGCGCAATGGCTTCTCCGGGTTCGAGAAAGACCTCCAGCCCGTACTTCTCCTGCATACGTCGTATACAGCGCTCCAGACGCGGTATATCGTAATCCGAACGGGTGATATGGTGTCCGCCGCCGAAGTTTATCCACTCCATCTGCGAAAGAATATCCCCGAATTTCTCCTCTATCGCGTCAAGAGTAGTCTCAAGGTCGTCGGAGTTCTGCTCGCAGAGTGTATGGAAGTGAAGTCCCGTAACACCATTGAGATCATCAGCGCGGAAATTCTTCCTTGTGATGCCAAGTCTTGACTTTGGAGAACACGGGTCGTATATCTCATGTCCTTCCTGCGTGGAATGCTCGGGATTTATGCGAAGTCCTATCTTCCTGCCTGCTGCAAGAACGCGGTCACGGTACTTGTCCAGCTGAGTAAAGGAATTGAAGATGATGTGTCCGCAGTATGATATAATCTCATCAATTTCGCTCTCACGATAAGCAGCCGAGAAAACGTGATTTTCCTTTCCCATTTCATCGTGTCCCAGCTTTGCCTCGAAAAGTCCGCTGCAAGCCGTACCTGCAAGGTACTCCCCTATCATCGGGTAAAGGTGATAGCATGAGAAAGCCTTCTGTGCAAGGAGTATCTTTGAGCCTGTGCGTTCCGAAACGCCGCGCAGTATCTCCAGATTGTGAACAAGCGCCGACTCGTCCGCTATATAGCAGGGAGTCGGCAGCTTTGAAGTGTCAAACATTTTTTTCATATTACTTCAGAAAATCGTTCATTGTGATCTGAACTCTTGGTGAACCGCTCTCGTCGGGGTCGATCATCTCAACCTTTTCCATTACGATAGGTGTTTTCGGGATAGCAGTCTCACCCATGCTGTTTACTGAGCGCTCGACCTTCATGAAGTCGTCAACGACCTCCATACCCTCGGTAACATTGGCAAATGCCGCATACTGTCCGTCCAGTGCTGATGCATATTTGCCGCTGTAGCAGATAAAGAACTGACTTGAAGCACTGTCAGGATCCATGCTGCGAGCCATTGACACTACTCCGCGCTGATGTGAAAGCTCGTTCTTCACGCCGTTTGATGAGAACTCGCCCTTGATAGTGTCCTTGCTTCCGCCCATGCCTGTTCCCTCGGGATCGCCTCCCTGTGCCATGAAGTCGTCAACTACACGGTGGAAGGTAAGTCCGTCATAGAAGCCAGATTCTACAAGCTTCTCAAAATTTTCGCAGGTTATAGGAGCCTGATCGGGGTGAAGTGTGAGCACGATAGTGTTGCCCGACTGTGTTGCAGCAGCTTTTGTAGCCTTTTCCTCCTGTTTACTATCCAGCTCCTTGCCGCAGCCTGTGAGTGCAAGCATAGTTGCCGCAGCAGCAACTGTCACCATTTTTTTCAATACACTGAAGTTATTCATTTTCTATTCTCCTTTTTCAAAGCCAATATCTGTAAATGCCAGTCTTCTGACTATTTTCAGCTTCGTAAGCCAAAATCCGAGCAATGCGCCTGTGACATTCAATATGAGATCGTCGATATCGCAGCTGCCGCACATTGTCAGGAACTGCACGGTTTCGATACTGACAGTGACTGCTGTTATTGTCAGTGCAAAAGCCCCGAAACTGCGCTGTTTCTTCCACACAGCAGGAAAAAATATACCCGTTGGCATCAAAGCGACAAAGTTGCCCCATATATTCACAAACGAGACATCACCGAATATCGCATCATCTGTGCGCAGATAGCCGATGTACTCCCTGATCGTGAGAAATGGTACGAAATTGGTATTCTTGCGGAAATACTCGCCGTAGCTATAATAAGCCCACACACTCCTGCGCATAAAAAACAGGAGATACAAGGCAGCGGCGATATATACCGCAAAAAACACATATACGATAAGCTTTTTACTTTTCAAATCAGTCAACAAGAGTAGGATCGAAGTCTTCTTCCCAAGGAAGTCCCCACTTGTTGAGAGCCTCCATGAACTGATCGGGATCGAACTCCTCGATGTTGTATACGCCTGCTTTCTTCCATGTGCCTGTCATTATCATCATAGCACCTATCATTGCAGGAACGCCTGTTGTGTAGGAAATAGCCTGTGAGCCGACTTCCTTGTAGCACTCCTGATGATCGCAGATATTGTAGAGGTAGTAGTTCTTGTCCTTGCCGTCCTTCTTTCCGCGGAAGATGCAGCCGATATTGGTCTTGCCCACTGTTCTCGGGCCGAGAGAAGCAGGATCGGGAAGTACAGCCTTCAGGAACTGAAGCGGAACGATCTCCTTACCCTCGTACATGATAGGCTCGATAGATGTCATACCGACATTTTCAAGGCACTTGAGGTGTGTGAGGTAGCTCTGACCAAATGTCATGAAGAAACGGATACGCTTGATGCCCTTGATATTGAGCGCGAGGGATTCAAGCTCCTCGTGGTGGAGAAGATACATATCCTTCTCGCCAACGCCCTTGAAGTTGTAAACGCGCTTGATCTCCATAGGCTCTGTCTCTACCCACTTGCCGTCCTCGATGTAGCTGCCCTTTGCAGACACCTCACGGATATTTATCTCGGGGTTGAAGTTTGTAGCGAACGGATAGCCGTGATCGCCGCCGTTGCAGTCGAGGATATCGATGTAGTTTATCTCATCGAACTCGTGCTTCATTGCGTATGCGGAGAATACTCCCGTAACGCCAGGGTCGAAGCCGCTTCCGAGCAGAGCTGTTATACCTGCCTGCTCGAACTTCTCGCGGTATGCCCACTGCCACTTGTACTCAAATTTAGCTGTATCAAGAGGCTCGTAGTTGGCTGTGTCAACATAGTGTGTCTTTGTTGCGAGACAAGCGTCCATAATTGTGAGATCCTGATAAGGAAGCGCAAGATTAAGTACAACATCTGGCTTGTAGCTGTTGATGAGCGCGATAAGCTCGTCAACATTGTCAGCGTTCACCTGTGCAGTCTCGATAACTGTCTTTGTTGTAGGCTGGAGCTTTTCTTTGAGCGCGTCACACTTTGACTTAGTACGGCTTGCTATCATTATGCCCTCAAATACCTCGCTGTTCTGGCAGCACTTGTGAATTGCTACGGAAGCAACACCGCCGCAGCCGATTATCATACATTTTCCCATTTTTAATTCCTCCGAATCTTTAAATATTTTCAATGGATTTGTCTTCTATATCAACGCAGTCAACTTTTGTTTAAAACAACGCAGGCAGACCGTGTTCCGTATGCTTTTTTACGTTATCAATAACCTAAATTATCCTTTTTTTCGCATATTACAGCTTTTATGTTCAATGCTGCAATAAGTAAACATACACCACTGATAATGAAAAGTACTATCTCAAACACCTTTCCTGAAGCATCCTTCGGGCTGTAGAATGTATTAGGATTGCTTGGATTGATATAGATCTGTACATCCTCGCCTCTTTGTACCTTCAGATTTGATGAATATACATTGCTTGATACTGTATATTCCTTGCCCTCATACTCAAAAGTATACACAGGAGTATAAGTATCGCTGTCAGAAGAAGAACTTTCCTTGATATCTGTTACTGTTGCAGTAACCTGGTAAGTACATTCCTTTTTAAGCTTTGAATCATGTTTCATGAACATGATTCCACCGCAAAATGTTGCAATCATAATGATTATCATCAAAACGATTGTTTTTGGCCTTGATAATGTTGTTGTTTTTGTAATTTGAATATTCATAGTAAATCTCCTAAATAATTATTTATATATCCACTTCAAAACAATAAGCCGCATTTGTTTACCCCAAAATTATTAATCCGCCTCCATTCAAAACTTATTATGTTTTTTATTGTTTTTCAGTAATATCTCTTCCCTATTCTTTATTTATGTCACCAAATATCAGTTCATCAGCTTTTTGCTTGTTTTCTGCATATTTGTACAATCTCTTATTTCTCGTTATGTTCAGTAAACCAAACATGAAAAATAACACGCCAATGCCTGAAAGGATCAAAAACAAAGATTTTGTATCCTCTTTTGGGCAATAGATCGTATCAGGCTCATCCGGGTCAATGTAAAGTATAACCGGTCCATCAAATTCTATAGACCCTGATATAAGTTTTCCCTTGGTATTGTATACTTTTCCTTTATATTCATAAGTATATACTACAGTAAAAGAGATACTTCGTCTTCTTTGACTTTTGATTATATCCGATACATAAGCAGTTGTCTGATAGGTACATTTTCTTTTCAGATTATAAAAATGCAGTCTGTCAGCCAATCCGCCTGATATGCACAAAATGCCTAATAAAAATACAAAAAATACGCTCTCTGCACCTTTTATTCTTTTACGTTTCTTCATTTTTACTCCATGTCAGTTTCATCGGTCTGAACGATGAAACGCTGTCCTTAAATCCCAGCTTTTTGTAAAGCGGATAGCCGTCTGATGAGGCTTTCAGCTCGATATAATCAAGCTCCATTGCCTTTGCGTCGGCTATGAGCATCTCCATAAGCTTTGATGCTATCCCCTGCCTTCTGTACTCAGGAGCAACATACACATTGAGTACTGTTCCTATCCTGCCGTTTGGAAAATTAGAGTTCGGCGGCATCTCGCTCAGTACGAGAAATGCCGAGCCTACAAGCTTGCCGTTATCTTCGGCTATGTACGCAAAAAAGTCAACGTTGAGATGCTCCGCGTAATACCTCGGAAGCCTTGCTCTTATGCGTTCTGCAGGATCCGCTCCCATTTCGGGAAAGTCCTCAAGCAGATACGCCATTCTTATATCTGTAAGTCCTGCTGCGTTTTGTGCTCTGAAAAGTTTCATTTTCCTCACTCCGTAAAATATCGACAGGTCATATTCTGCCTGTTTTTTCTTATTTCTCACTATTACCGTCGGGACAATTGCAAATACTGCGAGTATTCCCGATCCGATACCCATACTTGTCATTGCGCTTTTCTTATGTGAAGTAAAGCGGCGGCAATGCAGGTATATTCCGTATCATTCGGAGCAGCGTATATCTCGACATTATCGTTGTTAATCATTCTTTTCCCTTTTATCAAGAGTGTTCCTTATACCATTTCTCCTCGTCGCGTCTTCTCTTAATTATAATGTAAGTCGGTATGACTCCAATACCCAGACCGACGATAAAAAAGATATAATCATTCTTCGTGTTTGTATAAGCGGGTATATATGTATTTGAAGGGTCTTTCGGATCAACATACACATCGACACGCTCGCCTTTCCGAAGATCAAGATCTTCGGAGAATACATGACCCTCCGATACATAATCAAACCCTTTATAATTATACTTGAAAACAGGAGCATATGACTCGTCATCATCGCTGCTATAACTATTGTCCCATTTTTTTATCTGGATCACTTCACCTTCAACAAGCTCAGTGCAGTTCTTTTTTGCCAAGTGCGTCGAGATAAGTCCGACTGCACCTACAATGAAGAATACAGCACCTGCCAGTATAAAAGGAACGCACCCCAGAAACTCAAAACGATTTAATAATTTATCGAATTCTTTCTGAACATTCTTTTCATTATCGGGAATATTCTTATAATCAAGATCATCAAAACTGCTGTAATCTATCTTGAACTCGTCCTCATTTTCGACCTCTGCATCATAATCCGAGCTTTCTTTAAAATCGGGCGAATCCAGAGAATCGTAATTTATCCTGTACTTATCATCTTCTTCGTAGTTCATTTTCTTTTCAATCCATGTCTGATTTCTTTCTTATCATTAGTTTTCCTGATTTAAATATCAAAAGCACAAAAAGCAGCGTAATTATTCCGCCTGTGACTGCAAATGATATCGCTGTACTCTTTCTATTTTCATAAGCAGGGACAAATATTGTTGTTGGATCAGCGGGATCGACATATATATCCACACTTTCACCTACACTGAACTCCACCTTAGATGAATAGGCAGATTCTTTGCTTATATATGGTTTTCCATTATAGGTATAACTGTAAATAGGAGCATAACTCACACTGTCCCTACCACCTTCATCCGAATCATGGTGTTCCCACTTGTCTAAAGATTCTATCACTCCTGTTACGAGTTCGGTACAATTTCCTTTAGCATGATAATAGCTTATGAGCGAACTTGTTCCTATGATAAGCATTATTATACCGGCTAACAAGAAAGGGAATACGAAAACTGCCATAACGCAGCTTATACCCCTGCTTACTTTTTTCTTAACTTTCTCGATCTCCTCGGGAGAGTACATTGATCCGTCAGGAGCTGCTCCATTATCATAGGACGGGGCATACTGCTCCCTGTCGTAATCGTACTTATCATCGTCATATTTATTGTATTCGTCGTTATTTTTATCATTGTAGTTCATTTTTTACCTCTTTTAAGTCCATGTATGTTTTCCCAAAATATTCCTATATCAAGCTTTTCCCTTACGAAAGAGCCAGAAGCATCTCCCTGATTATCTTGCAGGCAACTGCTGTGGATACTCCGCTCTGGTCGTAAACGGGACTTAGCTCGTTAACGTCGCAGCCTACTATATTCAGCTTGCTGCATACCAGTGTTACTGCCTTGCGAAGCTCGTCAAAGGTCACGCCGCCTGCCTCGGGAGTACCTGTTCCCGGGAATATTGACGAATCAAGCACATCAAGGTCAAGAGTGAAGTATACATTCTTGCCCCTGAGCTTTTCAACAACTTCTTCAAGACCGTCGAAACTGAACTTATGCATCTCTGTATGCTCATCGGCAAAGTGAAACTCCTCACGGTCGCCGCTGCGTATACCGAACTGGAAGATATGACCGTCGCCCACAAGCTCGTGGCATCTTCTCAGTACACAGGCGTGTGAGAGCTGCTGACCGAGATAGTCATCTCTCAGGTCTGCGTGTGCATCAAAATGAACGATATACAGGTCGCTGTACTTTTCGTTCACTGCCGTTACGGAGCCCAGAGTTACAAGATGCTCTCCGCCTATCATGAACGGGAGCTTTCCGTCACTCAGTATCTGATCCGCACGGGAAGTTATATCGGCTACTGCGCGTTCTGTGCTTCCGAACGGGAGCTCAAGGTCGCCGCTGTCGAAATAGCTGTAGTCTGTCATGTCCTTGTTCTGGTAAGGACTGTATGTCTCGATGCCGAAGCTCTCATTCCTTATGGCAGAAGGTGCAAATCTTGTGCCGGGGCGAAAGCTTGTAGTACCGTCGAAGCCTGCTCCGAAAAGGACTACCTTAGCGTCCTCGTACTCACTGTCGCAGGCGATAAATGTCTGTATATTCTTATTCAACATCTCTGAGAAGCTCCTCTACATAGCATGGGAGCGCGAAGGCTCCTGTGTGAAGTCTCGGGTTATAGTAACGTGTCTTTATACCGAGCATACTCCACTTTGTACCGTTATAGTCGTTTGTCGGGTGATATTTCTTTGAAGCAAAACCGAAAAGCCAGTGTCCCGAAGGATAGGTGGGAATATGAGCCTGATAGACCTTGCTTATGGGGAAGCTCTCCACAATACGCTTGTGTGAGCGCTGCATAGCTGCCGCGTCCTCGTCATAAAAGGGGCTCTCATGCTGATTTACCATAATGCCGTCGTGACGGAGCGCCTTGAAGCAGCTTCCGTAGAACTCCTTGGTAAAAAGCCCCTCACCGGGGCCGAATGGGTCTGTGGAATCCACGATGATAACGTCGTACTGGTCTGTACAGCGGCGTATGAATTTAACGCCGTCCTCATAGTAAACGTGTACTCTCGGGTCATCGAATCGGCAGGCTGTGGTGGGCAGATATTTCTTGCTCACTTCCACAACGAGCTCATCGATCTCCACAAGGTCGATGCTCTCAACGGAGGGATAACGGGTCAGTTCGCGGACTACTCCGCCGTCGCCTGCACCGATAACAAGTATATTTTTCGGATTAGGGTGGACAGCCATGGGAACATGAGTTATCATCTCGTGGTATATGAACTCGTCCTTTTCAGTCAGCATCATGTAGCCGTCGAGAGTGAGAAAGCGTCCGAATTCCTTGGAATCAAACACATCTATGCGCTGAAACTCGCTGTTTCCGCTGTAGAGCTGATGATCGACCTTTATTGAAAACTTAACATTAGGAGTATGTCTCTCCGTGAACCATAATTCCATACTATACCTCCGTTCTTGATCTGCTCTCCGCCTTGCAGAGGTAGGATCTTAGCCGTTAGCTGATTGTAGGGGCAGATACTCACATCTGCCCGCAATAATCGGGGCGATGTAGGCATCGCCCCCTACATGACCGTAAAATTATTTTCTGTCAGCAGGCGGTCCGCCAGCGCCGATATCAACACCTGCACGTTTCATGGAAAACTTCAGATAGACAGGTGTTAAGATAAAGATAATGAAAAATGCAACTATAAAGCTGATTATGAGCGATTTTCCGAACATTGCTCCGAATGGCGGGAGCTGTGCGTGACCGTTGCTCATCTTCATAGCCATTTTGCGGGCAAGCGCTATCATGGCAAGGGTGATGACAGGTGTATATATAACGTCAGAGATCAGCGATGATATGATATTTGCAGGCAGGCTGCGCTCATTGAGGTTCATTGCCTTGACTGCACCGCTCTCGATCTTTCTCATCGGTATAAGGAAGCCTATGAGCAGGCTGATTATCGTACTAACTATGAAGCTTGCAATAAAAGCTACAGGCTTAAAACCGTCCCCCGACGTGAGATTACCTAAAAGTGAAAGACAAAAACTGAGAGTAACTCCCATAAGTATGTTCATTGTGATTCCGACTTTTTTCATATTCATTTTACAAAACCTTCCTTAATAAAAATTATAGTGTATTAAAAAATAAAATACTGCGCATATAGTTAAAAATCAAGTACGTTAAGTCTTTCTATATTTATGTCTTCTGTACCTGTCATCTGGCAGCCCTTTTCCTTGGCATACTTTATATACTCAATTATCTCGGGAGTGATAAGTTCTCCCGGGGCGAGTATGGGTATACCTGGTGGATAGCACATTACAAATTCGCTGCACACCTCCCCTGCGGTCTCATCAAGGGGCAGCGAGCGCTTTTCGGCGTAAAACGCCTTTCGCGGAGTTTCCGCAACTACAGGGCTGATGTATTCCTGAGTGAGCATATCCGCTCCGTCCTTTCCGAAGCGGCGCTTTATCTCCGCAAGAGCACTGATAAGGCGCTCGATATCGCGCTTTCTGTCGCCTACAGATATATATGCGAGGACATTTCCGATGTCGCCGAACTCGATCTGGATATCGTACTCGTCACGCAGAAGGTCGTAGACCTCTATGCCGGCCAGTCCGATAGGCAGAGTGTATATGCTCAGCTTCGACACATCGAAGTCGTATATGCTGTCGCCGTTTATGAGTTCACGGGAATATGCGTAATATCCGCCTATCTCGTTTATCTCGGAGCGTGCATATTCTGCCATTTCCACGGTCTGTGCGAATATCTCGCGTCCGCCGAGAGCCAGTCTCTTTCTGGAAATATCAAGGCTGGAAAGCAGCAGATACGATGCGCTCGTGGTCTGGGTGAGGTTTATGACCTGCCGCATATAGTCAGAGTTTATAGCCTTTCCCATGAGCAGGAAAGAGCTCTGGGTAAGACTTCCGCCCGATTTATGCATACTTACCGAAGCTATATCAGCTCCCGCAGCCATTGCCGTTATGGGAAAGTTCTCGCCGAAGTAGAAATGTGTTCCGTGAGCCTCGTCCACAAGCACGAGCATTCCGTGGGCATGGGCGATCTCCGTTATCTTCTTCAGGTCGGAGCATATACCGTAATATGTGGGATTATTCACCATTATCGCCTTGGCATCGGGATTATCCAGTATCGCCTGCTCCACCTGTACCACCGACATTCCCAGAGCAATTCCCAGTTTATGGTTCACATCGGGATTGACGTACACGGGAACAGCTCCCGTAAGGATAAGCGCATTTATGGCGCTTCTGTGGACATTTCGCGGCATGATTATCTTATCGCCCTCCTTACAGGCGTACATTATCATGCTCTGTACCGCAGAAGTCGTACCGCCCACCATAAAGAAGGCGCTGGCTGCTCCGAATGCTTCGGCTGCAAGCTCCTCAGCGTCCTTGATGACCGACACGGGATGACAGAGGTTGTCCAGAGGCTTCATGGAGTTTACATCAACGTTCATGCAGTCCTCGCCGAGGAACTCAGTGAGCTCCATATTTCCTCTGCCGCGCTTATGTCCCGGGACATCGAAGGGCACGACTCTCATACGGCGAAATCTTCTCAGCGCTTCGTATATCGGCGCATTTGTCTGGGAAAGTTCAGCCATTTCCGAACACGTTCCTTCCACTGAAAATTTCTATCATTTCCCGCTGAAGCGCATTGGTTATCTCAAGTCTGCGCCTTGGCGGCAGTTCATTCACATCGGTATTGAAAAGGTAATTTTGCAGGTCGAGCTCCTTGATAAGCATTTTTGTGTGGAAGATATTCGCCTGATAGACGTTTATATCCACTGCGTCGTACTTATCAAGCACAGCTGCGTCGATATAATTCTGTATGGAAGTTATATCGTGGTCTATGAACAGCTTTTCTCCGCTGAGATTGCGGGTAAAGCCGCGGACTCTGTAATCCATGGTGATTATATCGGAGTCGAAGCTGCCGATGAGATAATCAAGAGCCGTAAGCGGTGTTATTTTGCCGCAGGTGGCTACATCTATGTCCACGCGGAACGTTGCAATGCTCGTATCCGGATGGAACTCGGGGTAGGTATGCACAGTAACGTGGCTCTTATCGAGGTGAGCAACTGTCTCATTGCCGCCCACCGGTATCATGGTATCGTCCGCGATAAGGAATGTCGCCGACGCTCCCTGAGGATCGTAGTCCTGACGGGAAACGCTGAGCACCTGCGCTCCTATCATCTCAGTGACATGAGTCATAATATCGGTTATACGCTCGGAATTGTACTGCTCGTCAACATAGGCGATATACTCCTGCTGTGAACGTGCTGTCTTCGCATAGCATACATCATAAATATTAAAACTCAAAGACTTTGTAAGGTTGTTAAAACCGTAAAGTTTCAGTTTATTTTCCATAACAACACACCTTTAAACAAAAAATGCACACAAAAGACCTTATCAGCCATTGTGTGCATGAAATATCCATCAAGATACGCAGAAACTTCATATATGGTTTCAGAGTCTATACAAGCAAGTACTACCTTTTACTACTCTTATTGACCTTTCACAAGCTGATGAGAACTTATAAAAACTTTATCGACGCTCAGTCGAATCAATAAGGCAACAGAAGTTGCCAGCCGAATAATCGGCGGTCGGCATTTGACCCGGCTGTCCGTATGGCCTCAACTCCCGAAGCGGAGTGGTCAATAGTCTTGCTCTGAAACCGAAGTTTCTTTTGCAATTCAATATATTTTAGCATATTTCGTGTTTTTTGTCAATAGCCGTCAAGCATTTTAAAGCGGATAGTGTAATTAAAAGCAAAACAAATGATATGATAGCTTCAAGCCATAACGAAAGGCAGCATATACAAGGGGTATCAGTCAACTCTCTGCTTTTTGCGCTGAACCTTGTCCTCGTACATTTTCTCGTCTGCTATTTCAATGTATTTTTCCAGCTGTGAATCCGCATCGGGGACACTGCAACTGTATCCGAGACTAAGCTCGACCTTGTATTCTTTTCGTGACGAACTGTTATACCTGTCGAAATATCGGCGTATATAATTGATCTTCTCTCTCGCCTTGGCATCGGTATAGTATCCGCAGCCTACCACAGCGTACTCATCTCCGCCGATACGTGCGCATATCTCATTGGTGTCACAGCAGGCGTTCAGCGCATTGGCGGCTATAGTTATGGCATTATCGCCTTCGATATGTCCGAAATTGTCGTTTATCATTTTCAGGTGATCCAGATCGGCGATAAGTAAAAACAGCATTTTCTGCTCGTCCTTAGCCATTTTGAAGATAGCGTCCGCCTTTCTGTTGAAGCCCTTGCGGTTATACACACCTGTCAGGGTATCACGGATAGAGCTCATCAGTATCCTCTGATTTATGCTTATGAGCTTGGTACGTACACGCAGGAACTCAAGAGCGGTGCTTATATTCTTGTTCCACTCTGCGAAGACGCTGCTGGCAGCGCACTTCACGTCGCTGAAGCGGAATATGGAATAACCGAAGCAGCGGTCCATAAAGTGTACGGGCAGGATAAAATACATCGAAGGCTCGGTACAATATTCATCAATAAAGTCGGGGAGGATATCCGCCGACGCAAAGCTTCGGCTCACGAAATCCGTATCCCTCTTTGTGTAGACGAACTTTGTCTGCATTTCCGCAGCATAGCCCTCGCGCACATAGTTGTCCTCACTTTCCTCAACGTTGTCCCAATCCTTGCACAGGCACAGCATATACGTATCTATACCGTTGACAACATAGGCAAATCCGTTGAGCTTATGAAGAAGTCCGTCGAGATTTTCCTCCTCCATGAGGCTTTCGAGCATTCCGCTCTTACTATAGTACTGTTCATAGCGTTCTATCATATTATGGTAATTTTCGCTTGTTTCGACACTGTACTTCGTAGCGCTTCCGCAGCCGCAGGAACGTGCAAACAGCATTTCCCCGTCATGAAGTGTTGCAAGCGGTTCTGTCTCCTCACCTGTTATGAGCTTATGAAGACGACACACTGCCTTCGCGCCGAGCCGCTCATTTCTTGGGCTGATCGTCGTTATGGACGGTATGCACAGTATAGCGTCATTTGAGCCGTCATATCCCGATACTCTTATATCCTCGGGTATCCTGAAACCGCCCTTTACAAGTGAAGTACATAAGCTCCTTGCCATTACGTCATTTGCACACACGACCGCATCGGGGATTTCCCACTCGCCGTTTATGTACTGTTTTGCGATACGGCGTGAGACTATCTTCCAGAAATCGCCGTATACTATATCATGCGGGCCTATTTCAAGCCCGTGCTTCTTCATCGAACGCTTATAGCCTTCAAGTCTTGACAATGCGGGAGTATTGCCCTCGGGACCTGTCAGGCAGGTTATCTTTTGGCAGCCGTGCTTCTCGATGAAGTGGTCTGTCATCTGCTCAAAAAGCTCTGTATCTTCTGCGTATATAGTCTCGCAGAAATCCACATCATAGTCAATTGCGACAACGGGTATACCCCAGTGTGAAAACACCTTCACGAACTTATCCACAAGATTCTGGCTGGAGATATTTCCCGCCATGAGTATAACGCCGTCGATGACCTCTTTTTTTATGAGGGTAAATATATTCTCCTCGCCCTGCTGAATAAGGTTGCCGCTGTCAAGGTTGAACGCCATGAGAAAAGAGATGGCATCATATCCGAGAGCCCTGCACTGCTCAGAAATACCGACGAGTATACGGTTCATATAGTCATTAAAAACATCTGCTGCGATAACAGCGATAGTCCTTCGTTTCTTCAAAGCGCAGTCTCTCCTTTCCCATCTCTTTTTTCTTTAATGTCATTATACAACAAAAGCCCGTTTTTGGCAACCATTTTTAAATAATTTTCTGCTTTGCATTATTTTAGCTCGGCAACGGTAACTCCGTCCTCACCCTCGCCGAAGAGTCCAAGTCTGAACGCCTTTACGGACGGGTGGGATTTCAGCCGCTTATGAACTGCCTGTCTGAGAAGTCCCGTACCCTTTCCGTGAATTATCGTAACTGTTGAAATATTGGACATCACAGCCTGATCTATGAATGCATCGAGCTGGTATACTCCGTCATCGCAGGCACAGCCGCGTATATCGAGTTCCATTTTTCCGCGGCGCTCAGCCTTTACGCCCACTTTGTTCATCTTGCGGTTAGGACGAACAGACTTGCTTCCGACCGTGACCTTTTCAGGCTCTTCAAGACGCAGACGGGAAATGTTCATTTTCGTTTTCATTACGCCCATCTGCACGTATACGAACTCGCTGCCGTCGGGCTCGCCTGAGATTATGCCCTTGCGCTGCAAATCTACGACATATACGGTATCTCCGCGGCGCAGCTTTCTCGGGAGCACATACCCCTCATTCGGGTCGCGCCTGTCGATAGGATTTGCCGTATCGTACATCTTGTTGAAACTCTGCTTGGTCTTCGCCTTCATGCCCGAAACATTGGCGCTGAAGTCCTTTTTCTCTTTTTCCTTGCGGAGCTTGTCAAGCTCATCGAGAAGCTCGTTGGACTCAGCCTTTGTCTGCTCGATTATGGTCATTGCACGGAGTCTTGCCTTTTCAAGCTCGTCAGCCTTTGCAGCTTCAAGCTTTTCACGCTCAACGCGGATAGCCTCCTCGTGCTCGGCAGTCTGAGCTTTCAAACGAGCTATCTCCTCTTTCTGGCGTTCAAGGTCAAGTCTTGAAGCTTCAAGCTTTCCGATGACCTCCTCCAGACGGGTATTGGCTTCGCTCACGCGGCTCTTCGCGTCATTAATTATATCCGAAGGCATACCCAGACTTTCCGATATAGCGAAAGCGTTTGACTTTCCGGGCGAACCCACGATAAGCCTGTATGTGGGGCGAAGCGTCTCGATGTCGAACTCGCAGGAAGCGTTCTCAACGCCCTCGCTGTCGATAGCGAACACTTTCAGTTCCTGATAATGAGTAGTCACCATCACCTTTGCACCGCTCTCCATAAGGCGACGGATTATTGATATTGCAAGAGCTGCGCCCTCAACAGGGTCTGTACCCGATCCCAGCTCGTCAAGGAGCACAAGGGACTGCTCGTCGGCAGTTTTAAGTATCTCAATGACTTTATTTGTATGGGACGAGAAGGTGGAGAGGTTCTGCTCGATGCTCTGGCTGTCGCCGATATCTGCGAGGATATGGTCATAAACGGAGATCTTGCTGCCGTCGGCAACAGGGATAAGAAGTCCGCACATAGTCATAGCCGCAAGAAGTCCCGCTGTTTTCAGTGAAACGGTCTTACCGCCTGTGTTCGGGCCTGTTATGATGAGCGCCTGATAGTCCTCGCCCAGACTTATCTCCACGGGAACAGCCTTGTTCTTGTCGATAAGCGGGTGACGAGCCTTTTTCAGGTACATTTTTCCGTCATCTGTTATCTCGGGGAGTGAGCAGTTGAGCTTTGCAGCAAGGTTCGACTTTGCAAAGTATAGGTTCAGCTCGGTGCAGACCTTGTAATTCTCTGCGAGTATATCCGCATAATCGCCGCAGTCGCGGCAGAGCTGGCGGATTATGTGCTCTATCTCTTCCTGCTCCTTGGCTTCAAGGAGACGTATATCGTTATTTGCCTCGACTATTGCCATTGGCTCGATGAATATGGTCTGTCCCGTAGCAGAGGTATCGTGGATAAGTCCGCTCACCTGTCCGCGGTACTCGGATTTTACAGGGAGAACGAAGCGTCCGTCACGGATAGTGACATTGCTCTCCTGCAAGTACTGCTGAGTGGTCTTGTTCTTTATCATTTTGTCCAGAGTTTCACGCAGCTGCATACCTGCGCGGTTGATCTTTCTTCTGATAGCCGCAAGCTCGGGACTTGCAGCGTCCGCGATCTCATTTTCCGAGATTATTGAGCGTTCAAGCTTTTCAAGCAGCCAATCGTTAGGCTGCAATCTCGAAAAGAGATAGCTCAGCTCTGTCTCCATATTCTCGCAGTGTCCGTACCAGTCGGCAAGAGCCTTTATCTGACGGAGCATAGCCGCGATGTCCATGAGGTCGCGGAGAGATATTACAGCTCCCGACTTTGCTCTTGCAGCCACGGAGCTTATGTCCTTGAAATTGCTGAAAGGCGGTGTTCCGAACTGCACCGAAAGAGACAGCGCCTGCGAGGTCTTGAGACACTCATAGCGCACCCTTTCAAGGTCGTTGTCGGGACGTACCGCCAGTGCCATGCGGTGGCTCTCCTCGTTGGAGGTAAGCTCCGCAAGCATTTCAAGTATCTTGTCCAGTTCAAGTGTTTTCAAATATTTATCCATACTCTTCCTTTTGCTTTGATAGGCAGCGATCACTTCATCGCACCCACGATTCATTTCCTGTTACATTATTCATAGACACGGGCGCACACTGTGCGTCCCTACAGGCTAACGGCTTTTTTGAAACGCAGAGGTCGGCGTTCTCTACAAAGTTTTATAAAAATCCAGCGTACCGAAACCGCGTTCAAGATGTATGAGCAGGTACTGCTCGGCAAGCTCCGAGAGCTGCTGCTGTGTTCCATCGGATACGCGGAAATTGAAAAGCCTGCTGAAATCAGCAAGCACTATATGCCGCACCGCACTGAGCACAGGCAGCTTTATCTTCATATAATTTTGCTCAGACTCGTTCTCAAAACAGTCCGAACAGTAAAAACCGCCGCTTTCCATGCAGAAATACAGCTCCTCGGGCTCGAAAGCGCCGCAGCTTCTGCAAGCCACGATATCGGGCATATAGCCTATCTCCGACATAAGTCTCAGTTCAAACACTGCTTTGAGCAGTTTTTCGTCCCGCTCACCTGTTTCAAGGTAGTGCAGACAATTCAGCAGCAGCCGCATTATATCGCCGTTCTGTGCCTCAGGCTTTATGCAGGAGCGCATGACCTCGGCAAAATAGCTCGCAAGGGATATCTTCGCAAGCGAATCGCGCAGCCCGTAAAAAATATGTATCGGCTCTGCGCTGTTGAGGTACAAATAGCTGCCCCTCTTGTCGATGCAGAACCGAGAATATGCCAGAAGCTGAGTGGAGCTTCCCGATCTTCCGTTTATCTTCTTTGCACCTTTTACGGATATTTCGAGAACTCCGCTCTCTTTGGTCAGTATATCAATGAATTTGTCCTGTTCTCCGACAGAACGCTCTTTAAGGACGATGCCTTCAACAGTTGTCATGGTTATCTTCCTTATGTGCCGAATATTGCAGATAGTCCTCTATGCTGCCTGTTTCGGCGAATTTATCCCATAGGGTATCTTCGTTCATAAAAAGCCTCCGCAAATACTATGTGAGCTTTGCTCCGACATTATTCTTTGCGGGATTGGCATTTTTATTTAAGGTAATTATTTCTCGGAGAGTCCGAAGCTGCGTATCAGGTTCTCTCTGTTTCTCCAGTCTTCCTTGACCTTTACCCAGCACTTCAGGTTGACCTTTATCTGGAAGAAATCCTCCAGCTCTATCCTTGCGGCGGTGGAAGCCTTTTTGAGCATTGCTCCGCCCTTGCCGATGATTATGCCCTTGTGGGACTCCTTTTCGCAGTATATAACTGCCGATATATCAAGGATATCCTTGTCGTCGCGCTCGGTCATCTGCTCAACGCCTACTGCTATGCCGTGGGGCACTTCGTCACTGAGAAGCATGAGGAGCTTTTCGCGTATCATCTCCGCTGCCAGTACCTTTTCGGGCTGGTCGGTTATCATATCTTCGGGGAAGAAGTGTACCGATTCCTCGGCAAGTGAGATTATCTCGTCGATAACTATGTCAACGCCGCTGTTTTCGGTAACGCTGACGGGAACTACTGCCTGAAACTGCACCTTTGAAGTAAGGTCAGCGATAACAGGTGCGAGCTCGTCCTTGTTCCTGAGCAGGTCTATCTTGTTAAGTACGAGTATCACGGGCATTTTCGACGCATTCATGGACTTGAGAAGATTGAGTTCCTGCTCGTTTATCTTCTTTGTGCAGTCCATAACGAATACAACAGCGTCGATGTCGCTGACAGACTCCTTGACTGTGTTGAGCATATGCTCGCTGAGCTTGTTCACGGGCTTGTGAAGTCCCGGAGTATCGAAGAATACCAGCTGAACATCGTCGATATTGCGTATACCTGTTATACGTGTGCGCGTAGTCTGGGGCTTATTGCTCACGGACGCTATCTTCTCGCCCACAATGGCATTGAGGAGCGATGATTTTCCTGCATTGGTGCGTCCTGCAATGGTAACAAAAGCTGTTCTCGGCATCAGCGTTTTTCTCCGTTCACGATAAATGTTGCATCTCTGGAGATGCCAAGCTTTTCGAGCACAGACTCCTCTTTCTCACGCATGATACGCTGGTCGAGCTGACTTGTCTCGTGATCGTATCCGAGAAGGTGGAGCATAGAGTGTACTGTGAGGAAGCCTACCTCTCTTTCGAGCGAATGACCGTAATTCTGTGCCTGTTTTACGGCTGTTTCAAGAGAGATAACAACGTCGCCCAGCTGTACTGCGCCTGTCTCCGGATTAACCTCAACAGTTCCGTCCTCGCTTGTGAGTGGGAACGAGAGAACGTCTGTAACAGCGTCCTTGTTCCTGTATATTTTATTGAGATTCTTTATCTCGTTATTGCTGACGAAGGAAACGCTTACTTCTGCGTCCTTGCCGAAATTCTCGGTAGTAAGAACTGCCTGACAGCATCTTCTGATAAGAAGTCTTATGCCGACAGGGACTTTCACCTCAGTCTGATTATTCTTGACATATACCTTTAATTTAGCCATGATTCTTATTTCTCCCTTCATTATATTTCTCATAAGCTTTGATTATATCCTGTACAAGTCTGTGTCTTACAACATCCTTTTCGGTAAAGCGATGTATTTCGATATCGTCGATGCCCCTCAACACCTTGACAGCCTCGACAAGTCCCGACTTCTTTGTATCGGGCAGGTCTATCTGCGTGATATCGCCTGTAATGACCATTCTGCTCTCGTTTCCAAGACGGGTAAGGAACATTTTTATCTGTTCCGATGTTGTATTCTGGGCTTCATCGAGAATGATGAATGCCTCATCAAGAGTACGTCCGCGCATATACGCCAGCGGAGCGACCTCTATTATCCCCTTTTCCATATAACGTGCGAAGCTCTCGGCTCCGAACATATCAAAAAGAGCATCATAAAGCGGTCTGAGGTACGGGTCTACCTTATCCTGAAGGTCTCCCGGGAGGAAGCCCAGTTTTTCACCTGCTTCCACAGCAGGTCGGGTAAGGATTATCTTTTTTATCTTATGTTCACGGAACGCCTTGACCGCCATTGCTACAGCAAGGTAGGTCTTGCCTGTTCCCGCAGGCCCTATCCCAAGGACGATAGTATTGTTCTTTATAGCGTCGGTATACCTCTTTTGACCCACAGTACGCGGGCGGAGTATCTTTCCAGAGGCAGTCATGCATATACCGTCGCCGCCGAGCTCCTGAAGCTCCTGTTCAGCGCCGTCAGCCACCATTGATGTGACATAGCGGACGGTCTGCTCATTCAGTGCATTGCCGTTTTTCGCCATATTCATCAGTGCTTTCAGAGCTTTTTCGGCTTCGTCGATCTTTTCTTCATCTCCGATTATTTTTATGCCGCCGTCCCTGCTGACAACGGTCACATTGAAATTTTTCTGTATTCTGCTGACATTGCCGTCAAGCTGTCCGAATAGCGTGGAGAGCTGTTCGGTACTGTCAGCGGCTACAAACTTTTCCGACATTAAATATTTTCTCCAATCTTCTGCTCCGGGAAACCGCCTGCCGATGCAAGTGAAGCATTTGAATATCTTGCGTCATCAGACACCTCTCTGAGCACTTTCACATTATCAGGGAAATCTATCTTCTGTTCGGGAGAGCCGAGTTCGAGCTCCATAATGGCAAGCTCGTCCGAAAACGGGTATTTATCCAGCTCAAACAGCTGAGAGTTATACTCAAAGCAATAGCGTACTTTCTCTACGGGAGGACAGTTTCCGCGCTCCTGTGAAAGCAGTCTGCGGTACTCCTCCTGACTTATCTCATACTCATTTTCTTCCCGTGTTACAGGAGTTATGAAGACCTTTTCGGTATAGGTATACTTCACCTTTCCATTTTCCTCAACATATCTCACTCTGCGCTGCGAACCGTTAACGCCTTTCTTCAGGTAAGTCTGCACTATACTTATCCTGCGTTTCACATCAAGGTGCGCAACATCAGGGAATTCGACAAGAAATTTTCTCTCGATCTCATAATTCTTTCCCATAAGCACTCTCCAAAAAGACAATAAAACCGCTGTATTTCGCTGTTGAATCTTTTCAACATATATATTATACAACTTTTTTTGATTAATGTCAACAAAAAACTCAGGTTATTCTGTCTAATTTGCTAAGTTTTAACTTTTTATCACACATCTGTCACCTTTAGCGCAGCAGATCCCTCAGCATAATATTGAACGCGCTGAAGAATCTTTCTCCCAGCTCTGCCGACGGTGATTCTACCACAGCAGGCGAATTGGCATCAGAGTGCGGTATTACGACAGTTATGCCCTCATTGTCACATATGGTTTCAGCTCCCGTCCGAGCTGAAAGTCCGTCAAGTATCTCACTGTGATATGTCTCAAAAACATCCGGTCTTCCGAGAAGCGTTTCGTCCACAAATGTCCTTTTTGCCCTTATAAAAATTTCGACACTTTTACCAGTTTCTTTGCAGCCCGCTTCAAACTCCGCCTTGCCGCCGTCGGACTCAAGAATGCTTCTGCGCACGAAACTGAGGAGTATAAAGCGCAGTATCTCCGCATTTGCCCGCACATACACGGTCGGACATCCGACAGTTTCGACAGTGCACTTTCCCGACATCACAGCGTTGCAGTTTTTAGCAAAATCAACGATAAAATGATCCATACGAACGGTCTGCATATCATTTTCAGCTCCGTCGCCGACAGATGCGAGTGCCTTGCTGAGCTCCGCATTCCTCATTAGCTCGCAGCACGTAGTCATTATTCCTTCGATAAGCTCGCAGCTGAGCTTATCCCCGTTCTTCTCGGCATTGCCGCGCAGTATCTCGCAGGACGCAGATATCCCCGTAACCGAGCGCCTTACAAGATAATCGGTACTGTTCAGAAAATTCTTTGCAAAAGGGCTTTCAAAAAAGCTTTTCACCTCATTGTTCTTATCCATATTAACTCCGATCTTTATGTATTCGTGAATATGTTTACCAAATTATTATACTACATTTTACACCAAAATGGAACATATTATTGTCTATTTATACGCAAGAAAATAATACCAAAATTATCATATCCTCCGCCGCAGCATTTGTACAATGTGTACTTTTCCAAAAAAATCTGTTATTTTTTTATCGAACCTCTTGAAAAATATTTCAAGTTGCGGTATAATAAATCTATACAAAATTTTAGGAGGTATATCCAATGTCAGTTAAAGTTGCTATTAACGGTTTCGGCCGTATCGGTCGTCTTGCATTCAGACAGATGTTTGATGCTCCAGGTTATGAGGTAGTTGCAATCAACGACCTTACAAAGCCTTCAATGCTCGCTCAGCTCCTCAAGTATGATACAGCTCAGGGCGGTTACTGCGGAAAGATCGGTGAGAACCTTCACACTGTATCTGCAGATGATGAGAAGGGCACAATCACTGTTGACGGTAAGACACTTACAATCTATGCAAAGGCTAACGCTGCTGAGCTCCCATGGGGCGAGATCGGCGTTGACGTAGTTCTTGAGTGTACAGGTTTCTACTGCTCAAAGGACAAGTCTCAGGCTCATATCGACGCTGGCGCTAAGAAGGTTGTTATCTCTGCTCCTGCAGGCAACGATCTTCCTACAATCGTATTCAGCGTAAACGAGAAGACTCTTACTAAGGATGACAAGATCATCTCTGCTGCTTCATGCACAACAAACTGCCTCGCTCCTATGGCTAAGGCTCTTAACGACTATGCTCCTATCCAGAGCGGTATCATGAGCACTATCCACGCTTACACAGGCGATCAGATGATCCTTGACGGTCCTCACAGAAAGGGCGACTTCAGAAGAGCAAGAGCTGGCGCTGCTAACATCGTTCCTAACAGCACAGGTGCTGCTAAGGCTATCGGCCTTGTTATCCCTGAGCTCAACGGCAAGCTCATCGGTTCTGCACAGAGAGTTCCTGTTCCTACAGGTTCTACAACAATCCTTACAGCTGTTGTTAAGGGTGCAAACGTAACTAAGGAAGGCATCAACGCTGCTATGAAGGCTGCTGCTTCAGAGTCCTTCGGTTACAACGAGGATCAGATCGTTTCTTCTGACGTTATCGGCATGAGATTCGGTTCACTCTTCGACGCAACACAGACAATGGTTGCTCAGATCGCTGATGATCTCTATGAGGTACAGGTTGTTTCATGGTACGACAACGAGAATTCTTACACATCACAGATGGTAAGAACAATCAAGTACTTTGCAGAACTTGGCTAATAACTGAACATACGAATATCAAAAGGGCGTTTATTGCGAACGCCCTTTTTGCGTATTCAAGATGTTTTAAAGTATCCCATAAATATTGAAGGCACTCTTTCGAGTGCCTTTTTCAGTCAATACATTATTCTGTTATTGGTGACGTTTCCTGCAAAAATTATAGTATATCATATTACAGCTCTGTAATGCGTCGTATAGAGTGAAAGCAATGGGATAATCGAGCAGTATTATTCGCTTTTACAGCTGCAAATGCAATCTTATAATGTGATCTCAGACTATTGCGCGTACATCGAGCAGTCTGAATTTCGTTACGCTGTCGCCTGAATAAGTAAAAGCATAGGTGTATACAGGTTTGCAGCCAAACAGATTAGCCTCATCACCTATGACCTTTATTGTCAGCTTGTCGTATACGCCGTATGAATTATCGTTGTTTTCGCCCTCTGTATAGCCAAATTCGTTGTAGAACTCCCTTGCATCATCGTAGCTGATGCCCTGATCCTTCAGATTCGAGCTGATACCCTTTGCATACCACACATTATCCGGATATGACGGTATGACGCTGTATACTATCGCATCGCCTTTTCTTATCATTTCCGAATTGGTATTTCCGCTGTAGAGTATCTCAATAGAAATATCTTCGTCATATCTTGAGGTTATTATAGCTCTGTTTGATGCGCTGCTGCAAACTCCATCAGGGTCGATCCCCGACATATCATATCTGTCCCCGAATTTGCTTATGAACTCGTCTACTGTGTAATATCCTCCGTTTTTGAAAATATCGCTGCCTATCTGAACGATGCCTGATGAAAGCCCCACGCTCATCATTCCATCGCTTGGCGTATACGTGATATCTTCTTTTGCCGAAGTAATTATTTCCGCTGTTGTTGTAACTTTCTCCTCGGGTTCGGTAGTTTCAGTAGTTTCTTCAGGTACAGCCGCAGCAGGCTCTTCGGTATGGATCTCCACTTGTTCAGCTTCTTTCATATCGGCATTTTTATCTCCGCAGCCCGTCAATGACACAGCTCCGAGACAAAAAGCGAAAGCAAAAGCCATAAATTTTATCCGCTTACTTATCATTTGTAATACTCACTCCCTAAATTACAATTTGTAAAGAGCAGTATAGCGCAAAAATGTGATAGTTTTGTGAAAAATATACAAACTCAATAAAAAAAGCACATATCCGACATATTATTAAGCGTTTTACACAGTCAATCAGTGAATTATGCATAATTTGTATAAAATATTATGATTTTGTCCTTTGCTTTCGATAAAAAGTAACCGCCTAAAAAGTAACCACCCTATCCAACGAAGTCCAAATAGACTAAACTAGAAATAACTAAGGAAGTCTAACTGGAGTTGATTGGAATGAATGAGATATCAAGGGTAAAAAAAGAAGTAAAGCTGACACAATGGGC
>NZ_JAILNU010000001.1 GCF_024691275.1 Ruminococcus sp. | reverse complement strand
ACCTCAGAAAGGATCGTCAGCCTTCGTTGTTTTATACTGTATATATCCCATTTTTGTGTTCTGATCTTGTTTTTGCCTGATATTCTGTGTAATTAGCCCCTCTGCGTTGCTCGCAGAGGGGCTTTGTGGACAGGCTGAAACAGAGGACAAACGTCCTCCGTTTTGATTTTTTACTTTGTGACAGGGAGTGAAACCTTATTGAGCAGTGAGAGCTGGATCGCAAGTGCGTCATTTGTTGAAACGCCCTTTGAAGTAAGATCACAGTCTGCATTTGCCTGTCCCTGATTAGTAATATGGTTCTTTTGTGAACCGTTCAGACCATATTTGTTAGGACTTGCCAGTGACTGCATTACAAGAACAACGTCTGACATATCAACGCCCTTGTCGCAGTTTGCATCACCGTAAGAAACCTTTGTTGGCTCATTAGATGGCTTAACATCTGTATCGCGCTTTTGTGTATCAGCATCAGGAGTTGTTCCGTCTGGTTCAGTACCCCATATGAGTTTGTCATTTGCGTACAGTGTTACCTTGTTTGTGATAGCTGCAGCAGCGTTATCGTCTTCAAAGCTTATCAGATCACCGTAGCTGTAGTCGTTTGAAGAATCCCACTCAGGGTAGATGTTCTTTTCAGGATCCATCTTTGTTGTAAGAGCGAACTGATATACACGGCTGCCGTAGAACTTGCAGTCCTTCCATGTTACATCAACATAGTATGTGCCCTTATCGTCGTACTTGACGGGTTCTGAAAGTGTAGCATGAGACTTATTGTTTGTATATCCTGCTTCCTGGTCATAGTCGATACGTGGAACGATATAATCAATACCGTAGCCCTGATCTATAAGCTCAGAAATATTGAAGTAATATCTTGCCTTTACATCGCACTCAAATCTTGGCGGGTTAGTAGTTCTGTTGCTGAGAACGAGCTTGAGCTGGATACCGTCCTTCTTTTCCTGTGCCTTACCGCCTGATACGAAGTAACCAACAGGAAGCTCATTGCCGTCAGCATCAACCTGATCGTAACCGATAGCGTTCTTAGACATATCGAAGCCTTCGATTACATAGTTTTCCTTTTCGTACTCCTTGCCCTTAGCACCGTAGAAGTGGTAAAGTCCTGCAAGGTCGCCGCAGAAGCCTGCGTTATAGTCGTCAGTAACCTCGTTGTAGATGTAGTCCTTTGTCTCATCAACGTGAACGTCCTTGAGGTCAGGACCGCCAACGAGAGCACCCCAGAGGGTGTGTACCTGGATTATCGGATCATCCATGCTCTGTGTAGCTGAGCAGTGTGATGAACGGTGGTGTGGATGTGAAGCAAAGTTTGACTCATAACCTACTTCGTAAGAATAACCCATAGGGTTCTTACCGAGGATATATTCCATCTGAGCCTTTGCCCATGGAAGGAATGTATCATCGCCTGTAGTCTTAGCGTATACGCAAGCGCAAAGACCAGCAGCAGTATTGTAACGAGCTGAACCATAACCTGAAACAACTGCCCAGCCGTTAGGAGACTTAGCGATGAAGTCGCCGCTTGTTTCGCTGTCCTTGAGGTCAGGGATCTGATCGCAAGTCATAGGTGTGTTCCAGAGATAATCGTCTCTGCCGAAGTACTTATGACCGTGTACAGGCTCATAACCCCAGCTTGAGCTGTCGATAGTCTTAGCGCAGCCTGACCAGAATTCGAGGTTGTAACGGAAGATGTACCAGTCACGGGCAGTGTTTGTTATAGGAGCGAGCTTAGCGAAAACGCCGCCCCATACAGTATCCCAGCAGTGAACCCATATGTTCTGCCAGCAGTTACCTGTATCAGTGATGATACGCTTCATATAGCCTGTGTAAGCGTAAGAAGGCTGCTGACCTGTCTGAGCATCTGCATCATATGAACCACTGTCAGAAATCGGCTCAGAAGTATCAACTGAGATGATATCATTTATATAATCATAATTTTCTGTACAGTAGTAGAGCCATACAGCAGCCCATGCAAGTTCATCGTAGTCATAGCTTGATGTATAGAAGCCGCCGTCGTAGCCGAGGCTTGAATTGCTTGGAACCATGCCGGGCTTCCACTCTTCGATATGAGTCTTTACAGCGAAATCGTAGAGAGCCTTAGCGTATTTGAGACACTTTTCAGCGTACTCTTTATCTGTATCCTTGAAGTTGAGGTAGTTTATAGCGAGTGAAGCAGAAGCGCCTGCGCACTGATCCGAAGCAGGCATTTCCTCTGTTGCAAAGTAAGCAGGACGCTTAACAGCACATGAAGAAGAAGCTACCATTGTATCATCTACCTGAAGCTCAGGAGGACACCAGTAGTTGTGGTCGTTATTACCCTCTCCGACCTGATAACAATAAGCAACTACATTATCGTCTTCGTCCATGAAAGTAGCCTTCATGAAGTAATCATTTATCCAGCGGAGCTCATCTTCAACGTGCTTCTGAAGACCGAGATCCTCGTAAGCATCGCGGAACTCATAATAACCCCAGCCTACAGTAGAAGCAGAGTAGCTTCCGGGGAGACCGAATTTTACGTGGTCACCGGCGTCGTGCCAGCCGCCTGTGAGATCAAGAGTACCGTTTCCGTCGGGATCGAGATATTTTTTATTTTTTTCGATGAATTTCTCACTCATGTTTACGCCGACATAAAGAGTGGGGTCATCGTCACCGAGATTTGGCTTTGTTTTTCCTTCGTCACCTGCACCGAGACCCTGATCTGTCTTGAGCTGGTCGTCGGTTTTGCCCTTGCCCACAGTAGGCATCGGGCTCATTGGCTGGAGAGGAATCTCACCGTCGATAACGTGACAGTTGGAACGCCATGAGTAGTAGCCGTCGTCAGCAACCTTATCACCACACTTGTTTGCATCATAGAAACACAAAGCAAGCTGAAGTGCTTCAGCAAAGTTGTGGTAATTGTTCTCTTTGCCTTCAGTAATGACAGCAGCGTTAACACTTGTCACTATACTGCTTGACATAAGTGTAGCAGCAGCTGACAGGCAGGCTATTGACTTTTTGAGTATCTTCGCCTTTTTCATTTAAATCTTCCTTTCAGATATTTATTTCATGAATACGATCCTTGCCTTGTAGGGACCGAACTCAATAACCAAAGATCATTTAAGCAGATTTTTCTTTTTAAGCCTATCGAAAACTATGTTGTAGCCATCGTTGCCGTCTTTGAGTGAGCGGTTTACTCTGCTGATGGTAGCAGTGCTTGCACCTGTTTCGGTAACGATACTATTATATACTCTGTGTTCGTCGAGGAGCTTGGCAACGTGTAATCTCTGAGCGAAAGCCTTTAATTCGATACTTGTGCAAAGGTCATCAAAGAATTTGTAGCAGTCATCAACGGAATCAAGAGTAAGAATAGCTTCAAAAAGCAGATCCATGCTTTCGGATTTTATTTTGTCGATCATATTAATTCTCCAATCTGCCCAAAAGGCGTAATTAAACAATTTCATACTTTACATTTTAGCACATTATTCCGTAAAAGTAAACCCCTTTTCATAAAAAAGAAAAAATGATTTACACAAAAAGTCTGTGAAATGTTTAGCAATCTTTTTTGATTTTTACACCTTTGTGTATATCATATCATATTCTCAACAAAAAGTAAAGAATATTTTTAAAAGTCCGCAAAATTTGGCGTAACGCACCAAATAATCACAAGATTTCGTACAAATCAACAAGAAACACCCTGAAAATCGACATCAAAATAAAAAGTTTGTATCATGATTTAATTCTTAAAATGCGAGATGATAAATTAATTTTATTATATGGATTAAATGGGGGTTGAATTTTATTTCGATTTATAGTATAATAAAATAGAACACATTTTTGTTCATAAGGATAGATATGATAAATATAGAAACGCGGTGATTTTATGGAACAGATCATTAAAAGTGATAAAATAGAAGAATCCAATATCCTCTATACAGTGGCTATGAGAGGTCTTGTTGCATTTCCTAAAATGGTGATGCATTTCGATGTTTCGCGCAGTAAATCGGTCTCTGCGATAGAGCGCTCCCTGAAAGAGGGCGGAAAGCTTTTCCTTGTTACACAGCATGAGGCTTACATAGAAAATCCTAAAGCTTCCGACCTTTACAAGGTCGGCGTTGTTGCGGAGATCAAACAGGTGCTCAAGCTGCCCGACAACATTATGAAGGTCCTTGTGGAAGGTGTATATAAGGCTAATCTTGTTCATCTCATTGATGACGGTTCTGTGCTCAAGGCTGAGGTAAAGCGTACACCAACCTATTCAAGGGCGAAGTATGATGAGGTCGAAGCGGAAGCTCTTATGCGTTCGGTCAAGGATGTATTTGAAAGATATGCTTCATTCTTCCCGAAAATGCCTAAGGAGCTCCTTACATCCATAATGACGCAAGATTCACCGATAAAGCTTTTTGAGACAGTTACATTCAACTGCAACCTCAATTACAGAGACAAGCAGACTCTTCTTGAAGAGACCAATGTTATCAATAAGCTTTCGGTCTTGTTTGCCTGCCTGACATCAGAGGTCGAGATACTCGAACTTGAGAACCTCATAAACGAGCAGACTAAGAACAGTATAGACAAGGGACAGCGTGAATTTTACCTCCGCGAGCAGCTCAGGGTAATTCAGGAGCAGCTCGGTGAAGATGAGGGTGAAGAGGCTTTCGGCTACATAAACGATATCATGGAGCTCAAACTCGATGAAAAGAGTAAGGAGAAGCTCCTCAAAGAAGCTGATAAGCTTACAAAGCTGCCGCCGTCGTCACAGGAAGCTTTCGTTATCAAGAATTATCTTGATACAGTTCTTGATCTTCCATGGGGCAAGTACACGAAAGCAAAGCTTTCCATAGACAAGGCTGAGGCTGTTCTTGAAAAGGATCACTACGGCTTGAAAAAGGTAAAGGAAAGAATACTTGAATTTCTTGCAGTACATATGCTTAATCCCGAGATAAAGGGACAGATAATCTGTCTTGCGGGCCCTCCCGGTATCGGAAAGACATCTATTGCAAAGTCGGTTGCTAAGGCAATGGGCAGAAAGTATGCAAGAGTGTCTCTGGGCGGAGTGCGTGATGAAGCTGATATCCGCGGTCACAGAAAGACATATGTCGGCGCTATGCCCGGACGTATCATCACTGCCATATCACAGGCAGGTTCGGCAAATCCGCTCATTCTTTTCGATGAGATAGACAAGCTTTGCAGCGATATAAAGGGCGACCCTTCGTCTGCTATGCTTGAAGTACTTGATGCAGAGCAGAACAATGCGTTCCGCGACCATTTCATAGAGGTGCCTTTTGATCTGAGCAAGGCGGTATTTATAACAACTGCAAATAACGTAAGTGCCATACCTGCTCCGCTTCTTGACCGTATGGAAGTTATTGAACTGCCGAGCTATACAGCCGAGGAAAAGTTCCACATCGCCAAGGAGCATCTCATACCAAAGCAGTTGAAAGAGCATGGTTTGAAGGCTTCACAGCTTAAAATAACAGATGATGCTATCGACGAGCTGATACAGTATTACACTAAGGAAGCGGGCGTTCGTTCTCTTGAGAGGAGCATTGCGTCACTTTGCAGGAAAACAGCAAAGAAAATAGCAGCAGATGAAGCTAAACGAGTTACTATAAAAGCTAAGGATATTCCCGATTATCTGGGAATTCGCAAGTACCTTGCGGATCTGTCGTCCAAGAAAGATCAGGTCGGTGTGGTAAACGGTCTTGCATGGACATCTGTGGGCGGAGTTCTCATGCCTATCGAGGTTCTCGTTATGAAGGGGACAGGAAAGACAGAGGTAACGGGCTCGTTGGGAGATGTTATGAAGGAGAGCTCGAAGATAGCAGTAAGCTATGTCCGCAGCATTGCCGATAAATACGGTATACCTGCCGATTTCTACAAGGAAGACGATCTGCATATACACGCTCCCGAGGGCGCTGTTCCGAAGGACGGTCCGTCTGCGGGCGTTACAATGACAACTGCACTTGTATCGGCGCTTTCAGGGCTGAAGGTAAGAGCAGATATTGCAATGACCGGCGAAGTTACACTTCACGGAAAGGTACTTCCTATAGGCGGACTTCGTGAAAAGACAATGGCTGCATATAAGGCAGGCATTAAGAAAGTCATCATACCTGTTGCCAATAAGCCTGATCTTGAAGAAGTAGACAAGGTCGTCAAGGACGCTATCGAGTTCGTTTACGCTGATGATCTGACAGATGTGCTCGATACAGCACTGATAAAATAAGGAGGAGCTGCAGTGAAGCTCAATTACAATAAGGCGGAGTTTACCGCAGCATATGGAAAATTCTCGCAGATACCTGCTCCCGAAAGGATAGAGATAGCTTTTGCGGGACATTCAAATGTCGGCAAGTCAACTCTTATCAATAAGCTTTTCAACAGAAAGAACCTTGCGAGAGTAAGTTCTGTCCCGGGAAAAACTGCCACCATAAACTTCTATGGCCTTGAAAATATATATTTTGTCGATCTTCCCGGATACGGCTATGCAAAGGTCGCAAAATCCGAGAAGGAGCGATGGTCGGGACTTATCGAGGGCTATCTCGGTTCGGACAGGGATATCAGACTTGTTTTCATGCTTGTGGATATGCGCCATGCACCTACAAAAGACGATGTTCATATGATAAATTACCTTATTGATGAAGAGATGCCGTTCGTGCTCGTTCTCACAAAGGCTGATAAGCTCAACAAGACCGAACGTGAAAAGCGTCTTGAAGCATTTAAAGACGAGATACCCTGCTTTGAAGATATCCATGTAATACCGTTCTCATCGCAGACGTTTGAAGGCGTGGAGGAACTCAGGCAGATAGTTGAGGAAATCGCAGATGACAATGAGGTCTCTGACGAATAAATATAACCTGAAAGGATGTTAAAAATGTTTGTATCCGAAAATCTTGGTGTCAATAACGCGGGGCATCTGACCATCGGCGGAGTTGACACAGTCGAACTTGCAAGTCAATACGGCACGCCGCTGTATGTTATGGACGAGCAGATGATAAGAAATACTCTGCGCCGTTTCCATGACAGCATGAAAAAGTATTACAACGGCAAGGGCGAAGTACACTATGCAAGCAAGGCGTTTTCCTGCATGGAGATGTGCAGGATAGTTGCAAGTGAAGGCGACGGTCTTGATGCAGTTTCCATTGGAGAGCTCTACACAGCTTACAAGGCAGGATTCCCTATGGAGAAGGTGGGCTTCCACGGCAACAACAAGACAGATGAAGAAATCCGCTTTGCTCTTGAAAAGGGCGTTGGACACATAATCGTTGACAATATAAGCGAGCTCCGCAGACTTGAAAGCATTGCCGCAGAGCTGAATGTTCAGCCGAATATAATGTTCAGGATCAAGCCGGGTATTGATGCTCATACACATGACTTTGTAAAAACAGGTCAGATAGACAGTAAATTCGGCTTTGCGCTGGAAACGGGCGAAGCTTTTGAAGCTGTTAAAGAGGCTGTAAACTGCAAAAATGTAAAGCTTTACGGACTGCACTGCCATATTGGCTCACAGATATTCGATATCGAGCCGTTTGAGGAAGCTGCAAGAGTGATGCTTGCGTTTATTGCTAAGATCAAGAATGAACTCGGATACGAGATAGACGGACTCAATCTTGGCGGAGGTTTCGGCATAAAATACCTTGAAGATCATGATCCTGCTCCGTTTGAAGTATACCTCGAAAGAGTTTCGGGCGTTGTAAGAACTGAGTGTGACAGACTCGGCGTAAAGCTCCCGACTATGTTTATTGAGCCGGGTCGTTCCATAGCAGCTCCTGCTGGAATCACACTTTATACAGTAGGTGCTCGTAAGGAGATACCGAATATACGTACATATGTATCCGTGGACGGAGGTATGGCTGACAGCCCGAGATATATCCTCTACGGTTCTGAGTATGAAGCTATAGTTGCAAACAAGGCAAACGAGGAACGCAGCGAAAAGGTTACTATTGCAGGTAAGTGCTGCGAGAGCGGTGACCTTATCGGTGAGAATATGCCGCTCCAGCACGCAGAATCAGGCGATATAATAGCTGTATGCGCAACAGGTGCTTATAATTACTCTATGTCATCAAATTACAACAGACTTCAGAAGCCTGCTGTGGTATTCGTAAACAACGGCGAGTCAAGGATCGCGGTAAAGAGAGAGAGCCTTGATGATGTTATAAGAAACGACATATAAAAGCAAACA
Source organism: Ruminococcus sp. (assembly GCF_024691275.1). GTDB lineage: Bacteria > Bacillota > Clostridia > Oscillospirales > Ruminococcaceae > Ruminococcus. The sequence continues at coordinate 38,793 of NZ_JAILNU010000001.1, read as the reverse complement.
GGCAGGGTCATGAACCTTGCCTGTTACTTTTTTCGTATTTTTTTCCTTGCCACGTATCCAGTTCGGCAAGCCTTTTGTCAATGCCTCCGAGAACAGCTATTTTGTCTGCGCTCCACATAGGTGCGACGAGCTTTGATTTGTCGCCGTCGCCTGTGATACGCTCAATAACGACCTCAGGCGGCAGAACTTCGAGCTGCTTCACAATAATGTCTGTGTATTCATCGCGTTCAAGCAGCGTAAAATCGCAGTTTCGATACATTTTTTCGAGCATTGTGCCGCGGATAACGTGGAGCATCTGCAATTTCACAGCGTCAGGAGAAAGCCTTGCCGCTTCTTTTGCAGTTTCAAGCATCATCTCGGAAGTCTCACGCGGAAGCCCGTTTATGATGTGCAGGCAAGTTCTTATACCTGCTTTTTTCAGCTTCATATAGCCTTCGCAGAATTCCTTGTGGTCATAGCAGCGATTGATGAGCAGAAGAGTGCTGTCGTGACAGCTCTGCATACCGAGCTCCACAGTGAGTGAAGTTCGGGAATTGACTTCTTTCAGCAGTTCTACGACCTCATCGGAAAGACAGTCGGCGCGTGTGCCGACAGATATGCCGCATACATTCGGAAAAACGGCAGCCTTTGAATAAAGCTCGCGCAGGACGCTTATGGGAGCGTAAGTGTTTGTATTTGCCTGAAAATATGCGATGAATCCGGCATCTTTGCCGTATTTTGCACAGATGCGTTCTCTTTCGTGTTCGAGCTGCGAATTTATATCAAGACCTCTGTTTGTGAAGTAGCCGCTTCCTCCGTCACAGAAAATACAGCCGCCGCTGCCTTTTGAACCGTCAATGTTCGGACAGGTAAAACCGCAGTCTATAACAGCTTTATATATCTTTCTGCCGAAAACTGTTTTATTGTAATAATTCAGCGTGTGATAGCGCTTGTTATCAGCCGAAAAAACAAAGGGACTATGATGCATATTACTCCTCCTTGTGAAAATATGTTACCATAATATGTGATTTTTGTCAATATTTAGTATATAAAAAATAAATATCGCAATATATGGCGCGATTATCTATTGACATTTTGCACAAAGTGAGTTAAAATAAGATTATGTATTAAGATATAGGGGTATGAAGCGTGAAGAAAAATATCGTTCTTATTGGTATGCCCGGGGTAGGCAAAAGTACAGTCGGAGTTATCCTTGCTAAGATCCTTGGATATAAGTTCGTTGATACCGATCTTGTCATACAGGAAAAAGAAGGAAAGCTCCTTAAAGATATTATTGCCGAAAAGGGTATTGACGGATTTATCAGTACAGAAAACCGCATACTCAGCGGATTCCGTACAAGCAGTGCTGTTATTGCAACAGGCGGAAGTGCGGTATACGGTGAGGCTGCAATGAAGAATCTCGCCAAAAACGGGATCATTGTCTACCTGAAGCTCGATTACAAAAAGCTCAGATACCGCCTCGGAAACATAAAAAACAGAGGTGTGGTCATTCGTGAAGGACAGTCACTGAGCGGACTATACAAGGAACGCATACCTCTTTATGAAAAATATTCAGATATCATTATAGACGAGAACGGCTGTAACGTCGAAAAAACGGTCAGCAAGGCAATAGCTGAGTTGGAGAAGCATTTGTAAAAAGTATACAATCACAAACTCGGAAAAGAGCTGATTTGCACAATTTTATATTTTGTATTAAAAACTTCTTTGACAATTAGCTAATTATGTGTTATAATGTACAGTAGGTTATTATTATAATAATTATCAGACTTCCGTGCCGTCTATGCAGCAAAACTGCTTTGGCTTGCGGATATCGGAAAGGAAAAAAAATGTCTAAAATTATTGCTGTTACCTCAGGAAAAGGCGGAACAGGTAAATCCACCGTATGTGCAGGTCTTGGTTATACTCTTGCTAAGCAGGGACACAGAACTCTTATTGTTGAACTCGATTTTGGTCTGAGGTGTCTTGATATCATTTTTGGTGTTGAAGACAATATAAAATATGACCTTGGCGATGTGCTCAGCGGTAAAAAAACTGCACTTGAGGCAGTTGCTCAGATACCAATGGCATCAAATCTCGGTATCCTTTGCGCACCTAAAACACTTACAGCGGTAAGTGCTGAGAAGATCGTTGAAATATGTCGTTCCGTAAAGAAGTACTTTGAATATATAATCATAGATACAGGCGCAGGTATCAACTCCCATGTATTTGATATCGTTGAACAGGCAAACCTTATCCTTGTGATATCCACTCCTGATCCTGTGTGTATCAGAGATGCAAGTCTTATGTCTGATGAATTCTATAACAGAGGAAACAAGAGCCAGCGTCTTATCATCAATAAGATCAGCAAGAGGATAATAGGCGCAGAGCTTATCTCCAACCTTGACGAGATCATTGACAAGGTCGGCGTACAGCTTATCGGCGTTATCCCTGATGATTTCAAGATGACAGTAGCTACGGGCAAGGGAACTCCTATCCCGACAGACAGTGAGGCTCTCAGAGCATTTGATGCAATTTCAAAGCGTCTTGGCGGAGAATTTGTCCCGCTTACAGTAAAGACTGTATAATTTCAGAAAAACATTCCGCTTTGCGGGGAAAGGACCTATATATGAAGATCGCAATTATTGCGCATGACGCTAAAAAAGAGTTGATGGTGCAGTTCTGCAGTGCTTACTGCGGAATTTTATCCAAGCATACACTTATAGCAACCAACACAACCGGAAAGCAGGTAAGCGAAGCTACAGGGCTCCCCATTAAAAGATATCTGAGCGGACAGGGCGGAGCAGAGCAGATACTCGCACTTCTCTCATGTAACGAAGTAGATGTTCTTCTCTTCTTCAGAGACCCTATCAATCCTAAGGCAGCAGATGTTCACGGAATGAACCTCCTCAGACTCTGTGATGTTCACAACGTACCTGTTGCAACAAATATCGCTACCGCCGAAGCGCTTATACTTGCCCTTGAGAGAGGCGACCTTGATTGGCGTGAGGTCGGTAATCCGAGCATCTGAAATGTTTAATTGTCCCTTCATAAAGGGACAATTTTCATGTAATAAACAAACAGGAAAGGCTGATTTTTATGGCTATGAATATCAAACGCCCAAACGGTACTGAGGACGTTCTACCTAAAGATGTCTATAAATGGCACACTATTGAGAAGATTGCAAGAGAGACCGCAGAGAGCTTCGGTTTTTCTGAGATAAGGATACCTACATTTGAGAATACAGACTTGTTTCTGCGCTCTGTAGGTGAAACTACCGATGTTGTACAGAAGGAAATGTACACGGTAAAAGCTAAGGAGACAGAGTTCACTCTTCGTCCTGAGGGTACAGCGGGTACTATCCGTGCGTTGCTCCAGAACGGACTTCTTAATGAAGCTCTGCCGCAGAAGGTTTTCTATATGCTTTCATGCTTCCGTCATGAGCGTCCGCAGGCCGGCAGACTTCGTGAGTTCCACCAGTTCGGTCTGGAAATGGCGGGAAGTGCATCTCCTGCTGCCGATGCAGAGGTCATCTCACTTGCAAGTACACTTCTTTCAAGGCTCGGACTCAAGAATGTGGAGCTGCATATAAATTCTATCGGCTGCCCGAGCTGCCGTGCAAAGTACCACGAGGCTCTCAGAGCTTATTTTGAGCCGCATCTCGAAGAACTCTGCGATACCTGCAAGGAACGTTTCGTCAAGAATCCTATGAGACTTCTTGACTGCAAGAGCCCTATCTGTAAAGAAATAGGCAAAGACGCTCCTGTGATCCTCGATTATCTCTGCGATGAGTGCAAGGATCATTTCGAGACCTTCAAGAAGCATCTCGAAACTTTTGGCATAGATTATGTTATTGATCCGAAGATCGTTCGCGGTCTTGATTATTATACAAAGACTGTTTTTGAGTTTATCACAAATGAGATCGGCGCTCAGGGAACAGTCTGCGCAGGCGGCAGATATGACGGTCTTATCGAACAGCTCGGCGGACAGCATATCCCTGCGCTCGGTTTTGCGATGGGAATCGAGAGAATACTGCTTCTTATGGAAAAACTGGGCTGTGATTACCTTACACCTAAAAAGTGTGATATCTATTTCGCTACAATGGGCGATGCTGCTCTTGAAAAGGTAATGGAGCTTGTAAAGGGACTTCGTGAGTATGGATACTGCGCTGAATATGACCTTATGGGCAGAGGCGTAAAGGCTCAGATGAAGTATGCTAACAAGATAGGCGCTGCTTACACTATGGTTATCGGCGATAATGAACTTAATGAAGGAAAAGCTCGTCTCAAGGAGATGGAGACAGGTCGCGAGAAGGAACTGAAGCTCGATGACAAGTTTACAGCAAATTTTGAGAATGAGTATTTTAATAAGGTTCTCGACGTTATGGATGCCGAGAATAGTTCGATGTTTGCATTCACAGGGGAGGATAAGTAAAATGGCAGACAGTATGAAAGGTTTAAAGCGCACACACTACTGCGGAGAAGTTACCGAAGCAGGACAGGAAGTCGTAGTAGGCGGCTTTGTTGACAGGATCAGAGACAAGGGCGGTGTTATCTTCATCGTTCTCAGAGACAGAACAGGCGTTGTTCAACTCCTTTTCAACGATGAGACTGATCGTGAGATCTTTGAGAAGGCTTCGATCTGCAAGAGCGAGTATGTTCTCATGGCAAAGGGCGAGGTACGTGAGCGTGAGAGCAAGAACGATAAGCTCAAAACAGGCAATGTGGAGATATTTGTAAATGATCTCAGGATCCTTGCAAAGGCTCAGACACCCCCTTTCGAGATTACAAACGAGACAAAGGTAAACGACGAGCTCAGACTTAAATACCGTTACCTTGACCTCAGACGCGCACCGCTCCAGCAGAATATCATTATGCGCCATGAGATAGCAAAGGTAACTCGTGAATACTTCTACGAGAACGGATTCCTTGAAATTGAGACTCCTATGATGATGAAGTCCACACCTGAGGGCGCAAGAGACTACCTTATCCCATCAAGAGTTCATCAGGGCAAGTTCTATGCCCTTCCGCAGTCACCTCAGATATACAAGCAGCTCCTTATGATCGCAGGCTATGACAGATATGTTCAGCTTGCCCGCTGCTTCCGTGACGAAGACCTCAGAGCTGATCGTCAGCCTGAGTTCACACAGATCGACCTTGAAATGTCCTTTGTCGATGCAGAGGATATCCAGCAGTGCGTTGAAGGCTTTATCCAGCGTGTATTCAAGGAAGTTATCGGCGTTGATGTTCCTACTCCGCTCCCGAGAATTACATTTGCAGATGCAATGAGTCGCTACGGCTCTGATAAGCCTGATACACGTTTCGGCTTTGAGATCCAGGATATTACAGACACAGTTAAGGATATAGACTTTGTTGTATTCAAGAGCGCTATCGAGGACGGCGGATCAGTTCGTGCTATCAATGTTAAGAATGGCGCAGCTACATACACACGTAAGGAGATCGACAAGCTCGTTGACCACGCTAAGGGCATCGGTGCAAAGGGTCTTGCTTATATCCGCTGGGCTGACGAGCCTAACTGCTCGTTCAAGAAGTTCCTTGCTGACGGCGACCTTGAAAAGATATGTGCAGCAGTTGATGCACATGAGGGCGACCTTGTTCTCATTTGTGCTGACAAGACAAAGACTGTTCTTTCAACACTCGGCGCTATAAGACTTATCTGTGGCAAGAGAATGGACGTTATTCCTGATGATAAGTACAATTTCCTCTGGATAACAGAGATGCCATTCTTCGAGCACGATGACGAGAACGATACATGGGTAGCTGCTCATCACCCATTCACTATGCCTATGGAGGAGTGCCTCGAATATCTTGACACCGATCCTGCGAATGTACGTGCAAAGGCTTGGGATCTTGTTCTTAACGGAACAGAGCTTTCAAGCGGTTCAATGCGTATCACAGACTTCGAGCTCCAGCAGAAGATGTTTGAAGCTCTTGGCATGACTGATGAGGAGATACAGGCTAAGTTCGGTTTCCTTGTTGACGCGTACCGCTACGGTGCACCGCCTCACGGCGGTATGGGCATCGGTCTTGACCGTATCGCAATGATAATGTGTAAGGCTGACAGTCTCCGTGACGTTACAGCATTCCCGAAGGTACAGAATGCAAGCGAGCTCATGTCCGAATGTCCTTCAACAGTTGACGATGAAAGCCTTGAAGTCCTTGGCATAAGCGTTGTGAAAAAAGAAGATGAGTAATAGATACTATGCTGTCTGCGGAATACTCGATATAGACGGAAAGATACTTTTTGTCCGCCATACATACGGTGCCGCAAAGGAACGTATACTTATCCCGGGAGGATATGTAAAAGAGGGCGAGCTTCCTACAGAAGCTGTCAAGCGCGAATTCTTTGAAGAGACAGGCGTAAACGTGCAGGCGGAATCGGTTTTTGCAGTGCAGTTCCGCACAGAACAGTGGATAATCGTGTTCCGTCTGAAATATATATCCGGCGAGCCTGTTTCTGACGGCTATGAGAACAGTGAAGTACTCCTTCTGACACCTGAGGAAGCTGTTAACAGAAGTGACATCACAAATATGAGCCGTGCTATACTCAATGCGTACATAAATGACCGTGAAAATACCCTTGAAAAAGGCGATTACAGGTCGATTTCTCTAAAAGCAGGAGAGTACGAGATATTTGGCGTATAAAAACAATAAAAAATTATATAATTTATGAAAATTTTCATTGACATTTTTACCGATTTGAGGTATAATATTTATTGTCAATGGATTATTTGCAAGGGAGCTGTCTGTAGGGTAAGCTCCCTTTCTGTTTTTTATCAAAACTTATTCATAATTTATCTATTGACTGCACTTTGAAAGGGTGGTATAATCAATGTATCAAATGACCGTTGGTCATTTTTTGAAGGAGGTATTTTAATGGCGTCAGAAGCAGTAAAGAAAATACTCGAAGCAGAAGCGCTCTCTGACAGGAAAAATGCTGATGCGCGACGGCAGCGTGATGACATTATAAGCACAGCATCAGGAAGGTCTTCACTTGCGATCCAGAAAAAAATAAGTGAAGCAACAGCGGAAGCAGCTAAGATACGCAGCGCATACGATGAAAAGCTGAAGGCTTACGAAAAAAAGTCAGAGGCTGAATGTTCTGACCGCATTAATAAGATCAGGCAGCTTGCGGAAAAGAATATGAATTCTGCTGTTGATGAGATCATCAGCAGATTTTTCTGATAATTGTCTGACAAGAGGAGAGTGATGTAAAATATGGCGAAGCTCAAAATGAAAAAGATCGAGCTTATTGCTATGCTTACAGATAGTAAAAAGATAATCGAACTGCTCCAGCGCCGAGGTGTTGTCGAGATATCACGCAATGATGATGAAGAGCTCGAAAATACCAATGTTACAGCTGTTGTGGGTGAGTTTGAAAAGTTCCGCAATACAGCTGTTCAGGCGCTTGAAATAATTGACGATCACGCGCCTGAGCCTGCAAGTCTTGCAGATATGTTCAGCGGAAAGACTGAGGTCGAGAAGCATGAATTCGGCAAGGAAGCAATGCAGATGGAAAAAGTCATGGGCGCAGCAAATGAGATCATAAAAAATCAGCGCCTTATAAATGATTCAGCCAATTCTGTCGCACAGCTTGAAGTAAGATGCGATATGCTCGATTCATGGAAGGCTCTTGATGTTCCGCTCAATTTTAAAGGAACTGCCACTACTTCGGCTTATATAGGTACGCTTCCGTATCCTGTGACTGCCGAGGAGCTTGAAAAACAGCTGCCTGAGAATTGCAGTGTCGAGGTCATCAGCGGTTCAAAGGAACAGACAAATCTTTTTATACTGTGCAGCAAAGGCTCTTTTGACGAAGCAGGCGACGTATTGCGAAGGCTTGCATTTGTATCGGTTTCCGATCCCGAAAATAAAACACCGAATGAGCTTATCTCATCGTATAAAGCTGAGATAGAAAAGCTTGAAAAGGCTTCCGAGGACGCAAAGGCAAATATTAAAAAGCTTGCCGAGAACCGAAAGCAGCTCAGATTTGTTATCGACTACCTGCAAATGCGTAAGGAAAAGTATGACGCTCTGAGCGGCCTTGGATTTACGGAAAGTACTTTCGTGCTCAATGGATATATCCCCGAGAAGTACGCAGAGCAGCTGCAAAAGGAGATAGAATCCAGATATACCGCTGCAATAACATTTACCGATCCTTCCGAGGACGAGGACGTTCCTGTTCTCCTTGAGAACGGCAAATTTTCGGAACCTGTGGAAGGCATCACGAAAATGTATGCTCTCCCCGGAAAGGGAGATGTGGATCCTACACCTGTAATGGCATTCTTCTATTATCTTTTCTTCGGAATGATGCTTTCTGATGCAGGATACGGTCTTGTAATGCTTATCGGCACGACTATCGCCCTTAAAAAATTCAAGCTTGAGATCAGTATGCGTAAAACCCTGACAATGTTCAGAAACTGCGGCATATCAACTGTGATATGGGGAACGCTGTTCGGAAGCTGGTTCGGAGATATAGTACAGGTAGTCGGCAGAGAGTTCTTCCATAAGGAGATCGGCAGCATTGCACTCTGGTTCCAGCCTATCGACGATCCGATAAAACTTCTGCTCTACTCGTTTGCACTGGGAATCCTTCACCTTTTCCTTGGTGTGGCAGTATCGTTCAAGATGTCGTGGGACGCAGGAAAAAAGCTCGATGCAGTTCTTGATACAGTACCAATATACCTTACAGTTATCGGCGTTGCACCTCTTGCGGCAAGCATACTCACAAGCGTTCCCGATCAGCTTAAAACCATCGGCGCCTACCTGATGATCGCAGGTGTTGTACTTCTCGTGCTTACATCGGGAAGAAATTCAAAGTCGATATTCGGAAAGATTTTCGGCGGAGTGTATGCACTTTACAATACGGCAACAGGATATCTCAGTGATATTCTTTCGTATTCACGACTTCTTGCGCTGGGACTTGCAACAGGCTCGATCGCAGGCGTTATAAATCTTATTGGAACAATGCCTAAGAATATGGCTGTAAAGGGTGTTCTTCTCGTGATAGTTTTCATAATTGGACATACCGCAAACCTTGCGATCAATCTTCTTGGTGCATATGTTCATACAGACAGATTACAGTTCGTAGAGCTGTTCTCGAAATTCTATACAGGCGGCGGAAGAGAATTCTCACCGCTTACAGTAAATACTCAGTATATTAAATTCAAGGAGGAAAATATCAATGGATAATTTAGGAATAGTTTTAGCGGTTATAGGAGCTGCTCTTGCAGCACTTCTGGCAGGTATCGGTTCTGCAAAGGGCGTAGGCATCGTTGGCGAGGCTGCTGCGGGTGTAGTTTCGGTTGATCCTTCTAAATTCAGCAAGGTGCTTATCCTTCAGCTTCTCCCCGGTACACAGGGACTTTACGGACTCCTTACAGCTATTATCCTTCTCAGCCGTATAGGACTTATCGGCGGTTCAGCAGCTGATCTTACAACAGCTCAGGGACTTCAGTTCCTTGTTGCTTCACTCCCGATCGCAGTAGTCGGACTTATCTCAGGAATCGTTCAGGGCAAGACAGCTGCTGCCGGCGTAGGCATCACAGCTAAGAAGCCGGATCACAACGGTAAGGGTATCATCATGGCTGCTATGGTAGAGACATACGCTATCCTTGCGCTCCTTATTTCTATCCTTATCATCTACAATATAGCACTCTGATAAAGCGGAGGTGGAGAAATGTCGGGACTTGACGAGATCCTCAACCTCATCGAAGCTCAGCAGAAGCAGACAGAAGACAGTATCCTGAAAGCTGCGACAACAAAGGCAAAGGCTATCAAAGAAGAAGGCGAAGTCAATGCTAATAAGGCATATGAAGAGCATCTTCTGAAAGCCAAGCAGCAGGCAGAAAAGGACTTTGAGAATTCCTGTGCATCTGTAGATGCAAATATGAAGCGCAGAATTCTTGCTGCAAAGGTCGAGCTTATAGATGAAACGATCGAAAAAACAATAACAAAGCTCAGATCATTGCCTGATAAGGAATACTTTGAGCTGATATTAAAGCTGGCAGAACGTCATATGCAGTCGGATAAGGGCGTTATAAGCCTTGGAAGCAATGATCTTGCGAGAGTTCCTGCGGATTTTGAGCAGAAGCTCAGCGAGCTTGCCAAGAATAAAGGCGGCAGCATCGTTCTGTCAAAGGAAAAAGCTGACATAGATGACGGTTTTATCCTGAGCTATGGTCTGATATCGGAGAATTGCAGTTTCCGTGCTATGTTTGAAGCTGAAAAGGAAGATGTCAGAGATATAGCTGCAAGAGCACTGTTCAGGTAGGTGATGGTATGAACGGTACAAAGTATGCGAACGCTGTAGGTGCTGTCAGAGCAATGGAGAATACTCTCCTCGGAAAAAGCGACATCGACCAGCTCGTAAATGCAAGGAGCAAGGCGGAAGTGGATTCCATAATAGCCTCCAAAAGAGGTTCGGGAGCAAACAGCGACGGACTTGCAGAGGTCTGGGCTATGCTCAGAGAGTATGCCCCCGATTGCAAGGAGCTTGAGATACTGCTCTACAGGAACGATTTCCATAACCTCAAAGCAGTTCTTAAAGCTATCATATCAAACAGAGATCCTCAGCATTATTATATATCACCTTCAAACGTGGAGCTCCCCGTGCTTGTTGACGCGATAAATACAAAAGAGTATGACAATTTGCCTGAGTATATGCGGGATACCGCTGCTAAAGCATATGAGCTCGTCACAAGAACGCTTGACGGACAGCTTTCGGATTCGCTTATTGATGCAGATGCGCTAAAGGCTATGCAGAAGAGTGCTGTAAGATACGGTAGCGATTTTATGAAGCGTTATGCCAATCTTCTTACGGTTTGCGCTGACATAAAGACTGCTTACAGATGCAGCATTCTGAATAAATCAGCTCAGTTCATGGAAACAGCTGTATGCGGAAGCGATGAGCTGGAAAAAGATGCTCTCATCAAGGCAGCACTTGGCGGTGCAGAATCACTGTTCAGTTTCCTTGAAGCTTCCCATTACTCAAATGCAGGAGCACTGCTCAAAGAGTCAACTGCACAGTATGAGAAGTGGTGTGATGATGTACTGATAGAGCTTGCCGAAACAGCACGTATGCAGGCATTCGGCGCTGAACCTCTTGAAGCTTACTTCATAGCAAAGGAAGCAGAAATAAAGAATCTTCGTATCCTCTCTGTATGTAAGGAGTTCGGTGCTGACAAGGAGACTATCACGGAAAGGATGAGAAAGCTATATGTATAAAGCAGCCGTTATCGGTGACAGCGCAAGTGTGTCAGGTTTTGCAGCACTTGGTCTTTCCGTTTTCCGTGAGACAGAACCTGAAAAAATAAACAAACTTATCTCACGTCTTGCAGCAAATGATTTTGCGGTAATATATATCACAGAACCTGCTGCGGCACTGGTGAGAGATACTATAAATAAATATCGGAGCAGCAAGCTCCCGTCTATTGTCCTTATACCTGCAATAGAGGGAAATACGGGCGACGGAATGAGAGCTTTGCACGAGGCAGTGGAAAAGGCTGTAGGCTCGGATATATTAAATTAGAAAAGAGGCGGATAAGCAGAAATGAACAGCAAAGGTACAGTAATCAAAATATCAGGACCGCTTGTAGTTGCAGAGGGTATGAGAGACGCGAATATGTTCGACGTTGTAAGAGTTAGTGAAAAGCGTCTTATCGGTGAGATAATCGAGATGCACGGTGATCGTGCTTCCATACAGGTTTATGAGGAAACTTCAGGTCTCGGAACAGGTGAGAATGTTGAATCAACAGGCGAGCCTATGAGCGTTGAGCTTGGTCCGGGACTTATAGGAAGCATCTTCGACGGTATACAGCGTCCCCTTGACGATATAAGGAAGGTCTGCGGAAACAATCTCGCAAGAGGTGTTGAAGTGCCTTCACTTAAAAGAGAACCGCTCTGGAAGTTCACTCCGACTGTCAAGGCAGGCGATAAAGTCATCGGCGGAGATATTATCGGAACAGTTCCCGAGACAGATATAGTACTCCATAAGATAATGGTCCCAAACGGTATCGAGGGTACAGTAAAGAAGATATCCGACGGTGAGTTCCATGCAGATGATGTAGTATGCGTGATCGAGACTGCAAAGGGCGACAAGGAACTCACACTTATCCAGAAATGGCCTGTACGCCGCGGCAGACCTTACAAGAAGAAGCTCTCTCCAAATATGCCGCTGGTAACAGGTCAGAGAGTCGTTGACTGTCTGTTCCCGATAGCAAAGGGCGGCGTAGCTGCTATCCCGGGACCTTTCGGAAGTGGTAAGACTGTAACTCAGCATCAGCTCGCAAAGTGGGCAGAAGCTGACATAATCGTATATATCGGCTGTGGTGAGCGTGGAAACGAAATGACCGACGTTCTGAACGAATTCCCTGAGCTTATAGACCCGCATACAGGCAAGTCGCTCATGGAACGTACCGTTCTCATTGCAAACACCTCCGATATGCCTGTTGCAGCCCGTGAAGCTTCGGTATACACAGGTATAACTATCGCTGAGTACTACCGTGATATGGGCTATTCGGTAGCTCTTATGGCTGACTCGACCTCACGTTGGGCAGAGGCTCTCCGTGAAATGTCGGGACGACTTGAAGAAATGCCCGGTGATGAAGGCTATCCTGCATACCTTGGAAGCCGTCTTGCTCAGTTCTATGAGCGCGCAGGACGAGTTATCTCCAACGGTACAGACGGAAGGGAAGGAGCTCTCTCAGTTATCGGAGCTGTTTCGCCTCCCGGCGGTGATATATCGGAACCTGTTTCGCAGGCTACTCTCCGTATCGTAAAGGTGTTCTGGGGACTTGATGCAAACCTTGCTTATCAGAGACATTTCCCTGCTATAAACTGGCTCACAAGCTATTCGCTTTATGCGGATTCCCTTGCTGAGTGGTATAATAATAACGTATCCAAGGACTGGATGAATTCCCGTGCAAGATTCATGTCTATACTTCATGATGAGTCAGAGCTCAAGGAGATCGTAAAGCTCATCGGTATGGACGCACTTTCGGCTAAGGATCGTCTGAAAATGGAGACTGCCCGTTCAATACGTGAGGACTTCCTGCATCAGCTTGCCTTCCATGAGGTAGATACGTATACCAGCCTTAAAAAACAGCTTTATATGATGAAGCTCATACTCAACTTCAATGATGAAGCGGCCGATGCACTTGACAAGGGCGCAGATGTTGAAGCTGTTGCGAACCTTGCCGTAAGAGAAAAGATCGGACGTTTCAAGTACGTTGAGGAAGAAAAAACAGATGCAGAATTTGATAAGCTCAGTGTGGAGATATCCTCAGAGCTGAATGAGCTGCTTACCAAGGAGGAAGACTGATGCCAAGAGAATACAGAACAATTGAAGAAGCAGCAGGACCTCTGTTGCTTGTAAAGGACGTTGAGAACGTCACATACGGTGAGCTTGCCGAGATAAGACTGAAAAACGGCGAGAGAAGACGCTGCCGTGTGCTTGAAATAGATGGTTCTAACGCTCTGGTACAGCTCTTTGAGAATGCCGCAGGTATAAATTTACAGGACAGCAGTGTAGTATTCTCAGGTCACCAGATGGAACTGGGCGTATCTGAGGATATGCTGGGACGTGTTTTCGACGGTCTCGGAAGACCTATCGACGACGGTCCGGAGATAATCCCTGAGATGCGTTTGGACGTTAACGGACTTCCTATGAATCCTGTTGCAAGACAGTATCCGCAGGAGTTCATTCAGACAGGTGTATCTGCTATCGACGGACTTAACACCCTCGTAAGAGGACAGAAGCTGCCTATATTCTCAGCCAGCGGACTTCCACACGCACAGCTTGCTGCACAGATAGCTCGACAGGCTAAGGTTCGCGGAAAAGATGAGCAGTTCGCCGTTGTATTCGCCGCTATGGGTATCACCTTTGAGGAATCCGAATACTTTGTACAGAGCTTCAAGAGCACAGGTGCTCTTGACAGAACAGTTCTGTTTATCAACCTTGCTAACGACTCCGCTATCGAGCGACTTGCTACACCGAAAATGGCTCTTACAGCTGCTGAGTATCTTGCATTTGAAAAGGGAATGCACGTACTGGTTATCCTCACGGATATCACCAACTACGCCGACGCTCTCCGTGAGGTATCGGCAGCACGTAAGGAAGTTCCCGGACGACGCGGTTACCCAGGTTATATGTACACTGACCTTGCTACTATATATGAACGTGCAGGCCGTCAGAACGGTAAAGAGGGAAGTATTACCATGATACCTATCCTCACTATGCCTGAAGATGATAAGACTCACCCGATCCCTGACCTTACAGGATATATCACTGAGGGACAGATAATCCTTTCCCGTGAGCTTTACAGAAAGGGCATAAATCCGCCTGTAGACGTACTTCCGTCGCTTTCACGTCTGAAGGATAAGGGTATCGGCGAGGGCAAGACCCGTGCAGACCACTCTGACACCATGAACCAGCTTTTCTCAGCATATGCACGAGGAAAAGACGCTAAGGAACTCATGGTCGTTCTCGGTGAAGCTGCTCTCACACCTACAGATCTTTTGTATGCTAAATTTGCAGATGAATTTGAAAAGCGCTATGTTTCGCAGGGATTTGATAACAACAGAAGCATTGAGGAAACACTTGCTATCGGCTGGGAGCTCCTTAAACTCCTTCCAAGAAGTGAGCTGAGAAGAATCAGAGAGGAATATCTGGTCAAGTACTATGATACTCAGAAATGAGGTGAGCTGATTGGCAAGACTTAATGTTAATCCCACCCGAATGGAGCTAAGCAAGCTTAAAAAGAAGCTCACGTCAGCAAGACGTGGACACAAGCTGCTGAAAGACAAACGTGATGAGCTTATGCGTCAGTTCATGATACTGATTAAAGAGAACCGTCAGCTCAGAAGCGAGGTCGAAGCTGCAATATCAGAGGCAAACCGCTATATGGCTGTAGCAGGCTCGGTAATGCAGAGAGAGGTGCTTGAAACAGCACTTATGCTGCCAAAGCAGGAAGTCGAGCTTGAAGTTGGTGAGAAGAATGTAATGAGCGTCTATATACCTGAGTTCAAGACGAAATATCGTTCAGGTGATGCGAATGATATATACTCATATGGTATGGCGTTCACATCTATCGACCTCGACGGAGCAGTAAGTGCGTTAAGTGCGATACTTCCGAAAATGATACGTCTTGCGGAAGTCGAGAAGGCTTGTCAGCTTATGGCAGACGAGATCGAAAAGACAAGAAGACGTGTTAATGCTCTGGAGCATATCATGATACCTGACTACGAGGAGACTATCAAGTATATCACCATGAAGCTTTCGGAAAACGAAAGAAGTACCACAACTTCGCTCATGAAGGTAAAGGACATGGTGCTGAAAGAGAGTCATAAATATCATTGAAAAAAGGCGGTCAACTTGACCGCCTTAATTATTTTTCGGGGATATTTGTAAAGGGTTCATTTTCGTCTCTTAGAGTAAAATCAGTTACAAAGCATTTTCCGTGGTAAATATAAACCATGCATCGAGTATTTGATAGCCAATAACAAGGATTTTCATTGTAATATGGAGATTCAACGGTATTTCCGTCGTATTCAACGATTAATGTGTAATAATAGTTATCAGAACCACATTTTGAAGAATGATAATTTTTATGTACGCCAATTATTTCGCCTGGGAAAGCATAACTTACCTTAAAAGAATACCGTGTACTTGATGTACACGGTATTTGTCATTACTTATTATTCTTTTTAGCTTCGATCTCAGCAAGAGCGTCCTTGCGTGAGAGGTTGATCCTGCCCTGACGGTCGATCTCTGTTACCTTAACAACGATCTCGTCGCCTATAGAAACAACGTCCTCAACCTTTTCAACTCTCTGCTTGTCCAGCTTGGAGATGTGAACAAGTCCGTCCTTACCCGGAGCGATCTCAACGAATGCGCCGAAGTCCATAATTCTTACAACCTTGCCCTTGTAGATAGCTCCTACCTCGGGATCGTTAGCGATTGTATGGATTATCTGGAGAGCCTTGTTTGCGTTGTCGCCGTCAACACCGCTGATGAATACATTACCGTCGTCGCTGATGTCGATCTTAACGTCGCAGTCTGCGGAGATCTTCTGGATAACCTTACCGCCCTGTCCGATAACTTCGCGTATCTTGTCAACAGGGATCTTTGTCTGGAGCATCTTAGGAGCATACTTGTTGACTGTAGGTCTGCTCTCAGGAATAGCCTTGAGCATGATCTCGTCGAGGATATACAGACGAGCCTTTCTTGTTTTCTCGAAAGCTTCCTTGATGATAGCTGGTGTAAGACCGTCAACCTTGATATCTACCTGGATAGCTGTGATACCCTTGTGAGTACCGCCAACCTTGAAGTCCATATCGCCGAAGAAGTCTTCAAGACCCTGGATATCTACCATTGTCATGAAGTCATCACTGTCGGGCAGAGTGATAAGTCCGCAGGAGATACCTGCAACAGGAGCCTTGATCGGAACGCCTGCGTCCATAAGAGCAAGTGTAGAACCGCAGATAGAGCCCTGTGATGTAGAACCGTTAGAGGAGAGTACCTCAGAAACAAGTCTGAGAGCGTATGGGAATTCCTCAACAGGTGGGATAACAGGAGCAAGAGCTCTTTCAGCCAGAGCACCGTGACCAATCTCACGTCTTCCGGGACCTCTGCTTGGCTTTGTTTCGCCGACAGAATAGCTCGGGAAATTATACTGATGCATATATCTCTTGGAGTCTTCCTCGTCGAGACCGTCTATCTTCTGAGCGTCACTTACAGGACCGAGTGTAGCGATAGTGAGAACCTGAGTCTGACCTCTTGTAAAGAGACCTGAACCGTGTACTCTCGGAAGAACGCCTACCTCAGCTGCGAGAGGACGGATCTCGTCTATGCCACGACCGTCAACACGCTTGCCCTCGTAGAGCCATGCACGAACGATCTTCTTCTGGAGCTTATAAATACACTCGTCGATCATAGGTATTTGCTCAGGATACTTTTCATCGAAATTAGCGTGGATATCGTCAATGATAGGAGCAAGTCTCTCGTCACGAACGTTCTTGTCGTTTGTATCGAGAGCGATCTTTACGCGGTCTGAAGCGAATGCTTCGATAGCGTCGAACATATCGTGGTCAACTTCCATTGACTCGAATGTGAACTTAGGCTTACCGATCTGAGCGCGGATATCGCTGATGAATGATACCATCTTCTTGATCTCTTCATGACCTGTAAGGATAGCTTCGAGCATCTTATCCTCGGGAACTTCATTAGCGCCTGCCTCGATCATAACGATCTTTTCAGCAGTACCTGCAACTGTAAGAGTGAGGTCGGTCTTAGCTCTCTGCTCGAGAGTAGGATTGAGCACGATCTCACCGTCAACGAGACCAACGTTGATGCCTGCGATAGGGCCATTCCACGGGATATCGGAGATAGAGATAGCGATCGAAGTAGCGATCATACCTGCGATCTCAGGTGAGTTGTCAGGCTCTACAGCAAGAACTGTCATAACAACAGAAACATCGTTTCTCATATCCTTAGGGAAGAGCGGACGGATAGGTCTGTCAACGCAGCGTGATGTAAGGATAGCCTTTTCGGAAGGCTTGCCCTCACGCTTTGTGAATGAGCCCGGGATCTTGCCTACTGAGTAAAGTCTTTCCTCATAGTCAACTGAAAGAGGGAAGAAGTCGATACCCTCTCTTGGCTTTGCACTTGCAGTAACATTTGCCATAACAACGGTTTCGCCGTATCTTACCCAGCATGAACCGTTTGCAAGTCCGCAGGTCTTACCTGTCTCAACTACGAGCGGTCTGCCTGCATAAGTGGTTTCAAAAGTTCTGTAGTTTTCAAACATCTTTTTTGCCTCCAATTTGATTATTTTTTATCAGAGGAGAGACTTTAGAAGTTAGAGGTAAAAGTAATATTCATAAATAATTGCCCTTACCTCTGACTTCTAATCCCTGCACTCTGATAGACGTAAAGGCAGAAGGGTAGTAGAACCACCCCGCTGCCTTCATTTGCATTGTAATTACTTACGGAGACCGAGCTTTTCTACGATTGCACGGTATCTGTTGATGTCCTTCTTCTTGAGATATCCGAGAAGGTTACGTCTGTGACCAACCATCTTGAGAAGACCTCTTCTTGAGTGGTGGTCGTTCTTGTGGGTCTTGAGGTGGTTTGTGAGATCGTTGATTCTTCTTGTGAGAATAGCGATCTGAACCTCAGGAGATCCTGTGTCGTTTTCGTGAGTTCTGTTAGCCTCAATAACGGCTGTCTTTTCATCCTTCAATAACATTTGAAGCACCTCTTAAAAAATATATTCCGTCAACTCAGAAGGGGGTGAAAATCGAGGTCAAGCCCCGAACCAAGTACACGGTGATAATATTATACCACATTATTTATGATTTGTAAAGTCTTTTTTTATGTTTTTTCCGAAAAGTCATGCAGGCGCTGTTATTTTTCGTCATATTACGCTCGTGTCAGCTGTTTTCGTGCAAAATACTGTTGACTAAGAAGGCATTTTGTGGTAAAATATATATACAGAGGTCTGCGTCATGACGGATTGGAGGATTAAATTTATGAAAAAAAATGCTTTTGAATATGTATGGACAGATAAAAAACGTTCATTTTTAGGTCTGCCTCTTACGTTTACGCGTTATTATCTTACCGAAACCAAGTTTATAACCCGTACAGGCTTTCTGAATATAGATGAAGATGAGATAGATCTTTATAAGATAATTGATAAAAAGGTAAAATATCCGTTCTTTCAGCGGCTTGTGAACTGCGGAACGATAATTATTTACAGCAAAGATGCAGATACTCCTTCAAAGGAAGTACACTGCGTTAAAAATGTCAGAAAGGTGTCTGAGCTTATAGACAAGTACCTCAATATCATGCGCGACAGATATGGTATCAGAGGAAGGGATATGGTCGGTCTGCACGGAGGTCACGATCACATTGATGATTATGATGACGATCATGATGACGATCATGATGATGATATGCACGACCATGACGGAGATTTTTGAGTTCAGAGGTGATTGGGAGAATGCTCTCGTTTATTACAGAAAAACAATCCAGCTGGGACAGGCTTAAAGCTGAAAAACGTCCTATATTCATCTACGGAATGGGAGACGGCGCATTGAAGATAATGGCTGTTTTCCGTGAAAAGAAAATAACTGTAGCAGGTATTTTTGCAAGTGACGATTTTGTACGCGGTCATTCTTTCGAGGGCTACAGAGTCCATAAGCTTTCAGAGATAGAAGAAGCTGTAGAAGATTTTGTGGTGGTGCTTGCTTTTGCGGCGGGCTATCAGGAGATAGTTGATAAGATACACGCCATAGCATCAAAGCATACATTATATGTCCCTGATGTGCCTGTAGTGGGCAGGGGACTGTTCACATATGAATACTGTCTGGAGAATGCCGATAAGATACAGCAGGTCTATGACAGTCTTGCTGATGATTATTCACGCAAGGTGTATGCGAATATCATCAACTTCAAGATCAGCGGCAAGATAGAGTATCTTTCCGCAGTAACTTCATCAAAAGCTGAGATATATAAGAAGATAATAAAGCCTAATCTTAATGAAGTATATGTGGATCTTGGTGCATATAACGGCGATACTGTCAAGGAGATCCTTGAGTTCACACACGGGAAATATGTCTCAATATATGCACTTGAACCCGATAAAAAGAACTTTAAGAAGCTTTCAAAGTTTGTTGACGGTATGCCTCATGTTCACATTTATAATTCAGCAGCATGGTGTGTCGATACCGAACTCCCATTTGCTGCAAAGGCAGGACGGCAGTCTGCGATAACAGCAGGTTCGGAAAATATGGTCGAAGCACTCTCTGTGGACAGCATACTTGACAAAAAGCCTGCAACTATCATCAAAATGGACGTTGAAGGCTTTGAAAGAGAAGCTATATGGGGTTCTGCGTTCACTATATCACATTACGCACCTAAAATGATGGTATCGCTTTATCACAGGAATGAGGACATATTTGAGCTACCGCTGCTCATAAAGAAGTTGAATCCTGCGTATAAGCTCTACATCAGACATCAGCTGTATATCCCTGCATGGGAAACAAATCTTTACGCAACTGTATAAAATCAAATGCTCTGAGGCAGTACGGTAATGGATCTCATTATTTTTTGTGTACAGAAAAAATATGATAAATTGAAACAAGCAACGAACTGGCTTCGCGGTACAAACGGAGTCAGTTTTTATTTTCAGCTGAAGAAGTAATCAAATTTAAAAAAACAAATTTCAAAGCAAAAAAAATATGTGTGATAATAACTTTCGTTTTTGCAGTACTGCTTCTTTTTAACACTATAGAATAAAATAATACACAACTCTAAGTAACCGAATATACTCTAACACGGCTTAGTCGTGGGTAAGATCACAAAAAATACCGTGCAGTTTCAAAACTGCACGGTATTTTACTTATATGAGTTTCCTTTCGTCGCAGTATTCACATTCAAGAAGTGTTTCGTCGCCGCTTGAACGGAAGCTCTTTGGAAGGTATTCCTCGTGATTGGTGATACATTTAGGATTTGAGCATCTTACGCCGCCAAAAACTTTTCCTTTGAGTGTTTCGGACTGCTTCTTCTCTTTAAGGATAGTCATTATGAGGGCCATACGTACATACATACCGTATTTAGCCTGCTTGAAGTACATAGCTCTTGCATCGTCATCGACATCTACTGTTATTTCATCAACACGAGGGAGCGGGTGCATAACTATCATATCTTTTCTTGCGAGAAGCATCTTCTTTCTGTCGAGCACGTAGGTGTTTTTCTGAGCAAGGTACTCTTCCTCGCTTGCGAAACGTTCCTGCTGTATTCTTGTCATATAGAGCACATCAAGATCGCCGATAACTTCTTCGAGGGTGTTTACCTCAACAAAGCTGCTGCCGTTAGCCTTGATGATATCCTTTATGTATGCAGGCATACCCAGCTGAGATGTTGAGATGAACACGAACTTGTTATTCTCAAACATACTGAGAGCCTTGCAGAGGGAATGAACGGTTCTTCCGTTAAGAAGGTCTCCGCACATACCGATGGTCAGTCCTGAGAGAGTTTTCTTCTCTATCTTTAAAGTGAGAAGGTCTGTCAGGGTCTGGGTAGGGTGGAGATGACCGCCGTCACCTGCATTGATAACAGAACAATCAGCAGTAAGTGAAGCTGCCTTAGCTGCACCTGCGATAGGGTGGCGGATAACGAGAACATCAGCATAATTGCTGACGATCTTGGTGGTATCCTTGATCGTTTCGCCTTTTGCAACAGATGAATTTGCGGGATTATCGAAACCGATTATCTGACCGCCAAGACGAATCATAGCTGTCTGGAACGACATCTGTGTTCTTGTGGAAGGCTCGTAGAACAGAGTTGCCATGATCTTGCCGTCGCACTCATGAGCGAATTTTTCGGGAGCTTTGTATATCTCCTCGCCGAGTTCGACCACCTTTTTCCACCATGCTACAGGATAATCATTAAGATCTATAAGATGCTGATATTCTGAAATCATATTTTAAACCTCCGTTGGATTTTTTTACAGTATTTTACTGCCGTTTATTATCATTTCAAACTGCACACCAAGGAACTTTGAAGCCCTTCTGCACAGCAGCATACGTTCCATAAAGATCTCAAAGTATTCAAGAACAGATGATATTTCGGTATCTATCTGGAGTTCAAGTATTATTGAGGTCTTGCTTTCGTTGAATATTACAGTTGAGCGCTCAACAGCGTAATTCACGCGGTCGTGTATATCAAATGTAAGCAGGTCGGTGTTGCGGACTCTGCTTCGGCGCACATCGGTCTTGTCGCCGATTATCATGGCAGCGGAAATAGCGTCGAGAGGCTGTCCTGTGCCCTCGTCGTGATTGCCGATAGCAGATATTATAGAGCATATCTCATCGGCTGGCATACTCAGATTATCAAGCAGTCTGAACGCCATTACAGCGCCGCTCTGAGCGTGATCCACTCTGTTTATGACGTTTCCGATATCGTGCATGATAGATGCAATACGCGCAAGCTCTACCGATCTCTCGTCGTATCCGAGAGTTTCAAGAATGAACGCCGATGTATGAGCGACCCTCTCAACGTGAGGGAACGAGTGCTCGGTATAGCCAAGGGCTTCAAGAGCCTTGTCAGCACGGCGTATATATTCCATTATATCAGGATTTTGTTTGATGTATTTATAAGTAACTATACTTGGCATAGGATCTCCTGTATATCAGTATTTTCCGTTATTTTCAAAGTAAACCTTGTACCATACGAGGAAGATGAACACTGTCCATATCTTTCGGCTGTTATCAGCTTTTCCGTCGCGGTGATCGTCAAGGAGTTTGAGCAGGGGAGCGGTATTGAAGAATTCCTTTGAGCTCTCGCTCTCAAAATAGTTCTTGACCAGCTGATAGTATTTATCTTCTTTCAGCCATACTCTTATAGGAACAGGGAAGCCCAGCTTCTTTTTGGCAGCTGTTTTTGCAGTCTGTTCGGGAGTATCTTTTTTAGCTGCAAGTCGCATAGCATATTTGGTTATATATTTTGTTTCGTCAGTACCCTTATCGTGTGTTACTCTGTATTTTGTAGGGATCTTTTCAGCGAGGGACATGACTTCCTTATCAAGGAAGGGGACGCGCAGTTCCAAGGAATTAGCCATGCTCATTTTGTCGGCTTTCAGGAGGATATCTCCTGCCATCCACATATGAAGGTCAAGGTACTGCATTTTTGTTACGTCGTCCTTGCTTTTTACATTATCGTAAAAAGGCTTGGTTATAACAGTAGGGTCGGGGGCGTTCGTGTTTATCTTCAGCAGAGCTTTTCTGTCAGCAGGTGTGAACATATAGGCGTTTCCGATGAAGCGTTCCTCAACGTCCTTGCCCTTACGGACGAAGAAGTTGACTCCGCGTTTTGCGGGAAGCTTTGAAGCGATGCTTCCTATACCGCGTTTTACAGCGCGAGGAAGCTTGTCATAGAATGTACCGTCAGGGTCGCTGTAGACGTTGTATCCGCCGAATATCTCGTCAGCACCTTCTCCGGAAAGAACGACTTTAAGCTTTTCCGAAGCAATATTGCACACGAAGTAAAGTGCAACAGCAGAAGGGTCGGCAAGAGGTTCGTCCATATGATACTGTATCATTTCAAGGCTGCTCCAGTATTCCTCGGGAGTTATGACCTTGCTTGTGTTTTCCTTGCCTATGGCGTTTGAGAAATTTTTTGCCCAGCCTATCTCGTTATACTTCTCGTCGCTGCCGAATCCGACAGTGAAGGTCTTGTCAACGTCTGCGATAGCTGCGACATAGCTTGAATCAACGCCGCTCGAAAGAAACGAGCCTACTTCAACATCGGCTATTTTATGTGCTTCGACAGAATTATGGAAGGTATCCGATATTTTGCTTACCCATTCATCGAGAACAGGCTTATCATCGGCATTGAAACGAACGTCCCAATAACGTCTGGCTTCAAATTTTCCGTCCTTGAATTTAAAATAGTGTGCAGGAGGGAGTTTGTAAACATTTTTAAAGAAAGTTTCGGAAGTAGGGGAGTACTGGAATGTGAGATAGTTCTCAAGAGCTGAAGTGTTGAGCTCTTTTGTGAACTTAGGGTGCTCAAGAAAGCTTTTTATTTCGGAACCGAACATAAGAGTTCCGTTCATATTTGCATAGTACATAGGTTTTATTCCGAAAAAGTCTCTTGCACCGAAAAGTTCTTTATTTTTCTTGTCCCAGATAACGAACGAGAACATACCTCTGAGCATATTCAGCAGCTTTTCACCATATTCTTCATATCCATGTATGAGAACTTCCGTATCGGTATTAGTCTTGAAGGTATGACCTGCCGCAACGAGTTTTTCGCGTATGCTGCGGTAATTGTATATCTCGCCGTTGAAAATAATGACCAGTGAACCGTCTTCGTTGAAAATAGGCTGGTCACCGCTTGAACTTACATCTATGATACTGAGTCTGCGATGACCGAGAGCAATACCTTCATCAATATATTTTCCCTCAGCATCAGGACCTCTGTGCTTTATGCGGTCCATCATTCTGCCAAGGACTTCATCTGAATTGTTTATATTGTTCGTAAAACCTACGATTCCACACATATATGATACCTCCGAGTTTCCTACCTAATAAATCTCCCAAAATATTATACTACAAAAAAGAAGAATTTGCAACAGTGTGACTGTAATTAAAATTATTATTTATCTTTGGTATCATCTGACTTTACTTTAGCTAAAGGATTGCTTTCAACAGCCTGACGAACCGATTCGTTATTCAGATGGGTGTATATTTCGGTAGTTGAGATATTTTCATGTCCGAGAAGCTCTTTAAGAGTGAGAACATCTGCATTGCCGTACTGATACATAAGCGTTGCAGCAGTATGGCGAAGTTTATGAGTCGTTATGCCTTTTCCGTCAAGCTGTGCCTTTTGGAGAGTTTCTTCGACTATCTGCTGGACACGGCGCTTGGATATCCTGCGGTTCTGATTACTTATAAACAAAGCAGGTTCATCAGCAGCTTTGGGATTGCTTTTTCTTATAACCAAATATTTCTGTAAAGCATCTACACAGGCAGCATTAAGGTAAACCATACGTTCTTTGCTGCGCTTTCCAAGTACTTTCAGGCGGTTCTCGTCGAAATCAATATCTCCGATATTGATGCCTACAAGCTCACTTAAACGCATACCGCAATTCAAAAATAAAGTTATAATGCAGTAATCACGCTTTGAATCGGCTGTATCAGCTGTTTCGAGAAGTCTAAGACTTTCGTTTAGCGAAAGGAATTTCGGCAGTGAAGTTTTAGGCACAGGTACATCAAGATCCTTAGTAGGATCGCTTTCTATAATATGCGCAACTTTTTCAAGATACTTGAAGAAACTGCGAAGTGAGGAGATCTTTCTGTAGCGGGCACGGTCTTTGTTCTGACGTTCGTCAGAGGCATAGAAAATGAAATTGTAAATATCAGAGACAGAGATTTTTTTTACCTCGGAAACTGACATATCATGAATGTCGATTTCTTCGAGCGGTTTACCGGTATTATGATTATTTTCGTATACGTAGCGCAGAAATAGTCTTATATCGGTGTAATATTCCTGGATCGTCCGAGCAGCAAGGAGTTTGACTATTTTTATATGCACGAGATAATTATTAAGAAATTCCGGATTGGAAGGAGAATTGTAATTATTCATAGGTGACCTCTTTTAATTGTATAAGAAATGCTTTAAAAGAGGAAAATGAAAGAGCACTTCATTTTTTATTCAAAGTTGCACCAAACTTACATAGTTCTTTAGCTTCTTTCTCTTCCTCAGATATTTTTGCCCTGTTCGCTGTAATGGCGTTCAGGGCTTTTATTTTGCCTTTGAAATTACCGCCCTTGACCTGACACTATAATAGTATAGGCTACATAATAATAGCCTTGTATGTCGTTGTAACAGCATCATAACGGCGGTTCTGGAAGCGCTCGCGGATATCCTGACGGATTGTCAGTAATTATATCGCGGCGCAAATATGGATATTACCGCATCAGGAAACGGCTTTTTTCTTTTTCAGCTGCGCCTGCGGCGGCAAGGGGGCGCGCTACAGCGCACATATGTTACATGATATGTAAAGATTATGCAATGGGAGAAGGGAACCGCTTCCCCCATTATTTTTAGTATGTAGAATTATATTTATATTCTTCAGTTTCTTTATTACTTTCCTGTTTCATTTCATTGTGTGTTAACTGTCTGTTTGCGATTTGTAGTTCATTTCTTATTTTTTTAAGTTCTTTTTTGGATTTGAATGAATTAATCATTATAATAAATATAAATATTGTGATTAATATAATAGCGCTAATAATAATCAACTGTCCAATAGCGTTATATTGCTTTTTTAAGTAAACTTCATGTATCAGATCGTCAATAGTCATTTTAAAACCTCCTAATAATAGTTATGCAGTTTCTTTAGATTTTGCTTTTTCGTTTTCTCTTTCAATATACTGTTCGACGTATTCTTTTAATATTTGTTCTATTTGTTTGTTTTTGCTTCTGCCTTCTTTTTTAGCTATTCTTATAAGCTCTGCGTTGAGTTTTTCAGATATTCTAAGATTAAAGTTCATTTCTGACATTGTATCACCTCCGTACTATTATGGTACTACTTTTTACACAAAAAATCCAGTCTCATTTTGGTACTATTGCTTATTGACTTTATAGTACCGATATGGTACTATAATTATGGTACTAAAAGAGTACCATATGTCCCGAGATTTTTTCGAGATCACTCCGCTAATATTTTATAGGGAGCGGAGAAGCTCGAAAAAAAGCTTCCGAAATCCACTCGCCCAGTTTATAAAGCGAGTTAGTTCAGAAGCGGTCTGCTACAGGCGTAAGCCCGTAGCAAAGGGACGAAAATAAAAATTAAAATCACTCTAACCGAGGTGAAAGGAGAAAAAAATTATGAGAACAATATTTATCGGTTTTGAAAGCAATCACGGAACATTCAAGAGCAAGGACACAGGTGAGGACGTCTATTATAGCAATCGTAATCTACGATTCATAACGGACACAGCCGCCAAGGATAACATTAAGGGCTTCTCTTACTTTGAAGAAAAAAAGATGAAAGCACAGCAGATAATTGATATCCTGCACATACCTGTAACACCAACCATGACTAATGATGATGTTGATAAACTTATTGATAACTCACTGTCTGCTTTAATCAATAAGGAAGTTACAACACAGTTTGCACCAATTGGCAGCGAATGGAAGTTAACGTGGTTTTCGGAAGTCAAACACGAAACAAAGTAAGCTCATAACCGCATTAGCGGCATGATAAAAAAACTATTTTGAAAGGAGTAAATAGCATGGGTGAAACAGCATCAATGATAACAACAGCACTTACTAACGTTACTACTGTATTCAATCAGGCTGTAACAATGATTACTGGTAATGAGATCGCAATGCTTTTCATAGGCATTCCAATTGTCGGCGCTGGTATCGGTCTTTTTCATCGTCTTATTTCCCACTAAGCATATTTGAAAGTTAACTTTCAAAGAATAATTAAAAAATGGGCAGGAGGGCAACTGCCCACACAGCTCTCTCGTTCGTTTCCTCCTGTCTGTAAATGACAGGAGGTTTTTTATTTGAAAAGGATTTTTATTATCGTCACTGCTATACTGTCAATGATGATATACTGTTCTGCTCCGTTATTCGTCCACGCCGAAACAATAACAGAGCCTTTATATTACAGTATGAATGATATGCTTTCTGATATCTCATATTCGTTCTCACACTATATGTGTATTAAGTTTGAGACAGATGAAAGCGTATATGCACAAAACGACTATAAAAGATTTTATACTATGTGTTTTCTTTACACTGATGAACAGTATGAAGATATCAATATCACGGCTAATGGTAATACTATCAAGTTTTCTTCAACTCATATTTCACCTTATTGTTATGATCGTTATCATACCGCTCATATTATAAACGGCGTTTACGAACATGATCATCAATATTGTTCCACTTCTTCGGCATTTCGTGAATACTCTTTATATGAAATAGATTTTGATAATCATACTGTTTCTATCTGGGATAGCGCTGGTCGTAAAATTCGTGATAATTGTTTACTGGTAGATTATGAAACAAACTTTGATAACTTTACACCGCCTGACCCTTTAAATCTGTCAATATCTTTTATACCTGATTTAACAGGTACAGTAACACGTTCTCAGAGCATTAACGGTAAGGACTATACTTCTAATACCCTTGACCTTTGTATCTCTAATAATGGCGAGAATGCACAGTTCGCTTGGTTTATAGTTCCTCACGGCGATTCTGTTTCTTTTCCTACATCGCTTGTTCTGAATAGTCAAGGTTTTATTGGTCAACCAACTTTCGCATATGTTACCGACGAATGGACGGGCTTTCAAATCTCAGGATTACAAGGTAATTCTGTTTATTCTCCTTGTGCATGGCATACTATACCTTCTGGTTTTCAGTCACAGTATTATCATGTTGGTTGGTCGCAAATGGACTTAAAGCGTAATACATCATATGACGTTGTTGTTTATGGTTGTCTTAATACGCTTAATGATGTGAGCAGCAAACAAGTTTCAGCCGATTTAACAGGAGCTAAGGAAGTCTATAGGTCAACCTTTTCTATTACAGATCCTGCCGAGTTCAACCCTAACTCTGACGGTTACGGTGTACACCCTTGGAATCCTGATATAGATAACAGTGACCTTTTCAATGCTTCTTCTGCGTATAAGGATAATAACGGTAATGTCGTTATAAAAAATCAGCATAATAATAACAGCAATAACATTATAGGCTTCGATTATCTTATACCTCAGAATAATACTGTAAATGCTAACGCTTATTTTGGTAGTTTCTTCGGATTCTTCCGCAGTATCTTTTCATATTTCCCCGCCTTTATGACTATTGTTTCAACTGGATTGATTACAATATTTATAATTGCAGTTGTTAAGAAGGTGACATAATGCTTGATAAAATCTTTTCAGAAATAGAGTTTTTCTTTACCGACTTTCTCGGCGGTCTGAAGGACATTGTAACTGGTGAAGTCGATATCTGGGACGTTGCTGATACTTACTTATTTCTTTTCCGTAACTATATCACTACATCAGTAACAGAGTTCTTTTCATCTTCCCGAGAATCTTTCATTCAATCAGGTCAAAAAATCTTTAACTCGTTTGATGTTGACGACAGCTTTTCATTTTTCAGTTCAAACTTTATCTTCTGGATCATCGGCTTTTTTGTCGGTGCATTTATCTTAAAGTTTGTCATTCAGGCAATTGTCGATTTCATTTCGAGAATTATTGATATTACGTGAGGTGAATTGTATGGAAGGTTTAAAGACTGTTATATCAACGGTTTACCAATTCGCTAATGTCTCCCTGACATTTGGTTCATTTACGTTTACTATCTGGCAATACTGGCTTTCTATTGCCTTTCTTGGTATTTGTATCTTCTTCATAAAAAAAGTATTTGAATAATTGAAAGTTAACTTTCAAAAAGGAGTGAATAATCTATGATTAAATCTATGCTTGTTCTTTTGATTTTTGCATTAAATATTTGTTCATTAATATCTGTTCTTATATTTGCCGTTGACGTTATCAAATGGCATGATAAAGAAAAACGTGTAAAAATAACCCCCTCAAAACAATCTGTTCCCCCTGAAAAAATCGTAACTGAAAGTGAGGTGACCGAAGTTGGAGATGATGACGGAAAATATAATACATCAGCTTTTCTTGGCTCTGGGTTGCAATCTTGACTATGTACCAACTCAGAAATACGAAGCTTTTACTATGGCTTTGCAGTTCGCAGCAGGTGCAGGCTTCATGCTCTGGTTTGTAAAGTTTATGTATACTCTGCTTAAAGGATTTCTCACAGGAGGTACACGATAATGTGGTTTATCTCATTGCTTTTTAAAAACCTTTTTGTCTTTCCTTTGTTCCTTTACTATCAAATATATGATCGTTGTATATATGCTTGGTACAATCATAAAAAGCTTTTCAAAGGTTGGGGAATACACCTTTTCACAGGTAAGTTCGGACAAGGTAAAACCTCGGTTGGGGAATACACCTTTTCACAGGTAAGTTCGGACAAGGTAAAACCTCTCTCATGACCGCTAAAGCGTATAAGCTTGCTAAGAAATATCCTCAGTTGCATATCCTTACAAATATTAATCTTACAAATTTTCCTGAACATACTGACATTATCCCTCTAAAAACAGCTAAAGACATTCTTAATGCTCCTGATAATACTCTTGTACTCATTGATGAAATAGGCACTCTTTTTAATTCCCGTGACTTTAGCACGGGTAAGAACAGTGTTCCTAAACCTGTGTTCCAACACCTGTGTCAGGTACGTAAAAGACATATGATGATATATGCTACTGTACAGCGTTTTAACCTGTTAGATAAACAGATAAGAGATATTACAGCAACGGTCACTGATTGTAGCATCAGCTGTAAACACCCTTTCAGCCGTAAGATGACAGGACTTACATACGATATAGAAGAATATGAAGCATATTGCTCAAACCGTTTGTATAAACGCCGTGTGCTTGATACAGAAGTAATAATACAAACAGACTTCTATCGTCACTTATACGATACAAGTCAATTGATAAAAGGCTTGCTTACATCTGAGTATCTTAGTGATGAAGAAATACTCAGGAATCAGGGAGCATATAACGAATACTTCGATGGCAGCAAGGAAGGACAAAAGGCATACAAGAAAGCAGTAAGGCGCAAGAGATAACAGGGGACAGGGGAGTCCCCGAAGGGGCTCCCCTGTCCGTGTGGCTTACTTGATTATAGCCACACAATAGTGGCAAACCGAAAGAAAATGTTGCAAATGCAACAGGAAGAGTTGATATATATGCAAGACCTTTTCAACCTTGTAGACTTCACTCCGCTACAAAGCGGAGAAGTTTATAAGAACAGCAAAACAAAGCTATATACCGACGGAACAACGAATACTATAGTATGTCGGTCAAGTATATTTAAAGATAAATATATATTAACAGAAAATCAGGAGAATGAAGATGTACGGAAAGATAAACAAATAAAAGCTGATAGAAAAGCTTTTGCTGATAAAGTTGATAAAGTCTATACGATACTTGAAAGATGTGGTTTAATGAGTTATGAATTTATGAATTTGACTGCTTGTGATAAAGATGATGATTTCCTTATTAAGCTTAATGAAATCGGTATGAGTATACATGAGTATGATTATTGTTATAATTACTTCAAAAAGAAAGTTCCTCAGGAGAAAACAAAATCATCTTCTGAACCTCGTTCTGATAGTGTCAAGAGAGCTAAAGACCAGATTTTCGATTATGTCCTAAATAATGATTTTGACTATTTTTTCACGGGTACTATAGACCCCGAGAATTTTGATAGTAAAGACCCTAAAGAATTGTTAAATCCTGTTCAGGACTGGCTAAAAGATAGAGTAAAGAGAGACAATATGCAGTATATCATGATAGCTGAGAGACATAAGAAAGGCGGCATACACTTTCATGGTTTATTCAAAGCTGATAAGATTAAGCTTGAAGACAGCGGTACTAAACTGTATCAGGGACATAAAAAACCTATATCAAACGATCGTGCTGAAAAGCTCGGTCTGTACGGCGGTCGAACAGTCTATAACCTTGCATCATGGAAGTTTGGTTTTACAACCTGTGTCCCTCTGGTTGGTGATAGAATGAATACAGCATTCTATGTTACTAAGTACATAACAAAGGACTGTAAGAAGATATTTGGTAAATTCTTCTGGCATAGTCGGAATCTTAAAAAACCTCTTATCATTGTAGCTGATATAGATTTTGATAGTATCGAGAGTGCAGATAGTAACGGCTTTAAGTATGTGTTCAAGAGAGGGGAAAAGAATGAGACAGTCTGAGTTCCATTTATTATATGCCTATCTGCTTAATAACGAAATACAGCTTGAAGAAACAGTCATGCAGCTTCAAACAAATCTCAGATACCGTAAAATTGATGTTTCAGATTGCGTGGAGCTTGCCTGTTGCATCGAACGACTGAATACATTCCGACAAGTATCAAGTGATATACGCAGTTTATTGAAAATCTATGATAGAAAGGCGAAGGAGTATGAAGAAACCAAACTTCAAGAGGATAAAGAAAGTAGATAAGCCGAAGCTTACACGTTTGCAGAAAGCGCAGGAAAGGTGTTATCAAAGTTTTATAAATCGGTTGCCGCCTGCGGCAACACCTTATTTCTGTGCGGACTGTGAACATCTTGGAAACTGTCCGCACAGAAAACAATAAAAACGGGCGTATTTTATAATAAAGGGCGCGATATCAGATAATAACGGGCGCGACGGGAATACACTGGACTGTAAATATATGTGGGCGAATATAGCAATATAAACTGGGTACGGTGGGACAGTGCGAAGCACACCGATTCCCGTGCGCCGCTCGGAAGTCTGCTCGGTCAGAGCGGCGGAAAAGAAGAAGCAGGGGACTACTTCCCCTGCTTCATGTCCTGCTCGATGAGCTTGTTGATATATCCGTTCAGGCTCAGTCCTTGAGCTTCGGCGTGTGCTCTGATTACCTCGCGTTGTCCTTTCTTGACTTGCAGAGCTATTCTGTCATATGCCTTGGCGTTATACTTATTCTTGCTTGTTGTGCTTGTCTTTCCCATGTAATCAGCTCCTTTCTGTTATTATTATATCATATTTTCTTATGGTGTGCAAGTATACAAAATATATAATTATACGTGTGCAAGTTTGTGCATTATACCTCTTGAAATAGGTGTGCAAGTATGCTATAATATATATAGTGAAAGGGAAGTGCACACCTTGAACTACAAAATAAATTGAAAGTTAACTTTCAAGAAAGGAATGATTTAAATGAAAGTAATGGCAATGGTTCACAGTCTCGGCGCTCTGGCAGAGGTTGAGATAATCGAGCATAAGGATAATAACAATGTTATAGCTGAATATGACGGTAAGCGTTGTACAGCTGTATTCAATCCGTTTGTAGGTCTGTACTATGTTGATGATAAGTATGGTGTTATATCATGAATGAAATCTGTGATAAGTTTCGATACAGTCATGATTGTATTGATTCAGAAAAGGCTTGTTATAACTGCATATACGGGTGTTCGCTTGAATGCCCGTATATATCAAATCAGGAATTTGAAAGTTAACTTTCAAAAAAGAAAAGGGGCTGTAATTATGTGTAAGAAAAGAAAGATATATACAATGTCTGAACTCAACTTAGCGTTCATGAAGATGTTCAACTTGTTCAACGAACATTATTTTGAGAACAAGCTCCCGAAAGTGATTATCACTTTCGAGAGCGGTTACAAGAAAGGCGCTTTCGGTTGGATATATACTAAACCTACATGGGAACAGAGCCGTCAAGAACGCTATAATATCAATATTTCAAGTGATTTCCTTGACCGTGATATATACGCAGTAATGGCAACCTTGCTTCATGAGATGTGCCATTTATATGCCCTTGAAAACGGCATCAAGGACACTTCAAGAGCAGGCATTTACCACAACAAGAAGTTCAAGGAAATAGCTGAATCTCATGGACTGGAAGTGTTCGAGGAAGATAAAATTGGATTCGGTCGAACAAAACCAACTGACGAAATGAAAGGCTTTGTTGATTCTAATAGCGGCGTGATCTCTTTCGAGGTCAAGAAGCTTCGTCCAGTCGAGAAAGACGGCGGCGAAGAAAAGCCGAAACAGTCAAGAAGAAAGTATGTGTGTCCGTGCTGTGGTCAACAGATAACAGCTACAAAAGAGGTACAAGTGATGTGCGGCATCTGCTACAGTCCTGATGTAGAACCCGTTTTTATGGTCGAATGCTAAAGGAGTGATTATATGTTTACTTTAAGAGATATTTTTGAAATGAGTTTTTCGCCTTGTCCGTATGAGTGGCTTTGTTATACTTGCGCATTACATAAGCCTGATTCTTATCGAGGTTGTCAATTTGAGCTTCTTGGTGCAATGATGATTCTTGACGGACAATATTGATTTATGCTATAATATCAAAAAAGTTGCGTTTTAAAAAAGAGTTAAAGTTGCACCAAACTTACATTTGGTGAAACTTTGCTTCTTTCCCTGTTAAAACGCAAAGCAAGATATTAACGCTATTATAACACTTTTTTTCAATGTTTTCAAGTTTGAGACATATAAAAACGGCTGCCATTCTGAAGTTTTTTCAAAAGTTCCGAGAAAACACCGGGCAGCTTTTCAGAAAGATCTTTTTTTATCATAAAAATATGCACCTTCAAAAGCGTATGACTTTTGAGGTGCATATCATTTCTATAGTTTTTTATTTGATTTCAGTAGGTTTGGTTTTGGGATATTTTTTCTTATCATGTATAACTGCATATGTTACTATAAGTGAAATACTAATAACTATATATGCGATATTAGCTGCTGTAAATGCTTCGGTGAATTTATACATGATACTTGTAAACGCTGTAAATACAGGAGCTTGTTTTATTGAGAATGAATCGAAATATTTTGTAGCAAGCAGATGTATGCTCGGAACGCCGCCTAATATACCTGATATAAGTATTGATATTCCGCACCAGTACATTGCTGTGATTTTTTTCTGACGATTTGCAGCTATGAGCAGCAAAACAAGAAAGAGTGTGAATCCGATGACTGCTGCTGTGCCTATTATTCTGTTAGAGTAAACTCTGGCAAGCTTCGGAAGTATGCCGTGCTCACTCATTGCAGATAATTTATATACATCACAGTATGAGCCGATGGTTGTATATGCACTATCTTTTGTGTTTCGCAGTTTTAGCTCAAAATTATCATCTTTCTTATAATTATTTTCTTCTGCAAATTCGTTAAAGAATTTTTCGATGTTTTCTTCAAGCTGTTTGTTTTCGGGATATTTTACTGACATTTTGCCGTCATTTTCGAGAGCATTGAATGCTGAATCAATATACGCCTCGACATAAGACTGTATATATGGCTCGCTGATAGCATCTGTGTAAACATTTGCGGGAATTCCCGTAGTATTATACTTTTCTGCGTAATATTTGCTGATTTCAGTGTAAATTTTTGAACTTAATTCATTTTTTACTGCAAGATCTTTCAGCTTTTTTGCTGATACGTTGATATCAAAGAGTAATACCGCCGAACTTGCAATCAGCATAAATACAAATAGTATCGAAATGATCAACGAGAAGAGGTATGAGCTTTTTTTATTCAATGTGAGCTTCCCTCCCCTGTTGTTTTGTAAAATTTCTTTTCTTTAAGTTCGCATACGACACCTGTTCGCTCGTCTGCGTTGCCAAGAACGTCGCGTTTGCAGGTGTAAAGCGTGAGTTTTGTTTCACTTGATGGAGCGACGTATTTACCATCTTTTTTATTGAAAGTAATGTTTTCCTTTACGGTATACTTGAACTGTCCATAGTTTGTCTTTAAAGTTACAGTATCGCCTTTTTTCAGCTTGTAAAGCTCGGCAAAGAAAGTGTCTTCATGAGCACTTATTACTGTATTTCCTTTATCGCCGATTATCGTGGAGCCTGATGACTGACAAGCGCCATGTTCAAAAAGCTCGGAATTGCTTCCCCAGTATACAGGTATTGAGATATCAAAAGCAGAACATGACATTATTGCATACATCTCACCGAAACGCGGACGAATAAACTCACCGTTTTCATATGTCTCACCGTCATATTCGTCAACGATCTCATTATCGCGTATTACAAGACCTGAACCGGCTGATTCGGGATTATTTTTCAGATTATCCATAAACGCAAGATTGACATAAACCTTCAGTTTGTCGTATGGCTTTATCATTGCTATCATAAGGAAACCGATACACAGTGCGAAAAGAATGAAAGGTGTTGCAACGTGAACAAGGATATTGTTCCCTCTATTTTTATCTCCCATTACTGCTCCGATCCTTCTGAACGCATACGGCGCATAACAAAATATACTGCGCCGGCAGCTGATACGATAATAGATGCTGCAACAGCAAGAATGCCGCGTCTGTCGTAGCCTGTATCTTCAACAGATGCCCCTGCAGTCGATACATTGACAAGCTCTCCGCTGCCGTTTCGCATAGCCAATGTGAGTGAATCGTCTGTGATTTCATCAACTGTTATATTCAGACCCATTTCTTCGACAGCTTCGGAAAGCTTGCTTACGATCTGTATTTTCTGTTCAGCAGGACTCTGCTTCATCAGGCTCCGGTACTCTTCGGGGCTGAGGTTGTTTATGATGATCTGCTGCTGTTCAGGCGTGAAGCTTCTGATATAAGCCATTTTTTCATCGTATGACATTTTGACGAACGCTTCTTTGCTTATACGTGTGAAAGTCGAACCGTCATCAGCTGTTAAAGTGATTTCGTTGTTAACAGTTGGTGTCTCTTCGTTTGTATTGACCTGAGCAGCTGTAGTGGTGGTCGGAACGTTCGTTACCTGCGGGCCGACTGTAATTATCTGATTTCCTGTCTCATGGAGTTTAGCGATAGCCTTATCAAGTATTTCTGACGGATACGCATCTGGGTTGGAATAATATTCATTATAACCTGCTTGTATATCATCTTCGGAATAGCCGTATGATCTTGCAACAGCTGCGACATCATCAACAGTGGTCGCATATGCTGAAAGCGAAAAAGCGGCAGAGCTGATAGCTGCAAACGCGGCAGCTGAAGCAGCTGTAAACATTTTTCTGAAATGCATAGTGATACCTCCAATCATCAATATACAAAATATATTATACCTTTTTTGTTCATTATTGTCAAGAAATATTATACCCCAAAAGAGGCACCCTAAGGTGCCTCTCTCATAAATTATTGTTTTTTACGTGAAACTATTAAAGCTGCCGCAACGATGCCGAATATTGTTATTGAGCCTAATGCGGACGGATCAGACGTTTTTGGAGCATTTGTTGTTCCTTTTGTGGTCGAAGTGGTTTTTGCTGTTGTAGAAGTTGTTGATTTGGAAATATTTGTCTGATCTTTTGAAGTTGCTGTAGTCGACGATGTTGTTGTTGTGCTTGTTGCGGAAGAAGTAGTTGATGTGGTTGAAGAAGTTGTAGTGGTAGTCGTAGACGTTGTGGTGGTAGTAGTTGTGGTGGTTGTAGTAGACGTTGTGTTGGTTGTAGTAGTCGTTGTGGTGGTTGTAGTAGACGTTGTTGTCGTAGTAGTAGACGTTGCAGTGGTTGTAGTGGACGTTGTGGTGGTAGTTGTTGTGGTCGTAGTAGGCTTTGAGGTGGTTGTTGATGAAGTTGTTGTTGCGTCGTTAGCTGCATTCAGCATTTTCGGATTAAATGATGAATATCCGAATTGTATTCCACCGTCAAATGATTTGGCAATAGTAGCTCCCGAAACGTGGCCTCCCTCATCGCCTTCGCCGTCGGCATCAGGTGCAAGCGTTGATCCTTGGATCGAACCTGTGTATTTGAACTTTACAGCATCTTTAAGATTGTAAAGCACAGGCATATTTTCACCCTTATCTCTAAGAAATACTCCCTTATCGTTGTAAAGTCTCATAGTGGTAAGCGGAAGCTGAACATTTTCGCCCGGCACATTAATAACAAGGTAAGAACCCTCTGGAATATGTATCTCAAACTGGATATAACCCGAATTGAATATTTCCGTCTGTTCCTCATTGAGAGTGAGGACATTTAGGTTTTTGTCGTTACCTGTTATAGTCCAGCCTTTATTATAATATTGGGCGATATCAAGAACAGCATTTGGTTCAAGATCGGTAAGATATTTGCTTCTCGCCTTCATCAGAGCAAATTCCGCATCAAAGTCAATGAGCTGACCAACGTATATTTCGCACTGTCCAGCTTTTGCGTGGTCGATTATCTCCTGACTTACATGATCGCTGCTCCCGACAACAAAACGTTTGTCATCCGGCTGGAAATTCTGAAGAGTGTTCCCACCGACAACTACCTTTGCAGCTTTGCTGCCCTCCTCGACTTTTGCTCCTACTGAATAGGAAACAGGAGCGCCCATATTGGCGTTTCCGCCTGCTGCAAGTCTGCCTTCGCAGTCAGAGCCATGCGCTGCAAAGTCATCGTGCAGGAAAACCGAGAACTGTGAAGCTGCTCCGAGAAAATATTCGTCTTTGTTGCTGATACCAAGCAGCTCGTCCTTGTTTGCGTCTGTGACTGTCTGCGTACCGTTATCTTTCATTCTGTGATTATGTACTGCGATAGGAACAGAACCCATGATACAAAAAGACGTAAAAATGCTAAGGAAACGTTTGAATCTTATTTTATCCATATGTGATCCCCCGAAAATTTTTTATTTACATAATATTAACATAATTATATACATTTTGCAATACACATTTTAAACAAAGTTGCTATATTTTATTAGTTAAGTATTAACATTTTCAGGCAAAATAAAAATGCATCTCTATGAGAGATGCAGGACTTTTAATATGCTGTAACAATAGTAAATCAAAACCACCCGTTAAACGGGTGGTTTGAAAAAGCCCTAAAAGGGCTTGATACAGACACTGCCCCTTAAGAGGGCTGAGAAAGGTCTGCCAACTGCATTTCATTCTCAGCTACCCCTTAAGGGGTTTTATTTCTTTTTATACTTTTCTCCAGTGAACGGATCTGTTGTTTCAAAGAAACTTAACTGGTCGTTTGCAATATCTCCCTGCAACTGATCCCTGATATATTCTTCTATCTTCTTTCTATTTTTGCCCACTGTGTCAACATAGTAACCACGACACCAGAAATGGCGGTTTCCATACTTGTATTTTAGATTGGCATGGCGGTCGAATATCATCAGTGAACTTTTTCCTTTTAGATATCCCATTATCTGTGATACACTATACTTTGGTGGTATTGCTATCAGCATATGTATATGATCTGGACACGCCTCTGCTTGGATTATCTCCACTCCTTTCTGCTCACACAGTTTTCTTAATATTCGCCCTATATCTACTTTTATCTGATTATAGATCACCATTCTTCTGTATTTTGGTGCGAACACCACATGATACTTGCAATTCCACTTGGAATGTGCTAAACTACTTATATCGTCTCTTGTCATGACGATACCTCCTCTGCTTTTTTAGTTTGGTTGGCAGACCTTTTCTATTATAGCATTGGAGGTTTTATTTTTCTACTCATAGCTAAAGCTTTCAGAACCCCCAGTAAAACTGGGGGGGTTCAGAAGCCAAAAATAAAGAGCACTTACAATTGTAAGTGCTCTTTGGAGGCGCCACCCAGATTTGAACTGGGGATCAGGGTGTTGCAGACCCACGCCTTACCACTTGGCTATAGCGCCGCTATTGGAGCGGATTACGAGGCTCGAACTCGCTACCTCCACCTTGGCAAGGTGGCGCTCTACCAGA
>NZ_JAILNU010000057.1 GCF_024691275.1 Ruminococcus sp. | reverse complement strand
ACCAAGCCACAGTGCGTTCAGCACTTTACACGGAAAGAAAAACGCCAATAAGCTGATACCAAAGAACGGGATAAACTCCTCATACACAGCCAAAGCAAATCCTTCAGTCGAGAAATCTTTGTATGCCGCAGTTATCTTAGGGAAACAATCAAAAAGTTGCTTGTTATGTCTAAAAAAATAACCAAACCCGATTATTTCCTCCATATCGTGAAAAATAAAGAGTATGGGTAGTAATAGAATATAGTCCTTCATAAAATTCTCCTATTTCGATATAGCAGCCTTTATAGCCCCCAAGCAATGTATCCTCACAACACGGTTGTCATCGCTTTCAGATATATGTTGCAGCGTTTCAAGGTATGGCTGAACAAACTTCGATCTCCGTTTGCCGAGAACACGGAATAACTCAGGAGCTTCCATTCTTACTTTATCGTCTGTATCGTGCAGAAGTCCCTCATATACGGGCATATAGCTCTCATAGATGTCAGGCGTATTCGTGGCGATATTCTCAGAAGCCCAAATAAAGCTCAGTCTGACCTTTGCATCTTCATCGTTGGCGAAGCGGAACAGGCTCGACCAATACTGTTCGATCAAATGATAGTCGGCTCGTCCAATCCTGCCGAGGGCATTGACCGCACGTTCACGCAGGAGTGATACCTTGCTGTCCAAGAATGAAGCAATAACAGGAACATCAGCTTTTACCGACTGCGGATAAGCAAGCCCCATTTCACCGATCAGCCAAAGAGCCTTTGCCTGTATTTTTACAGACTCATGGGAAAGCAATGAAGCAACATAGTGTATGCTTTCTTCCCATCGTTCCTTGTCCTTTGTTAGTATTCCAAGTTCCTTATAGAGTTCTGTTTCGTTCAATAAAATACCACCTCCTGACTTCGTATAGTAGCGAACATTGTTTACACTACCAATTATACCACAATCAGCTCTGCTTTTCAATCCAGTATACGAAAAAACGGGAGCAACCCTGAGCGAGTCGCACCCGTTTACAATACTGTCAAATCAAAGCTCAATTTTATCTGAGAAATCGCCGTTTATAACGTAGTAAACTGCCTTATCCTCCGGCTTGATGTAAAACTCGATAGTCTTGACCTTAGCCTTGAATTTGTTCTTATAATCGGCTTCAACAGCCTTTTTGATCTCAGCGAAATCGTATTCATCGCCGCCGAACTGGACCTTGACTGTCTCAACGGGAGCAGTCGCTCTTGTGGTCTTAGCTGCGGTCTTTGTAGTGGTCTTAGCCGAAGTTTTCTTCTCAGCAGCCTTTGCAGGAGTCTTGGTAGCTGTTTTCTTAGCAGGAGCTTTCTTTGCGGCAGGCTTCTTTGCAGTTTTTTCAGCTGGAGCTTCTGCGACAGTTTCCTTGATAACTTCGGTCACAACCTCTGCCTTGACTTCCGTTACAGCGGGTGAAACTTCTATTTTCTTCTTTCTGGGCATTACAGATACCTCCGTTTTTATAAGATATTTATATTATACAGCTTTAATATGTGTCTGTCAACCAATTAAACGATTACCGAGTAAGAGATGTCCGACGATAAATATCGACTAAGACAAAACTGTGTCGGCTTACTAATATTATTTTAATCAGAATTCGTTCTAAATCTGATTGGAGTATATCTTCTAAGGTTACTCTGTTCTGATTAATATGGTTCTGTGATGTCTTTAGATTGCAGTTTCGCCATAGCCGCTTCAACGCTTGCTATTAGCATTGGTCGTCGCATTTCGCCAACCATGATATCAAAAGGATCACCGCTGCCTTCACCATGCATTAAGCAATCTGCATCAGTGTTCTTAAGCCATGTCAGAGCTTTTTTTAGACCAGCAAAGGAAGAAGTATCAAAACCTTTCTGTTGAAGAAAGGTAATATTTATGTCGTATTGGGTGTGCTGCATATTCCGAGATTCCTTTCTTTTTATTATAGTTGAATATACAATCATCGCTGAAATATGTTCGTTGGAGTCTTATTGAAGCGTACTTGCTGAGTTATCAAACTATTCTATATTATACAGCTTTAGCAAACATCTGTCAACTTATTGTTTTTCGGCGATTGGAACTGATTATGAGCCTTTTTGTGGCATTTTTTGAATGAGTACAAGCTTATCTCCAATACCATTCAGAGCTTAATTAGTTGATCATTATTCAGTGTTATGAGTTCGACATCGTCACCAATATACAATCTACAGAGCTGAATATCTTTTTCATCTCTGTAATCGAAGTGACAAAGAACGTATTTATCCGTAAAACCAAGAGCATGAAAGTTGCCATCAGTAATAAAACCGTCGTTCTTGTCGTAATTCTTTACATACTCTATATCGTCACAGGCAAGATAAGCTCCTGCGGAGAATCCAAGGTATATGGCACCATTTGCCACTTGATCCTTGATGAATGTATCTAAGTGAAGCTCTCTGACTTTGCTGAGCAGTCTAAGCGTATGTCCACCAAGCACTACTATATAGCTGAATTCTATATCCAGCAGTTCGGTGGGTTTGAACTCGTCATAGATATAGATGTTTTCCTTTTTGAATCCAAGCATTGCAGCACAGTTACGTTCTCTCTCTGCTGTTTCCTTGCCAAGTAAACTGGCTATGGGGATTATGAGCATATTTCCTGTTTTGTCTGCTATGATCTCTCCGATTTTTAAGCGAACCTGTGTTGTGCTAAATCCACTGGAGCTAAGAATAAGCATATTTTTTCCTCCTGACTCGTTATCATAATATTTGGGATTGTAACATTCGTTTATTAAGTTGCTTTTTATTTAAGAATATTAATCAGATTAGTCCAATTATCCAGATGAAGATATTCTACGTCAGCATCTAAAGCATCATTTTTCTCATGTATCTTGCTTGGTACGCTTCTGTCATCATAGAAAACAGGGGATAATCCAGCACTATGCGCACCTAAAACATCAACAGCAATGTCATTTCCGCAATACCATATATCATTTGGAGCGAGTCCTGACTTGTGAATAGCCATATCAAAAATGTGCTTATCAGGCTTTCTGAATATGTATTCACTGGATGTGAGTATAAAATCAAAGCTATGTTCAGGAAAAGTCTCACTGAGACGACGTGTCAGAGCTGCACCAGACCAACACAGGTTGCTTATAACTCCTGTACGTATCCCTGTTTCTTGCAGGTAACTTAGCATCTCAACTGCTCCTGGAGTCGGCAAACCTCTTGATATTCCATTCCAGATTATCCATTCTGCTTCTTCGATAGATACTGATAGCTTCATATCAAAATGCTCTAATACATTCCGCAGAAAGGTGTGCTCATGGATCTCTATCAATTCTCCGCGCAATACTCTTATTTCGTCAAATAAAGTGAGAAGGTACTCACTGAATCCTTCCAAGCTTATATTATG
>NZ_JAILNU010000011.1 GCF_024691275.1 Ruminococcus sp. | reverse complement strand
TGCCTTGCTTCATCTGAATCTCTCGGCCATTTGTACTTCCCGTTTTCAAGCCTTTTGTACAGCAGCACAAATCCGTCTTCTTCCCACAGCAGAGCTTTTATCCTGTCGCATCGCTTTCCGCAGAACAGAAACAGACTGCCGGAAAATACATTAAGTTTGAAATTCTGCTGAACAATTGCTGCAAGTCCGTCTATCGCTTTACGCATATCTGTATATCCGCATACGATGTAGATATGCTCTGCACGGCTGACATCTCCGATCATCTCAGTACTCCTAGCAGTCGACTGAGTGTATTTTCATTAAAATTATCAGGCAGCGATATCTTTACATCTCCAACAATTAATATGATATTTTCGTCTTCACACTGTGGAGCGTCTGCTGGTATTGCGGGTACTATATCATGCTGCTCGATTTCACTGCATACTGCCTGCCGTATTCGCTTCAGCCTGTAGTAATATGTCTTGATATTGATACCATTCTGCTTGCACCAGTCAGTTACAGTGAGTCCACTTTCGTTTCTGGTTCTCACCATTTCTGCCCATTGTGTCAGCTTTACTTCTTTTTTTACCCTTGATATCTCATTCATTCCAATCAACTCCATTTAGACCTTATTAGTTACTTCTAGTTTAGTCTATTTAGACTTCGTTGGATAGGGTGGTTACTTTTTAGGCGGTTACCATTGAACTGATATCAGGGAGCTCTTCCACTGACATTTATCTTCAAAAACGGACACCTTTAAAGGTGTCCGTTTTTTGCTATTTAAGGGAATTCAGCTTCTTTTGCAGCTCTATCATATGATTGCGGCAGGCTGTTATCTCT
Organism: Ruminococcus sp.; assembly: GCF_024691275.1. Classification (GTDB taxonomy): domain Bacteria; phylum Bacillota; class Clostridia; order Oscillospirales; family Ruminococcaceae; genus Ruminococcus. The sequence goes on along the minus strand of NZ_JAILNU010000011.1, from coordinate 27,056 downwards.
CCTGTATACTTATTGAACCACTCAACGTCGGTCTCATCAGGCTGCTCCTGAAGCAATATCGCCTGTACAAGTGCCGACTGTGAACGTGAGCGCTTTCTCTCGATCTCCTTGATCGTGCTCATGCAGAGCTTTATCTCCTTTTTAAGACGGCTTTTTTCGCTCATGATACAATCCTCCTCCGCATTATTTGCCCATTTTGTCAACTGAGCTCACCATATCTGCTGCTTCGGTATAGCCCTTATCCAGCCCCTCACTGATATCGCTCAGAGCCGTTCTCAGCTCATCGAGTTTATCCTTCATCTGCTCGGGATACTTCATTACACAGGCATTTACTTCGTTGATAGTCTTCTTTTTTTCATCGTCAAGACTTTCTATCAGGAATGCAAACGAATTGGCGCTGCCCATATTGTTGACTATGCGCATATACCTCAGGCTGTGATCGCCTTTCCCATTCTTGTACGAGTCGATATCCTCTATGACGTGGCTGAGGTCTGTCATATACTGACGGCGGTATGTCTCCTGGACACGCCTTGTCTCGTCGATATAAAGTGCAATGAACACTGCAAGTGCGACCATTGTAAGCAAACAGAGTATGATAGCTCTAATCATTTTCCTTTTCATCAGTTTCTCTTGATTCACTCGTGTTCACCTCTTTTTCGGGATCGTATCCCTCGGCTTCAAGTCGGAGCTTCTCCTTCTCTATCGCCTGACGCATAGCCTTGTTGTGCTTTTCTTCAGCCTCCTGCCTGCGCTCGTCAATGACCTTGCGGCTTATCCTGAGCACAGTTTTGACCTCGTACAATGATATGAACGTCATTGCTATCACAACAGCAAGTATTACCAGCTTTTTCAGATTCACGAAGGAATTTACCCATATGAAAAACCTTGACTTATGAGTATACCTGCCAACGATCTTTTCACCGCGAACGGTAACGCTGTCAGAAACAGGATTCGCATCTCCCCTCGTGACAAAGCTTCCGTCGTCGTTTATGCTGACTATTCTGTGTGTTACAAGCATTCCATTTATATCGCTCTGCTCAGAGTAGAACGAAATGATGTCACCTTCCCTGAGAGCGTCTGCGCTTGTCTTTTCGATGACGATATAATCCCCTACCTGCAAAGACGGCTCCATACTTCCCGTAACGACCCTGAGAATGCTCTTGCCGAAAACATTCACAGGCTTACCGTGCGACGAGCATATCATTACATAGATAACAAATATGAGCGCAGCTGCGGTAATAACGGTTATGATTATACCGGGGATAATCCTTGTCTTCTGCACTTGCTTCTCTTCGGGAGCTGCTTCTCTTGCAGCGATCTCAGCACTTTCGCTTATGCTCTTTGCAAGCTCGATCCTTTCCCTCTTATGGTTCTCAACAGCTCTGCGGATTCTTTCGGTCAGACTGACATGGTACGCTTTATAAAGGCGCTTCATTTCCGTATCTATAGCCTGCTGCTCCTCAGGAGTCCTCACAGGCGGCGTATAAGCAGGACGCGGTTTGTTTTTTCGTTCAAGACGTTTTTTGCGCTTGAACTTCATATCGCTGATAAAGCGCATAAGATCATACCTGAAGTTATGTCCGTACTTCCTGTAGTAAACCTCCATTTCCTTTCTTTCCTGCTTTTCCAGCTCTTTTTCCTTTTTCTTTTTTTCCTTATCCGCAGCTATCTTCTTATACAGCGGATTATCTGTTTCAAACGGAACTATTCCGAATACAACTGCCAATATATGTCTTATCAGCCTTATGAGCACATATATCGGATTCCACGAATATTCGCGGTATATCACCCTGAAAGGTTTTGCTTCTATGCGCATTCTGTCTGCTTTGAGACGCTGTGCGCGTTCGCTTTCAACTCTTTCCTTTTCACGTTTCTGCTGTTCCAGCTTCTTACGTGCAGCCACAGTTCTCGGGTCTTCAAAGACCTCGCCTTCCTCGGGAGGTCTGTCGGACATTTCTGCCTTGACCTCTTCGACTTCGTCCTCTGTTACCTCATTGTAAGCCTGCTGTTCCAGTATCTTTTCGTCAGGCTCGCTGCTGTGAAGTGTCTCCTTATCGAGACCCTCAGCCTCACCAAGCTCTGCACGAGCCATTTCCTTGTTCTGCTTTATGCGTTCACGTTCAGCCTTTATACGTGCTTCTTCCTCGCGTCTCAGGCGGGCAGCTTCCTCGCGCTTGCGTATCTCCTCGACTCTTGCAAGTCTTTCGGCTTCACGCCGCTCGCGTTCCCGCTCCTCTTCTTCCATCTCCGCACGTTTCTTCGCAAGCATCTCCTGAACGCGCTTTTCTTCCTCCTCTTTTTCCTTCTGTACACGGAGCTGTTCCTGCCGTCTTGCTTCCTCGATACGCTTCTGCTCTTCGAGCCGTGCTTCTTCCTCCTGACGGCGCTTCTCGTCCTCCTGACGCTTTATCTCAAGCTCTTCGAGGTAGTTTGTCTCGATATTTATGACCTGAGTTATCTGCTCGAACAGCTGGTTGATATTCGGCGGCAGACGCTTTTCCAGCTTGAATTTTGAATCTGCATCGACATATCCTGCGACAGCATCAGCAGTAACTCCGTAATCCGAAGCAAGCTCCTTATCGAACTTTTTCAGGAACTTAGGCGCAATGGTCTTTGAGGTCTGAGTTCTCAGTTTTTTGAACTTTTCCTCATTGTCCTTGTTCATATACGCACGGAACAGCAGCAGATTGAGTATAACAAGCTTATAGAAATCAGTTACAAACTCCTTCTGCGGGATCATTGCCGTATTCTCTACGTTTATCTCGTAGCCCACTTTGTCATAGCTCTCGATATACTGCCATAGTGTAAGGCAGGCTTTGAGATCCACGTTCTTCATTATGGCATTTGTACGCATTACAGGCGGACGTATATATGTATTTCCCAGAGTCTTGCATACCTCTGAGCCCTTATAGCCCTCTATCGCTTTTTTCAGCTTCTCGACTCTCTGCCATACGGTATTGCCGTTCTGGTCATAGGCTTCAAGGCTGTCGATAGTCTCGATATTGACCTTTATCTTCATTTTTCCGCCTGCACCGTCGTCAAGTGCCGCATCATATCCGAGGGAAAAAACTTCCTCGTCCTTTGAGACCTCCGCCAGCTTGTCATATCTGGTATTAATAAAGATGTACAGTCTGTCTATGAGAGTATTGACGAACTTGTTCTCATAGGTCATAAGGCTCTCTTCTTTATGGACATTAAGCAGCTTTGACGGCGTTATCTTGCCTGTTTTCTTTTCTATGCTCTGTATCAGGTCAGTATGCTGTGCAAGGTGTCTTACCGATTCGATAGTGGTCTTTCTCGACAGCGCTATGGGAACTATCTCCTCCACGTCCTCTATGGTACGGCGCGGATTTCTCAGGAAATTATCCAGATGAACGATGCCTTTTTCTATGGCATCTACCCACGTAACATCTATCGCTTTCTCCATGAGCTTCTTGTTGAAAGCAAATGTATCCCTGCTTGAATCAAGGAGTGAGCCAAGTGCGCCGTACAAGTCATCGCTGCCGATCAATTCCGCAAATTCTTCAAATTCACGGTACCAATTGCTTTTTATGCCGTTCACTTGTCCTCACCTGCTCTTTTACCGAATCAGAACAGCTTCTGAAGTCTTTCCAGATAAGCTATGGATTCGTTCATTTTGTTTTTTCCGAACAACTTATTCATGTATGCACAAAGTTCGCGGAGCTCTTCTCTGAGCATCGCAAGGTTGAGCGACTCGAACTTTCTGAATATCTTCGTTGCAAGAATGTAGTCTATACCTTCCAGCTCTTCACCGCCGCAGGCTACATATACAGGCACAAACAGATTCATCTGCTTCAGGATACGGTTACCGAAAGCAACTCTCAGCTTCTCAATTACCCAAAGGTCGAGCTGCTGTATCTTTTTGAGATTATCCTGTGATATGGGATAGAGGTCAAACGCCTCCTTAAACAGCTGATCGAGGTGATCGAAGCCCAGATTCATAGGCGGAGTATCAGGCGCTTCAAATGCAACGCCCTTTGAATCGAGATTGATCGGCTGCGCACGATCGTAAACCTTATCTGAGATAGCGAATGTGGAGTCGTCATTATTCGCAGTACCTATGTACCATATATTCTGCGGTATAACTATCTTGCCCTTATCAAGCTTGACTGGGTCGGTGCTCCATGCGTTCGGGACAATATCCAGCGCCCACTCGTCTGCATTCGGCATTTCGAGTATGGAGAGCATCTCCGCGAAGTAATACTCGACACGGGCAATGTTCATCTCATCAAGAAGGATAAGGTTTATGTCATTATTATAGCCCGATGCATATATCCTTTTGAGTACCTCGGTCTCGTTGAAGTTCTTGGTGAACTCGTTAAAGTATCCGAAAAGCTCTGTTCTGTCACGCCACGAAGGCTGTACAGACGCAATGGTCGTATCGACCTGCAAAAACTTTCCGAACGAGTACGGGAGAGAGGTCTTACCTGTACCTGATATACCCTGAAGGATAAGGAGCTTCGTAGAAGCCATACCTGCAAGGAAAAGTCTTATTACCTTCGGCTCATAGTAAAGATGCATTCTTGAGCAGGCGAAGTTCCTGAAATTATCGCATATTCCCTTAAGGTCGATATCGTTATCATACTCAGGCGGAGTATATTCCTTGTAGAAAGCGTCCACTTCGATAAGCTTTGAGAATCTCTGTTCTGTAGTCTGAACGACACCGCTCTCAACAACTGTGGGTTCGCCGCTTCCTCCTCCGCCCTCGGCAGCTTCTCCTGTACTGCCCGCATAGGAAAGTGCTCCCGAACCTGTGGGAAGTCCCATCTGCGAGACCTTCATCGCCATGATCTCATCCTTTTCCTTAGCCATTTTCATGACCTTGCGCTGGAGCTCTGATATCTCTTCAAGAAGGTCTTCGTTGCTGACGAGAGAATGACGGAAGCGTATATATTTTCTTATACCGAGAATTATCATCATTGCAATAAGTACATATATCGCCGCAACTACTATGAGCGCAATGACAGTGAGTACCCAGCCAAGCGCTCCGAAATTCTGAGAATGCTCCTTGAATATACTTATATAACTCTTTATGTTGAATATCTGCTTTATACCATGTCCAAACCCTCGCACGATCTCTGCATAGCCTTTGAGCATCTCAGAGATAAATGCGAAAAACCATTTTAGAAATTCATTCATATTTAAGCTCCCAAAGACAATGCTTTAGCTCAGCTTTACGCCTTTCATTCGGCAGTTCAAATTGCCTTTTCCACTATTTCGGCATTAGGTTTCAGATTATTTTCTTCATCTGCTTTCGCAGTCACCTCGGCTGTATCTTCAACCTTTTCGACAACGTTCTCCGCAGCTTTTTCCTCAACCGCTTCCGCAACTGTCTCAGCGTTCTCCGCAGCTTTTTCCTCAGTATTATTTGCGTCATCTGCTGCATTTTTTTCAACTCTTTCAGCCTCTTGCTTTACAGCTTCAAATTTTTCAAAGGCTTCTTTCTTTGCCTCTTCAAAATTTTCTGCGGCTTTTTCAGCAGTATCCTCCGTCTTTTCGGCAGTCTTGCCAACAGCCTCTGAGGCTTTAGCCGCCGCATTCTCGGCAGACTCGCCCTTGCTTGCAAGGTATTCCTCGATAGCACGGCGCTTGATCTCTTCCTCATCAAGCTGCTCAACAGGCTCCGGACGCTTAGCTTCTACAAGCACAACGATGAATTTATAAAGCTCAAACAGGAAGAACAGTGCCATTGGGATAACGATACAGATAAAGAAGCCCTTCTTTGTGCGCAGGAAGCTCATTATCTTGCCGAATCCGCCTATCTTTTTGTTCGTCCACTTGCCGATGACATCACTTGCGCTTACGGGAGTAGTATCGTCAATAGCGTTGTTATCGCCTCGTGTTATGAAGCTTCTTGAACTGCCTTCACCGTTTACGCTGACGATCCTGTGGGTATTCTTTGCTCTTTTGCCGTTGATTACTGTCCAGAAAGTAATGACATCGTTTTCCTTGAGTGAATTCATATCATCTACTTCCTTACAGATAATAAGATCATCTTTTACAAATGTCGGTTTCATAGAGTCTGATTCAACCGTCATGGGTATATAGCCGAATAGGTTTGCCACACCATTGTTATTTCCCGATGAGAATACAACTATCGTTATCAATAACGCAAATATAAGCACGATCCATACTAATATATTCACAACTGTTTTAAGCGCCTTTTTCATATATATTACTCCTTTGTTTTTATGTTGCTTCAACTATCTTGAAGTTCATACTTATTTTCAGTGTTCCTCCGATAATGTCATCGACGCAATCTGGGTCGTTGCCCTCAAGCCATACGACGACCGTATATTTGTCCTTGCTGTCAGCCGCAAAATCCTTTGTAGATGTCCTCATTACTATGGACGATGACAGGAATTCTTCATCACAGTCGCTCTCCTTACCTTTGCCACTGGATTTTGTCTTGCCATATATTTTCTTTTTGCCATTTTTATAAACGGCAATACGGATAGCTTCGTCCACATTTTTTGTGATATTATCAAGTACCATCTCACCGTTGTAAGTTACGGTATCATCACCCGAATTGATAAGGTAAAATGTATAGGCGATGTAGTTATTGCCGTTATGACAGCCATTTACCTTATCAAGATTTTCAGGGAGATCCTTTCCGCTGATATTCGTCATATCGTATACGATATCAGCATTCAGCACTGCATTTGCCGTTTCATACTCGGGAGTTTCCGAAAGGGCAAGTCCCTGATGTACCATATCGTACTTGCTGACCTTTACTGTAAAGCTGCCGAACTTATCGTAAAAATACGATATCGCATATGCTATGGCAACCAAAAGCACAAGTATGATAACAAGCAGTGCCATTATCCTCATCAAAATGGAATGGCGCTTTACTTCTTTTGCGGTTCTTCTGAGTTCGAGGACATTGATCTTCTTATCATCCACAGTGAACTCTCCAATCCTCAGCTGATTATTTATTCAGCAGTAATATGAATATCAATCTTCTTTTCGCTTTTTGATCTCTTTTTCTGAAACATACTTTCCCGAAAGGCTTCCCGAGCAGTACGAACAGTCAAATTCATAGACCGTTTCAGCCTGATGGCTGTTGGAAACACCATCAGCGATAGGCTCTGAGCCTATATCATTAACGAATGATATTATAGACTTCACGGCGTTGTCCGAACGCTCGTCCCTGCCGATGTAATTTGCGACCTCCGGGCTGAACATAACATAGTCAACAGCAAAATTTGACAGACGCATCATCGGACATGAAGTTCCGCCGAAGTTCGTCAGCAGAAAATGAAACCCGAGATTTCGCATAGTCACTATATTCAAGGAGATCTGCACATCTGTCTCGCCGAGAAGATTCTCACCAAGCTCAAAGCAGACACGGCTCGTGGGCACTTCCTTTTTCAGGCAAATGTCCGTCACGATCTTCGGTGCGCGTTTCTCTTTCAGAAATCGCACAGGCATATATACCGAAACCCAACCGTAGTTAAGCTCACGCTCCGTAAACAGTGTACAAGCCTCCAGACACTGCATCAATTCAAGCTGAAACAGCTTTACCGCCTGACTTGACATCTCACATACGTCCCTGTAGGTATCAGGCATGAGTACGCCGACATCAGGCGCATTGAGCCGCGTCTGGGACTGGTAGAACGCCGTGCCGCCTGTAGCTATCTCCCTTATGGGTCGGTACAGCATCTCGACAGCTCTAAGACCGTCAACAGTGGTTCTGGTCTCTTTTTCAGCCATTTTCAGCCCTCCTCTCAGACATAGCCATATAATTTTAATATTTGTCTTATTATACCATATTTATTGCGCAATGTCAATAAAATAACTATTAATTCTATCCAAAAACACGCAAATTTTAATAAAAATAAGTTCTTTTATGAACATTTTCTTAACAAAATGCTGAGCAACTCGATCTGCATATCGTACCATTCATTAAAAAACTTTCCTCAGAAAAAATGACCCGAAAAACGGGTCATAAAATGAGGAGAAATAACGTTCCCCTCTCAGTGCAAGAGGGGGAACGTTACGTTATAGAGGTATTTATGAGACTTATGATGAACTCGTTGTTTGCAGCCCGCCGAACTTTTGCCCGTCGGGGCTAAAGCTATCTATAAGCTTCCTAAAGGCCTAAATGAGGAGGAATTTAAATGAGGAGTAATTAAATGAAAAAGGCATTTATATTAAACTCAATTATGAGATTGAGTTAGCATGATAAAATCACTCATATTTAAGGAGTAACAACAGGATCCTTAGCCTCGAACTGAACACTTACAGCCATTGTATCAAGTGTTGCCTTAACATTGTTCGATTTACAATTAGCATCTTCACCTTCAAAATAAACATATACTGTCGCTTCAATAGGTGTACCTGTAGATGCAGGAATCGAAGTAATACCTGTTACCTTTGTATCATTAACAGATGAAGCATCTAATGCCGTAACACTTGTAGCTCCATTTACTGTATATGTTAATGTTGATGCACTTGTTGGAGCATAAATATTGGTCGAATCACCTATCTTTACAAGTACACGAAGTGATTTATCAAGGTCAGCAGATGTTACAGTACCAGGTGGGGTAATTGTAACCTGCTTGATATACAAATCTTTTGTTAAAGATGATGTCGTTGCAGACTTAATATAGAACTTATTCTCAGAATAATATTTATCCGAACCTTCATTTGTAACTGTCGTATATGTGCCTACATGTCCATCGCCTGTTGCAATATCAGCATCATCACTGGAATTATGATACCATGTAGAACCATTTGATGTACTTGTCGGTAAGAGGTTTAGTGAACCAGTAGTTGTAGCTGCCGTAGCATTCCACGCACTCTTTGTTGAATTAGAGATTACGATACCACTTTCAGCCTGAGCTGTTACATTCATGCCTGTTGCAGTTACCGCTGTGTTCATCGAGAACCACGCGTAGGTGGAAGTTGCAAGCATTGTAGCCGATACCGCCAGCATACCCGCAGCCGGTATGAGCTTCTTCATGTTATTACTCTTTTTGTTAACATTATTTTTCATCATAAGTCATTTCCCTTCCATTAAATATTACCGGATAATCGGCACCGGCTGCCCGATTGTGTTATGTGGTGTATCGGATTTGTTATACTGTTTGTTTACAATTAGATTATACACTGCGAACCGCGTTTTGTCAATATAAATCCTAAATTTTCCCGTTTATTATCACATTTTTGTGCAAATGCACAATGAACAGCATTTTAACCGACTTTTTTAGTCCATTTTTCTCTACACTTGGTATAATATTTTTTTGTTATCAGTTTTAGTAAACAGCTTTTTTGTGACATTTTATTTTCATCTTTTTTGTCCTCTTGTTAAATACATTGCAGTTGAATTGCACAACTTTTAAATTTGAATAATCCATAAATTTTTTCATTTTTATTGATTTCTTTTATGCTTTATGTTATAATATAGAAAACATATACCATGAGGTATTCTTTATCTGACCCGCTCTTTCTCAAATGGTCTATCAGCTTCCACACATTAAATCAAAGGAGAGTAAATATGCAGCATATAGACGAACAGTTTATTCTGAAAAACTTTGATTCAGCCCTGAAAAAAGGTCACGTAAGAGCTTTTTATCAGCCTGTTATCAGAACATTGACAGAACAGATATGCAGCGTTGAAGCACTCGCCCGCTGGCAGGACCCTGAAATGGGGCTCCTTTCTCCGTATTTATTTATAAGCGTGCTCGAAAAAAACAGACTGATCCACAAGCTCGACCTCTCTATATTAGAAAATATCTGCATCACTTATAATGAAATGAGAGAAAAAGGGCTTCCGCTCCATCCGTTCTCGATAAACCTCTCGCGTCTTGATTTCAACGAAATGGATATGCTCGGAGCTATCTCCGACACCCTGAAAAAATACAACGTGCCTTCAAAGGCTATACATATCGAGATAACCGAGAGCGTCATGCTCGATAATACGGCTTATTTCCGCCGTATTTTCGACAGTTTCCATGAAGCCGGTTTCGCTATCTTCATGGACGATTTCGGCAGCGGCTATTCGTCGCTGAACGTCCTGAAGGATTACAGCTTCGATGTACTGAAAATAGATATGCGCTTTCTCAGTGATATAGGTCTGCGCTCAAAAAAAAATACTTTCATCTGTTATAAATATGGCTAAGGCTATCGGTATACACACTCTTGCAGAAGGCGTCGAGACAAGAGAGCAGATGCTGTTTCTCCGCAGCATCGGCTGCGAGATGCTTCAGGGCTATTACTACTCAAAGCCTATGGACAGCGAGATGTATGTGGATTATCTGACAAATTCAGGCATAGTCGTTGAAAATGTCAGCGACCACCAGTACTGGGATTCCATAGGTCAGATAAACTTTCTCAGTCCCGATCCGCTCAATGATATCGAATCTCAGCCCCTCGCCGAGAACGATATATCCATGTTCCGCGAGAGCAGCTCAGCTCTTGCTCTTATCGAACTCAGCGGCAGAGATGTAAAGGTTCAGTACGCCAACAAGTCCTATCTTGACGGCATAAAAAAGATCGGCTACAATTCACTGGCTGCCCTCGAAGACGCTATTGAAAATGTCCCCAATGTATACTACAAGGATCTCATAGATCAGATAACATCAACTCTCAAAACGGACAAGCTCATTAAAAAAGATCACTTCGCAAACAATATCTACTTCACCTATTCAACAAAATGCATCGCAAAATCAGACGGCAAATACATGATAGCTGCAAGTATCCGCACCTACGACCCGGTTCACGAAGTCAACCGCAGCGATCTTTTCGAGAAGTACAGCCGCGTACTTTTGAATACTTACGACCATGTTACCGTCATAGATTTCAAAAAGGACGCAATAATTGCCAGACTTTTCTCAAAAATAGGATTTCCCCTCGAGTATACCCTGCTTCCACTCAGTGAAGCACGCAAGAGGTTCGCCAAGAACGAGATACCTCGCAATGAGCGCGACAGATTTTTGAGATACATCGACTACGATTCCATACACAGACACATGGAACAGACAGGAAACACCGCCCTGCAACAGCCATTCCACATCAAGTTCCAAGATGGCGAATACAAGCTCATGGACGTTCGTATCATGAGAACGACCGTTGAAGACGGCGAAAAATTTCTGTTTATCATTCAGTCAATGTCCCCGTCAGCACTTGCGATCTCTGAGGAGATTATAAAAACCGACCCGAACAGATTCACAGAATGGTGATCGGACAGCAGTTTTCATTCAATGGGGATAAACAGATCAGGAGATCAATATGAAACAGATACAGATTGAATTTTATGACAGGATATCATTTCAAAACAAAATAACAGGAATTCGCAGAAAGTATTACGGGAAAAACGTTGTCTTTCAGGTATTCTACGATCAGAACAGACTGGAAGATGCAGTTGTCGTGACCGAAGTACTGCGTGAATACTACCCGGGTGCCCGTTTTTTCGGCAGCTCATCAAACGCTAATATCAAGGACGGTGCTATATCCAAAAGATCCGTGGAGATAGTATGCTGCATTTTCGAGTCTCACGAAGTCGATATTGAAATATTGCACTACAAATTCAATGAAGAAACAAAATACGAGGTCTGTGAAGACTTTATCCGAAAAGTCGCCGAAAGACCGTGGATAAAAGCCATCGAGATGCTTCTTACGCTCAGGAATATGTCATCAACATACTTCTGCGAAAAGCTGTCCGAAATTCGCAAGGGTATAAAAATATTCGGCGGCTGCGCGTTCAGCGAAAACCTGCAAAGGTCAAATGTAAGCGTTTTTTCCGACAAGCTGGGATTCACCGACGAAGGCGCTGTATTCATGCTAATAGGCGGTCCCGATATACACTTCTGGACGACCTTCATATCAGGCTGGAAACCTCTCGGTAAAAAAATGGTAATCACCAAAGCCGAAGGCAACCACCTCTATGAACTCGACGGCGAGCCGGCATACAACGTTTACTACCGCTACCTGAAAATAGCCAACGATCAGACGTTCATAAGGAACGCTCTCGAATTCCCGCTGTTCTACAATCTAAACGACGTAAATGTGCTCCGTGTGCCTGCCTTATGTCTGGAGGACGACACGCTCATTATGACTGCCGATATGATAAGCGGCGGAACAGTCCAGCTTTCATACGGCGATCCGCAGACCATTCTCAAAAGCATAATCAAGGAAGCCGAAAAGCTGGCAGACTTCGTTCCCGAGGGCATTTTCATATTCAACTGCGCTTCACGCCGCCACTTCTGGGGCGACGAGGAGGTAAATCAGGAAACAATGCCTTTCGAGTCTCTTGCAGATACCACCGGCTTTTTCACAGCAGGAGAATTCCACCGCTCGGGTAATATGCTCCATCAGCATACCGCAACACTGATAATCGTCGGTATACGTGAAGGCGAACCCGGTGAATCACGCAAGGACGAGCTGCTCATGCGCCACAACTACAATAACGATCACGTCAGCATGGTGCGCAGACTTGCGAACTTCATCGACGTTGCCTACAGCGAACTTGACGAGACAAACAAAAAGCTCGAATCAGCAAACCAGCAGCTCACAAAGCTTGCTATGCTCGACGAGCTTACAGGATTGTTCAACCGCCGTGAGATAAACCACAGGATAAGCTCGCAGATCGAAAAAGGCAGCCCATTCTCTCTGGTAATGCTCGATCTCGATCTTTTTAAAGCCGTCAATGACGATTTCGGCCACGAAACGGGAGATGTTGTGCTGAAAGGCTTTGCGGAGATAATGCAGTCAAATACCGTAGAATTCGGCGAAAACGCAGTTGCAGGACGCTGGGGCGGCGAAGAATTCATGCTTCTGCTCACCGATTCAAACGGCGATCAGGCTTTTGAATTAGCCGAAAAGATCCGCAATGAATATGAAGCCGAGGATTTCGGCATCGAATTCGTCCATACCGTCAGCTGCGGAGTTACTTCCTTTATCGTCGGCGAAAACATAGACAATATCTGCACAAGAGTGGATCACGCCCTGTATCACTCAAAAAACAGCGGCAGAAACCGCACAACTGTACTATAAATGCATAAAATATGCCCGAAAGTGAGCGTTTTATCACTTTCGGGCTTTATTCATGCAGCTTAATTGCTGTTTCAGCATTGAAATCACACCCGTATCGTGATATAATCATATTCGGAGATGATACAATGAAGAAAGACTTTTCAGAAGGAACTGTATGGATAATTATTCTCGCACAGGCTGTCCCGCTGATGCTGGCACAGCTCATACAGCTTCTGTACAACGTCGTGGACAGAATATACATAGGTCACATGAACGGCGGCGACGGCACAGCTCTGACGGGAATAGGACTTACCTTCCCGATAATTACTTTTATCGTTGCTTTTGCAGCTCTTTTCGGCATGGGAGGAGTTCCGCTGTTCTCTATCGCAAACGGCGCAGGGAAGCACGACAAAGCCGAAAAGATACTTGGCAATTCCTGCTGCCTGCTCCTCATAAGTGCAGCTGTTCTTACTGCGGCAGGGTTCATATTCTGCAAGCCAATACTCTATTTTCTCGGAGCAAGCGACAATTCATACCGCTTCGCCGCAGAGTATCTCAGATGCTATCTTGTCGGCACGGTCTTTTCCATGCTGAATACAGGTCTTAACGGCTACATCAGCGCACAGGGAGCTCCGAAAACGGGAATGATGACCATAATGATAGGAGCAGTTCTGAACATTGCTCTCGATCCTGTTTTCATATTCAAGTTCCACCTCGGCATAAAAGGCGCTGCTATAGCCACCGTCATCAGTCAGGCGGTATCGTCACTGTGGATACTGCGCTTCCTCACGCAAAAAAGCACCTCTCTCAGGCTGAAGCGGCAGAATATCCGCATCGTCCCCGAACTCACATCGGGCATCGTGAAGCTGGGCACATCAAACTTCGTTATGCAGGGCACTACCTGTTTTGTACAGGCAGTCTGCAACTCCACGCTCCACAGCTTCGGCGGAGATGTATATGTGGGCATTATGACTGTGCTCAATTCTATCCGCGATATATTCATGCTGCCAATACACGGTCTTATAAGCGGAGCACAGCCTGTCATGGGTTTCAATTACGGTGCAGGGAAACACGACCGCGTAAAGTCTGCCATACGCTTCAACACCCTCGCTGGAGCCGCCTATACTCTGGCAGCATGGCTCCTTGTGGTGACATTCCCTGAGTTCTGGTTCAGGATATTCTCGAAGGACACCTCTTTTCTCGAACACGGAGTATCAGCCATGAGAATATACTTCTACGGCTTTGTATTCATGTCCTTCCAGTTCGCGGGACAATCCGTATTTCAGGCGCTGGGCTACGCAAAACACGCTATTTTCTTCTCGCTGCTGCGAAAGGCTTTCATAGTGATACCGCTGACGCTTCTGCTGCCGCGGCTTGGACTGGGCGTAAACGGCGTATTCATAGCAGAACCTGTTTCAAATACTCTTGGAGGACTTGCCTGCTTCATAACCATGCGCAGAACAGTGTACAAAAAGCTTGAAAGCCGCTAATATCCAACTAAAAAACAATGCCCCGAAGCGATCGTCAAGACTGCTTCGGGGCTGGATTTATGTGCGGATATATTCTTTTACGTCTTTATCAGTTCCTTCGGGATAAGGTCGTAATCGAACATTACCTCGGAGTGATTATCGAGTACGAGCTTGCGGTCTACCACCTTGCCCGTTTTCTTGTCTATAGACTTCTTGTATATCTTGGACACACGGTAATACTTCTCGCCCTCTTTGCGGAAGCAGTGTCCCTCCTCCTCAAGCTCGAAGTACTGTGGGAACTCCTTTTCGCTGCGGAGCTCGCCGTAGAGATTATCGTCATCACACCAGAGCAGGAGCTGCACATTCTGGTCGGTATTGTTTCTGAATCTATAGTCTATGTAGTTATAGCTTACGGAAGTGCCCGAGCTGAACGGCACTCTTTCGCCCTCATCGGGAGCAAGTGCGTCCGAATGGCTGTGAAATTCTGTTACCTCCAGCGGACTGTGGAGTATAAGTCTGTGAAGGGTATTGCTGAGGTTGCAAAGACCGCCGCCGATGCCAGGCTGAAGCCTGTCGCCTATGATAACTCTGCCGTCCTTGTAGCCGCGGCGCTTAGTGGTCTTGCCCACGGTCCTCCAGAACGAGAACACCTCATTCGGACGGATAATAAGTCCGTTGAGCTTCTTGCAGGCAAGTCTGATATTCACAGCCTTGTTCTCCTGAAGTCTTATATCCACGCCTTTTCCGCGCTTTATGAGGTGAGAACTCTGCTCAGATACCACATTCGGCAGCTTCTTGCTGCTGTGTGTTACGGCAAACTTTTCCTTGCCTAAAAAGTCCTTGATATGCCGCCTGCATATCTCCTTCTGTTCGGATATTGCATAGCAGGTAGGGTTTATATCGCAGAATAGCTTATCCTTGTTCCAAAGCATTTTCATCTCTCCTGTAAGTATATGTCGTTGATATTATCGGGGCAGCTGCTGTGCCTCCACAGCCATAGTATGAGCTTTTCGAGATAACGCCTCTTGCCTATCCATTTCTCCTCGGGGAGTTTTATGAACTTTACAAGTATCCCCTTGATGCCGCTCATATTTGCACCAAGTATATCGGTAAATATCTGGTCGCCTATGACCACTGCCTGCGAACGCTCGATGCCCATTTGCTCAACTGCCATAATATAGCCCGATGTTTCGGGCTTTTCGGCATCACATATGTAGTCCGTTTCGATATTCCTGATAAATCGCTGAACGCGCTCGTCATCGTTGTTTGTCAGCAGAAGAGTCTTCAGCCCCGCCTCGTGTATCTTCACGAAGAGCTCGTCCACCTCAGGAGTAGAATCGTCGCCGTGGTGAACAAGGGTATTGTCTATATCAAAAATGACACCGCGGAAGCCCTTGTCATAGAGCTTTCTGTAATCTATGGCGAATACGCTCTCTGCATAGCCGCAGGGATAATAATCTCTCAATCTTCTCATTTGTTCATATAATCACAGACTGCATCTATCTGCTCACGGAAGCCTTCGCCGAAACGCTTGTCAAAAAACGCGCTGCCAATAGTGAAAGCCCATGGTGAAGCCTCCTTCAGCTCGTCAAGACGCTTGAAGCTGTCAACGCTTCCTGCGATACACACGGGAGCTTTTACCTCCGCAGAAAAACGTCTGTTGAGCTCTACGGCATCGCCTGTATACCTGTATCCCAGCAGGTCAAAGCCGTCCACTCCCTTTTCGAGACATCTCTCAGCTTCGGCGATCATGCCGTCGATGGTGCCGTCAAGTACTGACGGACGCTCGGTGATCTCGCCAACATACGGCATATACTTCATGCCATTTGCCTTGCATATCTCATTTACAGAATCATAATACATTGTTCCCATAAGTATATCACAACCACACTCTACAGCTGTTTTTGCGCCTGCAATACCTTCCTGTTCGCTGTATGCCACGACCTCAAGAGCAGTCTTCTTGCCGCATTTCTTCATATAAGCAAAAAGCGCCTTCATTTCATCAAGGGGGAGCGGTTCTTCCTTGAATCCAAAGTATTCAGCCTTTGAGTCCTTACACTCCTCAAAGACCTCCTTTGCATTCATTACGGTCCTGTCATTCTGTGTCAGCATTACAATTAGAATAGGTTTAGTGTTCATACATTCCCAATCTCCTCGGAAATATTTTTCTTAAGCAACGTGCAATAAAAGCACTATCGCACACTATTGTAACATATATAAAGAAATATGTCAAATATAAATTGCGTATTTCTTGAAAAAAGATGACAAAAATAATTATTTGTGATATAATAGTAGCATATCAATAGGAGGAAATATATGAATAAGTACAAAAAGCTGGCATTCAACACAGTGATATTCTCTATCGGCAGCTTTGGAGCCAAGTTCTTTTCACTGTTTCTGAACAACCTATATACAAAACATATAAGCCCTTCGGGACTTTACGCCAAGAACCTTCTTGAGACCCTCGTGCTGTTCCTGCTTCCCGTTTTCACCTTTTCGCTTACAGAAGCTGTAGTGCGCTATGGTCTTGACAACAAATATGACAAAAAGGAGATATTCACCACAGCAGGAGCTTTCACCCTATGCGGTCTTGCACTTCTGCTGCCTGTTGTGCCTTTCCTGCACCTCATACCAATACTGCGCCCTATAACAGGCTATTCCGCGCTTCTTTTCATATACGTCTGCACCTCGGCAGCAAGAGCGCTGTGCTCGCAGTTCGTCCGCGCAAGGAACATGGTCACGCTGTTTTCACTTGACGGCATTCTTGCCACCATGACCCTGTTCATATTCAATGTCATATTCATTTCAAAGCTGGATATGGGAGTACAGGGCTTCATGATATCCATGATACTCTCCGATGCCTGCTCAACGCTCTTCCTGTTCATAGCTGCAAGACTTCGCCGATTCGTCAGCAGAAAAGCCTTCAGCAACGAACTGGGACGCAGCATGATACGCTTCACTCTCCCCCTGATACCCACCACGCTCATGTGGACATTCACAGGCTTCTCCGATCAGATATTCATTGGAAATATGCACAGCGACCACGCTATACTCGGCGAGAACGCAGCAGGCATATACGTTGCCGCGACCAAGATTCCCAACCTTATATCAATGCTCTCCACAATATTCATGCAGGCGTGGAACTTATCCGCGATAATGGAGAACGACTCAAAAGACCGAGACCGCTTCTACTCAAAGGTATATGAGGCATATGAATCCGTGCTCTTTATGGGCTCGGCAGGGCTTATACTATTTATAAAGCCGATATCAGCCATTCTCATAAACTATAGCAACTACCCTGCCTACAGGATAGCCTATACATACACTCCCCTGCTCATTGCCGCAGCTGTATTCACCTGCCTGAATCTCTTCCTTATGGGGATCTATACAGCCACAAAGCACACAAAGAACGCATTTTACACCATACTTGCGGTTGTTATCGCAAATATCGTCCTCAATTTCGGGCTAATACCGCCGTGGGGCATACAGGGCGCAGCATTTGCGACCTTTCTCAGCTATCTGCTCTGCTACTGCATTCGCATGATAGATGCAAGGTACTATGTCCCATTCCGCTTTTCCGCGCTGAAGACCTTCCTCAATACCTCACTGCTGATCCTGATGTGTATTCCCGTTATCTTCGAGTTCAGAGGCTGTGTCTTCTGGGAAATACTCCTGTCGGCAGCAATCTCCGCACTTAACTATAACGCACTCATTACCACTGCAAAAAAATTAGCATTTAACCGTTAACAGCATAAATTATTCAGGGAACGTCTTTGCGGCATTCACTTTTCTTGTGCTGCCGCTCCGTGAATTCCGCAGCGCACTCAATTCACACTTCATTCATACTTTACCTCATGAAAAGCGCACATTATAGCCACTCAATTATACAATATGACAATTTTTGATAGTTTTTTAAGACAAGTTTAAGATTATTTTAAGGATTTGTTATTATTATGGAGGTATAAAATTTTAAAATTGCCTCAAATTTCCTACAGGAGGATGATAACCATGAAAAAGAAAAGCTTGATAGCAGGTATAATGTCTGCCTGTATCATCGGAACAGTCGCTGCTGTAACAACTGCTGCTTCTGCTGCTGAAGCTGAATATGTTTACGGTGACGCTAACCTCGATGGATCTGTGGATATGTCGGACGTTGTACTCATTATGCAGTCACTGGCAAACCCGACAAAATACGGTATCAACGGTTCAGAAAAAAACCACATAACTTCAGAAGGCATCAACCGCGCTGATGTCAATGAAAGAGAAAACGGTCTTACCTCAAGTGATGCTCTTTCTATCCAGCGTTTCCTTCTCGGTACCATAAAGTCTCTCCCTGAGTCCTACTCAACTGTTCAGACTACCACTACTACTGCTCCTATCGTAACCACCACAACTACTACCACGCAGCCTGTAGTTACTGTTCCAAAGGAGGAAGTAAAAACAAAGATCCGCCTTAACGGCACGTCTGTCAGCGTAGAAGGCAAGTACGCTGTTGCAAACGGCTCAAAGGTAACGATCTCACATTCAGGTACATACACTATCGAGGGAACTCTCAATGACGGACAGATATACGTTGAAGTGCCTGACGCAAAGGCTGATCCCGACACTGTAAAGCTTGTACTCAACGGTGCAAATATCACAGGCAAGAGTGCTCCTGCGATCCTTGTAAAGAACGCTGACAAGACTTCAATAACCATCGCCGATGGCACCGAGAACACTATCTCCGACGGCGAGACCGCTTATTTTGGCGATGACGCTACAAACGCTGTTATCGAGGCTAAGGACGATATCACTATCAAGGGCGGCGACAGCGGCACAGGTGTACTCAATATAAACGCTAATGTTCAGCCTGCTGTTGTCTGCAACAACGATATAAAGATCACAGGCGGCAATATCAATATAGTCGCTAATAACAAAACTGACGGAAACGACGGTATCAAGGGCAAGACTTCCGTAGTCATAAAGGGCGGCAAGCTTTCTGTCAACGCCGAAGGCGACGGTATCAAGTCCTCAAAGGGCAACGTTGACATCGAAGGCGGAGAAGTCTCCATAAAGAGCGGCAAGGACGCTATCCAGGCTGAGACCGCTATCAATATCAAGGGCGGCGATATCGGCGCATTCGGTGACAGAGGTCTTACCTGCGCAGGTACTATCGACATCGCAGGCGGAAATATCGTAGCTACTGCTTACGATAAACAGTGCGAGAACCTCACTTCCACTTCTCAGCCTACTATGATGCTCGACTTCACCAAGGAATGGTCAAAGAACAATCCTATTGCTGTTACAGACACTTCAAAGAAAATCCTCATCGAAAAGAACACCCTCAGAAAGTATAAGTTTGCTGTAGTTTCCTCTTCAGACTTCAACAGCAGCTCAGAATATAAGCTCTTTGCAGGCGGCATCAAGATGAAACACAGCTCGGGAAGCACATTCAAGAGCGGCTCACCTGCTGCTTACAAGGACGTTAACAACGATATGGACAACGAGGAACAGCTCTACGGCGATCTGTTCAGCCAGAACACCATACATACCGTTGATATCAAGATGTCCGAAAGCGACTGGCAGTCCTTCATGGGCGTTGCCCAGAAGGAAGAGTGGAGACCTTGTGACGTTGTCATCGACGGCGAAGAGTACAAGAACGTTGGCATCAGAACAAAGGGCAACAGCTCACGTATGATGGTGCAGAACGGAAAGTACAGCTTCCGCTTCAAACTGGATAAGTACGACAAGTACACCAATTACCACGGTCTTACAGAGTTCTGTATAAACAATATGTACTCCGACCCTTCATGCATGAGAGATATCCTCTGCTATAACGCTATGTACCAAATCGGCGGCGTTGCTCCCCTTGCAGCTCACTCTGACGTTACTCTCAACGGCAAACTCTACAGCTTCTATATGATCGCCGAGCAGCCGGGTACTACCCTCGCTGAGCGCTACGCTATGGACAATGACTCCAACCTCTACAAGGCTACCGAAAGAAGCAACCAGGCCGGAGGCGGCGGTATGTGGGGCGGCATGGGCGGAGGTGACAGCTACAGCACCTTCACCGAAAAGATGCCTGTAAGCAACCTCGACCTCAAGTTCGGCAACGACGAACAGCTCACTCACCTTGAAGAGCTCAAGTCCGCTATCAATAAGCTCACTACTTCCAATTATAAATTCATTGAGGATGTTATGGACGTTCCAAGCTTCCTCAAGGGCTTCGCTGTAAACTCCGTAATGTGCAACTACGACAGCTATAACGGCTCGCTCGCACATAACTACTACCTCATGTATACAAACGGCAAACACTACTTCGTAGGCTGGGACTACAACCTCTGCCTCGGCAACTTCATGGACGGCGGCAGCTCCGTAAATTCAGACGTTACAACAAGCCTCTATCAGGCAACTGTTGATAACCGTCCTTTCGCTAAGCTCCTCCAGATTCCTGAATATTACGATATGTATGTAGGTTACGTCAAGGAGATCATGAACCTCTATAGTGATCCTGAGAAGTACGTTTCAAATTATGCAAGCAAGATACGTTCACACGTTCAGGCTGACCCGCTTGCCGGCTTCACTGTTGACCAGTTCGATAAATGCACTTCAAAGAGTGCAAACGGACTCCAGGTAAACAATAACAATAATGGCAATAACAACGGTTTCAACTGGAACAACGGCAACAATAACGGTCAGAATGGTCAGTGGAACTTCCAGTTCAACGACAATGAACCAGAAGATACTTCCTTCAAGCAGGATTGGGCTTTTGAAGGCGGCTTCAACTGGGGCGGCGACGGCGGCTTCGGCGGCGGAGGTTTCGGCTTCGGCGGTGGCGGCGGCTTCGGCGGTGGCGGCGGCGGCTTCTTCGGCGGCGGAGATGTCTCTGTTGTTGACTTCCTCATCAAACGTTTTGAAATTATCCGCTCTTCACTTAAAATGTAAATAAAGTTAAAGCCTGAGAATAAAACTGTTCTCAGGCTTTTTCCCTGTATATCCACATTTTTTCATAATGCTTTAATACGACTATAAAGTTAAATGATAAATTTTTATAAAAACTATTGACAATCGCTCCCTTCTTTGCTATAATTATTATGTTGTGATTCACACAACGCTAAAATAGGGGTATAGCTCAGTTGGTAGAGCAGCGGTCTCCAAAACCGCGTGCCGAGGGTTCAAGTCCTTCTGCCCCTGCCAAAACGATAATTATGAGAACTTGTCAGAGGACACGGTATGTACTCTGACAAATTTTCATATACATTAAAAAATGTGGCTTGACAGCTATTGTTGCCGTTCGGGCAGCGTTTGTTTTCCCACTCCCGACTGCTAAGACCTTAATATGGCTCGTAATACCTTTCTTGAACAACAAAGAACACAGGTACACATCGCGGCTCATTCCCGAGACTGTTTATAAAGTATATTGCTCTATTCAGTTAAGGTGTTAAGGCGTAGCACTCACTTCAAGCCTTTGTATTAAATTGTAAAGTTCCTTTTGGTGATTTGGGAATTTGCAATGCAATAAAAAGACAAGCCCTTCAGACACCGCAACGTAACTGAAAGGCTTGACAAGTTCTATTATAAGTGCTATAATGTAATGTAATCATTACACCGCAACACGTAAATAGCATTCTCACTAAGTCATTCAGACATTCCCGTGTCTGTATGATTACGAGGCGTAGTCAGTCGCCAAACTGTCTATGCCTTGTGGGGGTGCTTTTTTATTAGCTAATGACATTATATCACATTTATATACCCTCTGTCAACCCCTTTTTGTCATATTTTTTGAAATCTTTTCAATAAGCAATTTTTGATTAATAAAGCAATAACCGCCTACTCATTCCCTGAGTAGGCGGTTTTATTATGTCATGTCTTTAATTTTCTTAAGATCGCCATCTTGATAGCCAACACACATTCTTTCAAGCCAATCCTTAATTCCTTCTTCTGCTTCTTCTGCACTATCATATTGCATAAGTAAACCAGCAGTATCAGTAAACACTGTGCACCTTTCCTCCACTACTTTACCGTCCATAAATACAGGGTGAGCTGTTACAGCATAATACACCTCACTTTTTGACTTATATAAATAGACAACCCTGTTATTATGCACATCCATTTCATTTCCTACAAAATAATAGGGATAATCTAAATCCATATCAATAGGAGATGAAATATAATCATCAATCCTACCATTAACAGCATAGATTGACACAAGTTCATAATCATCATCACCCGTATGATCATGTTCAATTATTTCTGTATCAATCAAATACTGTATTCTCTGGTCTACTACTTCACGGCAAAGCTTATCTATACTTTCAAGATTTTCGTTTGTCAATAGAGAATTATCAAGTAAGCAAACTGGTGCTTCCTCCACAGAAATCTCATATTCTCTTGTTTCTCCATTGATTTTATATTCCATATCTCCGAATAGTTCTTCAAAAGCAGCTTCATCAGGATTTGCGGTTACTTCAACTACTATTTTGTCATCATCAGCAGAAATAAGTTTTGCCTTATATTCAATCTGTTCCGAGAAATCTTTTTTCCCATAATCCATTTTTATATCTAAACATTCTGGATATGCGCTTTTATCGTTATCGAGAGATAACGATAGCGTTTCAAAAGGATCAACTATTGCAATTTCATTTACTACACCTGGCTTTGTGGTTCTTTCGGTTACAGTCTCAATTTCTATTCCAAGTGTAGTTTCGCTTTTTGTCTCTTTCTTACTCTTTGACTTATCCTCTGACTTATTGCCACAAGCGCAAAGATTAAGTGCTGCTGCTAATGCTATTATTGATATAAATACTCTTTTCATGATGTACCTCCTATTTTTCTTTAGAATATCATATAATTTAATCATTGTCAATTGTCATATTGGAGAAAAGAAATGGCTATATTTCTGCTTATTTGGTATAAGCGTAAAAATGTGCTATTATAGCACATTTTATTCTTCTGTCAGTTCTTCCTTTATCTCCCGTTTGTACTTATAATATGTGTTTCGGCTTAAATTAGCCAATTTTATACACTCTATATCATTAAGAGTGCCACCAAACGTTTTACAATGCTTCCTGATCAGTTCCTTTGCCGGGGCTTCTTTTTTTACAATCAGCTTGCTGCCTTTTACCAAGCCGATCTGCTTACCATTGAGCCGAGCTGTTTCAATGCCCTCTTTGGTACGCTGCCGAATGTCCATTACCTCTTTCTCGGACTGCTCAAATGCAAGCTCTATTTGCTTTGCTGCAAGCAGCTTCAAGACCTTGTTTGTTGCTTCAATATACACATCGGCTATATCATTTCCGACAAGCTCCACGCCGCCGCTCAGAGCTTGCTTGTAGTTCTCGGTATTGACATAAGGCTCCTTAAGGAACACAAGCTCTATGCCCTTGTCAAGCAGCTCCATGTACTGCTCTATCCCCTCTTTAGCATTACGGCTCATTCTGGATACACTATCGAATACAATAGTATCTCCATTGCGAACCGCCTTTGAAAGCTTAAGCCATGCATGACGGTTTATCACAACACCTGTGTATACTTCCTTGAAGATCACTGCATTTGGAAAAGAAGCAAGGATATTTCTTTCTTGCCGTTCTATGTTCTGTGTCGGCTTTGATATACGGCAGTATCCGAATACCAATTATATCATCTCCATTCGTATCAAATCTGACGAGCGTTTCTTTTTATACTTATTATTATAGTCCAAAACATAGCAAAAGTCAATATATTTTGATACAATTATGCGTAGCCTTAGTTTTGGTACATTAATTGTGCTATTATAGCACAAAAATCTCCCCATACAAATAATGGGGAGATTTGTTTTTTGTACCTCACTTGTTATTAACTATCTTAAAATAATCACTCAATTTTGTTAATGGCGTTTTATTTGTACTGTTATAAGCATAAATACTTAATACTATTGAAGCATCTACTGCATTTACAGAACCGTCTCCATTAGCATCAAGTCGCATAATATCATCTTGTATAGAGCTTGGATCCTGCTTTAATCGTTCTATCTCAGCCGTCAGTTCTGCGTTCTTCTTTTCAAGTTCTGCTATATATTTTTCTTGCTCAGATAATTGAGGTGTCGCTATAACATGGCTTGAAAGGATTTCAGGTGTCACAATAAAATCATGTCCCAAAAATCTAAATGAGTATTCTTCTGTTATATCTATCTTGGGAGTAAAAATGACTTCTATTTTTTTATTTACTGGAAGATTAGGTAATGCTCCATAATATGAATACTGACTTAAAAGCTCATTTACTGTTCCCCCCCAGGATCCAGTTTTGGATTTACAATAATAATAATAAAATGTTGGATTATTATTATATGAAACAGACCAGCTTCTACTAAAATTGGAATATCCAGAAGAAGAATCTTTAAAATCATATTCATTAGGATAATAGCTTAAATCTATATTATCCCATGCAGAATAGTCAGTTATTTTACTATCCTTATCGCTAACTGGATAATAGTTGTTGTTATCATCACTATAAGAGAGTTTATTTTTAAACATATACTCCTTTGATTCATTTGAATATGAACTACTATTAATAATTGTTACAGCATGAGAAACGGTAGCAAAGCCGTCCCATTCATGTGAGTTCCAGAAGTAACATTTTACTGTTCCGTCTGAATATATATCTGCCTGACAATCTATATAAGGGTACAATGTGCTTTTATCATCATCGATATAGTATGAAGTAGTCCATGTTTCGGTTTTTACGATTTCTGGTTCAATGACAGCTGCATTTGAAACATAAACAGTTAAGCTAACACTTAACCAAATAGCTGATATAAAAGCTGTTATCATTCTTTTACAATTCATAATAATACCTCCTGTTATTCAACATCTAAAAACTTTTCAATAACGGTCATGATTTCCTCAAGCCGTTTACCGCCTATACCTTTGATCTTGCTCAGCTCTGTTTCCAGTGCAGGAAGATCTATTGTCTTGCCCTCGCTGCCGAGCAGCTCATCGCCGTACTGGAGAATGAAATTAGTCAGCTCCTCACGGTTCATCTTTTTGATTTTCTTGTAAGTATCTCGGTCTATTATCTCTTTGTTTGCCATTATTTGCTCCTTTAACTACCACATTCTCCTGCGTATATCCTCACGAACACTACTTTGAGCTGCTTCTTTTGTCGGAAATAGTCTGCTTTCTCTAAGCTTGATAGCTCCGTTGCCGTCGGAGAAGCGAATAGTATACATACCCCCAACGTAATTAATTACGACACACGCTCTTATAAAGTGACCATTTTCGACTATATATACGGTCTGACCATGTTTATACTTTATATCCATATCACACAAATTCTGCCCTCATCTTTGTCAACGGTTCATCTTAACAAGAGCTTTCAGTTTTTGAATTATACTTCTATCTACATCAAACTCTTTTGCAACTTCAATCTCATTGCCCGTAATGTAGCGCTCTGGATCTTGAATAAATAGCTCAATAATATGTGAAAACCTATTATAAGTCATACAGTCAGTTAAGGTATTCTTCACTTCACAAAACTTCACCTTCTCGTTATCGAGAAATACAATTGTTTTCTCAAACAAGTTGAATTCGTCTAAAGCAGCCTGTACCCTTCTGTTCGATACATTGAGCTCATTTCTTAACATCCCTGTAACATTGGAGGTGGCTGACTAATGACCGATACTGCTGTAATTGATAACAATGCTTTTGTGCAGGCAGACGAACTCGCCGAGGAGCTCAAAAAGCGCCGCAAAGAGCAGAATGAATTAAAAAAAGGCCTTGACGAACAACAAGAAAAACAGAAAAAACACTTCCGTGTAAATATCATCACGTTAGCAGTTCTGGTACTGCTGATAATCATAATGGTGATAATCAAGTACATAATCTACATCTGTCCGGAAAAGGTCAAATTCGACAAGAACGTTCAAAGCGTATCTTCAGTGAATCCCGATACCTCACAGATGCAGGTAATGCCATTCAATGAAGACTTAGTGGTCGCTTGTCAGCCGATAATCATAGCTGACAGCAGGGATAAGACTGCAATAGTTGACTTTATCTCGCCTGACAGCTGCAAGGTACTCGTTCGTGCAGAGATATTCACCGCTAAAAATAACGTGAAAAAGAAATCGTTCAGAATGTTCTGGACCAACTTCCTCCACCCAAAGGACGATAGCATGGTTCGCATAGGTGCTACAGGCTGGATTCGTCCCGGAGAGATGATCTCCAAGCTCAAGCTTGATGAGCTGCCCATAAGAATGAGCGACGTTACGGTGCGCTTTTCGGCTGTAAACCCAGCCAATACTAAAATAAGCGCAGGTATATTCAAAATGGAAACCGTAATGCACGTAGTTGATTACAAGGGGAAGATGCTCGATGAGAACGGCAAGTGGGTCAATGCAGGTCAATAATATTAAAAGTGAAAGTGTCTGTTAAAAGGATTGCGCTAATATAGAATTCCTATTCTAACAACTATAAGCAAGACCTTTACAGCAGGCTATAATCAAAACCACCCGTTAAACGGGTGGTTTGAAAAAGCCCTAAAAGGGCTTGATACAGACACTGCCCCTTAAGAGGGCTGAGAAAGGTCTGCCAACTGCATTTCATTCTCAGCTACCCCTTAAGGGGTTTTATTTCTTTT
>NZ_JAILNU010000046.1 GCF_024691275.1 Ruminococcus sp. | reverse complement strand
GCTCCTTCCATTCCTGCACGACCGGAGAATACTTTTTTCTTGTCTGCATGACTTTTATGATCTGCGAAAGATCTTGTATTTTGGTATTGAGCGCATTGAGCTTGCTGCTTGCAAGACCCATTTCCGACATTTTGGCAAGCGCAAGATTTTCAAGTTCTACGCTGTCGTTCACTCCGTACTCGGTCAGGATATTAATTACCTTACTCGCTTCTTTCATGTTTTGAATATCAGCCCAACGTCGCAAGCCGTATCCCGCTTCGGGGTCAACAGTGACAGGCTTGTATTTCAGTTTTGGTTCCATAAGTTCGGGGTGATTTACAAGGATAATGAGTTTCTCGATTATTTTATGGGGCGAATGGACTGTTCCATTTCAGCTTTGTGGATAAGCCCATAGGCGCTGTGGAGATCGCAGCGGTACACTCCGTATTCAATATAATGACGACGGTGATGCTACTGCCGTTCTCAAATCAGCTTGTAAAGCTCGCCCGAAAGCTGATACCCGCCTCCAAAGAAAAAGAAGCAGAAGTGCTTCTTGACAAGCGTCTGCTTGCCAACCCGCCGCTTGCGGCTTCGCAGTGCAGAGAACGAACCAAGGAAATGGCAGTCATCGCGAAGGAAGCACTGCATGAGGCATTGTCCGCGTTATTCAATTATACGCAGAAGGGCGTTCTGAGCGTAGAGGAGAAAGAGCAGAAACTCGATGTCATGGAAGATAAGCTTTCTGACTTCCTTCTGGAACTTTCATCACACAGCCTTACAGACGAGGACAGCCGGACTGTCACAGAGCTGCTTCATAGTATCAGCGATTTTGAGCGCATCAGCGACCACGCTATCAATATGATAGAGATCGGTGCTGAGATGAATCAGAACGATCAGAGCTTCTCCGATAGCGCGAGAGCCGATTTCGCTACGCTCTTTGCAGCTCTTACAGAAATATCCGAGATCACCGTTAAGGCTTTTTCTGAGCAGGATACCGGTATCGCTATGACCGTTGAACCGTTGGAGGAAGTCATCGACGACCTGACAGCTACGATCCGTGACAAGCATATCTCCAGACTTCGTACAGGCGAATGCAGTCCTGAGCTGGGTGTGTACCTCTCCGATCTGCTCATCAACTGCGAGAGAGTATCTGACCATTGTTCCAATATTGCTGTGTCCATTATCGAGATAGGACAGGCAAAACTCCTCAGCCATGAGTATATGACTACTCTGAAAGCTGAAAGAACACCACAGTTTATTGAAAGCTATACGGCTTATGGGCAGAAGTACAGGCTGGCAGCGAACTGATCATTGCAAACTCGCAAAGAGTAAGGGCGAAGCAAGGCGGCTTATAGAACAGGGCGGAATAACTATTGATGTTTGGAGCTGATTTTTACGCTGTAAATAAAATCTAACAGCACCACATTTTCAATCCTAAGAGATTGGTGAAGAATGTGGTGCTGTTTAAATTACGCATATATAAGTGTATGATATTTTCTTGGAGATATTGACGGTTCTGAATGTTCAGTTTGTTCACGAGAACAGTTGTTCCCGGATAGCAGTTGTCTGAGCATCCTTCCATTGAATATACAGCCATTAAACGTTACGAATCTCTTTGAGAATAGCGTCTTTGAACTGCATGAATGAGATCTCACCGTTCAGACATTTCTTTACATTTTCTATTTCGTCTGCTGAAAATTTGTAACCTTCCATTTTGATAGAGGCAAGCTGGTTTTCAAATGCCTTATCGATTGTGATATTTTCCATTTATATAAACTCCTTTTGGGTCTCATAAATCGAATTTTAAACCTTATGAATATCTTCATAGTTGGTTCCTTTTGTTATTACTTATTATAGCAGTTATTTTTCTGAATTACAATAGCAATTGGGGCAGTACAATTTTGAATAATAAATGTTTCCGGCTAGAATAAGATTGTATTGTGTTTTAGCCGAAAAGTCATGATTTTGAGCCGAAATTATATTGAAAAGTCAGATTCATGAGCCTTCATCGACGTATTTTGGAACTCTTAGCTGTAATCTGAATTTTGTGAAAAAAACTACAGATAAATTTGACTTTTTCGTTCGCTTGTGTTATCGTAAGTAAAAGAATACACTTAGTAAGAATTCAGACAGAAAGGAAAGCACCAGTGAATAATACAAAAACGGCCATGAATGAGACTGCCGATAACCACTTTAATGGATCTGAAGAGAAGACTTGCGGATATGGGAAAATGGAACGCGATCTTATTGACAACATTCTTGAGAGCAG
>NZ_JAILNU010000100.1 GCF_024691275.1 Ruminococcus sp. | reverse complement strand
CTGGACTCAGCACCAGTCCAGTGATTTTGAAGCTGAGGACAAGCGCATGATCCAAGGCGGTAACCATCATCTGAAATACTATTTGTGCGAAGCTGCAAACGCTCTGAGAAGATGCGACCCGGAGTTCAAGCGCTTCTACGCTCTCAAATACAAAGAGGCTAACAAGCACAATCATAAACGCGCACTCGCTCTCACTGCCAGAAAGTTGGTCAGGTTAGTCTATACACTGCTGAAGACTAACCGCCTGTATATCCCGCCGGAGGAATATTAATCCGGCAACTCCAGCCCGCCGAAAAATTTTTTCGGTGCGGGCTTTAGTAGGAGATGCCTTTTTTGTCTCTTTTTAGGCAGAGTATACGGTTTCCTCACTGTTTTTTCTACTTTTTGTCTATTGACATTTTACCGTGGGACTCTTTTACGCAAATGCTCGAAAAATATAGTATGGAACACCGCCCTCGGCGTTCCGCGTTTACTGTTATGAAATATCAGAGGAACGGCGAGGGCACCGTTCCCTACAGTTTGTCATTTATAATTTATGAGTTATTGGCGGGCGGATAATATCCGCCCCTACAGGTTAACGCGGAATAACTTTTAAGCAAAGGCTTCCAGTCTCCTGCGTGTTATCTCCTCACCGAGAACGTGGCTGACTTCCCAGATATCGGGAGCATTAGCGTGTCCTGTGAGAGCTATTCTCAACATATTGGTTATGTGGACTATGCTTCCCTTGAACTGGTCGGGATTCTTCTTGTAATCCTTAGGCTTTACAGCAAAGCCCATTTCCTCGGTTATAGCCTTTACCTTGTCGAACCAAGCCGCACTGTCGTCACTGTGGTCGTAGCTTGCAAGGTACTTGCCGAAGAACTCCTTAACTGTAGCTTCGTCGCACTCCTCGGGCATAGGGTCTGATACTGTGAACTTCTCGTCATAGTAGAAGCTCATGAAGTCACAAGCCTGCTTCCATGTCTCGATATCACGTCTTGGCTTAGCACCGCCTCTGCCCACATTGAGAGCAGCAAGAGTTCTCTCGGGATACTTGTTTATAAGGTCAGCGAATTCCTTATCGTACTCGCTGCACCATTCCAGCCAGCCGTCATAGACCTGCTGTGCAGGCATACGGCAGATAACGTTCTTTGAGATATCGCGGAGCTTGTCGAGATCAACAAGAGCACCCGAAACCGACATCTTCTCCAGAGTATACGGAAACTCATGGTAATCTGTCTCAGGATTAGCGATACGCCACTCCTCATAATTTGAATTGAGAAGAGTGAGAAGGAACTCCCATATAGCATCCCTGCTGATACCCTCCTGCTGATAGTATGAGAGAGCGAGCTCAGGATCCTTTCTCTTTGAGAGCTTGCGCTTACCGCCTGTTTCCTCGTCGATCTTCATAAGAGTAGCGGTATGGCAGTACTTAGGCTGTTCCCAACCCAGTGTATTGAACAGCTCAACGTGCATTGGCAGTGAAGATATCCATTCCTCACCGCGGATAACATGAGTTGAACGCATGAAGTGGTCGTCGATAACGTGAGCGAAGTGATAAGTCGGGATACCGTCGCTCTTGAGGAGAACGAAGTCCATATTATTTCTTGGCATTTCGAGCTTTCCGCGGATAGCGTCCTCGACAGCGATAGTCTCACCTGTCTCCTGACCTCTGAAACGGAGCACCCACTCCTTGCCTGCTTCGATATTAGCCTTTACCTCATCAAGAGTAAGATCACGGCACTTTGCATACTTACCGTAAACTCCGGGATTTTCCTTGTTTGCAGTCTGCTGCTCGCGGACAGCCTCTATCTCCTCAGCAGTCATGAAGCATGGATAAGCGCGTCCTCTTTCTGTAAGGAGCTTTGCGAATACGTGGTAGATGTCCTTACGCTGTCTCTGACGGTAAGGACCGTAGCTGCCGTTATCACCGTCAGCTGTAGCGCCTTCGTCGAAATGAACGCCGAAGTAGTCCATAGCATTGATGACAGTCTCAACAGCGCCCTCAACCTCACGCTTATTGTCTGTATCCTCTATTCTAAGGTAAAAAACACCCTGTGACTGATGAGCTATACGCTCACCTATGATAGCATTGTAAAGATTTCCGAGGTGAACAAATCCTGTGGGACTTGGTCCTATACGGGTAACAAAAGCTCCGTCCGGAAGCTGTCTTTCGGGGAAACGCGCCTCTATGTCCTCGGGAGTATCCTTGACATCGGGGAAAAGGTAATCTGCAAGTGCCTTAAAGTCCATATTATCAATCCTTTGTAAATTTTGCGTCTGTCATCTGCGGACAGACGATATTTAAAATATTATAGCATATTTCTCATGCAAAGTCAACTGCCGCGTGTCTGCTGAGCCGAAAAAGAAAAGAGGCGGTATATCCGCCTCTCAGAGTTTATCAGTCAATAGTTACCTTCTTCATTATCTGAGGTGTTGTAGGCTTGTCATTGTAATCCGTAGCACATTCTGCTATCTCGTCAACGACCTCCATACCTTCAACTACCTTGCCGAATGCAGCGTAGTTGCCGTCAAGATGAGGAGCGTCCTCATGCATGATGAAAAACTGTGAACCTGCTGAATCGGGCATCATTGAACGAGCCATTGAAAGAACACCTCTTGTGTGCTTGAGGTCGTTCTTCACGCCGTTTGCAGCAAATTCTCCCTTGATATGCCAGCCGGGACCGCCTGTGCCTGTACCGTTGGGGCAGCCGCCCTGGATCATGAATCCCGGGATAACTCTGTGGAATGTCAGACCATCGTAGAAGCCCTGCTTTACAAGCTTCTCAAAGTTCACACAAGAGATAGGAGCGATATCGGGATAAAGCTCTATCTTGATCTTCTTTCCGTTTTCCATTTCGATAGTTACCATTGTTTTTCCTCCTTGAAATTATATCAGCCTACTTCAATAACGATGTTGGTTGCAGGCGCAATATATGTTGTGTACTCCTGAACGTTCGTATCATTGTCCAGACCGCCGTGTTTTCTGTTATATTCATCGAGTATCGAAAGAGTAGTGGTAGGCATATTTGCCTCCTCGGGAGTAGTCACAGGGATAGTCTCAATGACATCTCCGAACATATTCGTAACAGTCACATACTCGCGCTCTGTAGTCTCCTGAGCAGGATTATTTGCAGAGCCTCCCGAACCTGCACCCAGAACGCTCTGATCTGACGTACCGTACTCAGCTTCTGTTATCAGGTGGTACTTCTGTGTGGTATTATTTTGTGAGCTGCCTTTTTTGTTGCTCTCGTAAGCGCTCTTAGTACACGATCTGCCTGCAATTATTACGAGTATAGCTGACACGACCGCGAGTGCCAGAGAGACAATATGTCTTTGCACTGTTTTTCCTCCGTTCAAAATTATTCGCTGTATATGTGGTTATTAATATTAATTATAATACAAAGCCCACCGATTGTCAAGTAACACCGCATCGGCTTTGAACTCCGCGGGCTTCTTACCTTTCCCGCGATCACACCATTTTATTGACCTATAAACGGCAAAAATGCGTAAACCGTCATAAAAAAGCCAGCCGCAATATATATGCTGCTTGTTATCGGGAGTTTTCTGCGGTAGACATTATGCGGATCGCTCGGTGCTATGAACAGCTCCGTGAACTCGCCAAACTCTGTTTTCTTGTATGAAGCCATATCCCTATGCACATAGGTAACGCCTTCATAAGAATATTTCCAGAAAGCATAATACCTGTCAGGCAAACGCCGTCCGCCTCCCAAACCCGATACAATGGTGCAGTCAACACATTCCGCCTCGACCTTTACCGTACACTGCTTTCGTTTTATAAACGCAAATGTCACGGGATACAAAAGCAGCGGCATTGCGCCGAATGAACAGAAAATAAGACCGTAATACTTCTCATTAGCAGGATCAAAGATAGCCGAAATACTGAATATCGTATAAAGCACACCGCATACTGCCAGCAGTTTCATGGAGATGACACTGTCATGTCTTCTTCTGTTTTTGCAGCAAAGGAAGAAAAGTACAAAAGCTGCCGTAAGCATTGCGCATATCGCCAGTCTCTCGTAAGCGCCTTTCAGCACATTTGTGACCGCCATGGCTCCTATAATAAGTCCCACGCCCAGAATAGTAAAACCTACTACCCACGCAGGAGCTTCGGGCTTTACGTAATTGATATCCGCACCCTCTTTTACGTATCTGTGAGATTCCGTTTCATATTTTCCCGAAGTCTTGTTGATCCTGCGTTTCTCAATAAAGCAGTATATCGCAGGGATAACGCCTGCCATTATCAGTCCTACCGTAACAAGCACGGTCTGGAGCGTATCCTTAAAAAAGAATGCCGAGCATATCACAACAAAACCAAGTATCATAGATATGACAGGTGTCATGGGTATCTTGTCAAAGCCTTTTCCATGGGAATCGACTTCTTTTTGCTGTATCTGCCAGACGTGCATATTCAGTCTCGCCTTTTCATCGGCAGGTATTGTCAGATCGGCAATGAACTTTCTTGCCTCATCATACTTTTTCTGATCAGCAAGATCATACACTTTATCTAAGATCCAATTTCTCTCATAATCCATATATAAACCTCTTATCTGCTTAAATACAAAGAATATATCGACTCTTTCAAGCATAAATAATGTCATAAAAGCGAAGCGTTATGATATAATTGCCCGATTGCAGGGAGCAAATCTCTGATTTGCGTATCTGCAAGGGCTTTTAGATAAGTTATAATGAATGCATTTTCATTCATTATATCATATGAGATATTCAAAGTCAATCATGACCGTGTAATATTCTGCGGCGGTGAAGAATATCATTTAGCAGGAGGAGATCATATGAAAAACGGAAATTTTGATACTGAAAAATACAAGCAGGAGCTCATGAAGCTCTACAGCAGGAGCTCAAATCCCACGGAACAGTCGGGAGACATATCCCTTGACTATAATCCGAAGCCGCAGGAGATAAAAGATGTAAACGAAGATGCTCCCGACGATACGGTTTATTCGGAATTCACCGACGAGGATTTCCCCGATACCGAGGAGGACTACAACAGCCGCTACCCTGAGCCCGATCTTTCCCAGCTTGATACCGACCTCGGCACTGCTTCTTCTGAAGACAATGTGCCGCCCGAATACACCTCGGAGGAACTCTTAGGCAGAGAAACAGGCTATATACTGGTAAATGTCCGTACAGGTGATAACTCGTCCGCCATAAAGGGAGCCTCCGTGGCAGTTACCGCTGTGGTAGACGGAAAAAGAATGATACTTGCATCAGGAATTACCGATGAGAGCGGCATTTCCCCCAAGTTCCCGCTTCCCGTTCCCGACCTGATACATTCACAATCATCTGATCCCGATGAACGTCCGTACAATCTCTTTGACGTAAGCGTATCGGCAGAAGGCTTTTTTAACGCAAGAAGCGTTGATGTGCCTGTATTTTCGGGCATAACCTCTGTACAAAACTTCAATCTCATACCTGTGCCTATGATGATGCAAAGTTCCGACGAAACTGTGACCTATTACAATGCCGAACCTGATTTCCGCGGCAGAAAGGAGTGAGCCATGCTTACAGGAGAACCTTTCATACCAGAGACCATAACTGTGCATCTTGGGACTCCTGATTCGGATTCCCCGAATGTAACAGTGGGATTTGCTTCGTATATCAAAAACGTCGCTTCCAGCGAGATTTACCCCACATGGAACGAAAATGCTCTCCGTGCCAATATCTACGTGATAGTATCCTTTGCACTCAACCGAATATACACCGAATGGTACCGTTCAAGGGGATATGATTTCGACATAACTGCCACAACTCAGTTCGATCAGAAGTTCATAAACGGCAGGGAGTATTTCGAGAACATCAGTTACCTCGTCGATGAGCTTTTCAACGACTACGTAAGGCGGCAAGGCAGAGTCGAACCTCTTTTCACTTCATTCTGCAACGGCACTACCACTACCTGTAACGGACTTTCCCAATGGGGCACAGTATCTCTTGCAGAAAGGGGCTATACTCCCTATGAGATACTGCAATACTACTACGGAGAGAATATTGATATCGTCAAAAACGCCCCCGTGCGGACAGCCATGCCCTCCTATCCAGGGATAGAACTGGTAAACGGTGCATTCGGCAACGATGTGAAGTTCGTACAGATATGGCTCAACCGCATATCGCGCAACTTCCCTGCTATCCCGAAGATACCTGCTGCCGACGGGATATTCGACACTGCAACTGAAGACGCTGTAAGGAAGTTCCAGCAGATATTCGGACTTGAAGAAAACGGAAAAGTCAATGCAGCAACATGGTACAGGATAACCTACATCTACACCAGCGTAAAACGGCTGGCTGAGCTTGATTCCGAGGGGCTTCGGCTCGATGAGATACAGCCGCAGTTCTCCGAAGACCTCCGTATCGGTATGCAGTCCATAGAGGTCAGTATGCTGCAATACTACCTTGCAGTCATAGGCGCTTACTATGAAGCCGTCATACCTGTAGAGATAACAGGCTACTTCGGTGAGCAGACAGAGCGCTCGGTAAAGTCATTCCAGCGCGTGTTCGGACTTCCTCAGACGGGAGTGGTCAACAGGGCAACCAGAAACGATCTTTACCGTGCATATCAGGGTATTGTTGAATCGGTACCGCCCCAGTATACCTACGTTGCACTTTATCCCAATACTGTTCTGAGAGAAGGTGCGAACGGAGAATCTGTAAAGATAATACAGCAGTATCTCACTTATATCAGCAGAAGCTATCCGAATATCCCCGCAGTCAGTGATACAGGCTATTTCGGCCCTCTTACAAAACAGTCCGTCACAGCGTTCCAGCGTCAGTTCGGCATAGATACGTCGGGTATAGTGGGAGCTGTCACATGGGACAGGATAGCAGGCGTATATTCAGACCTGCGGTACGGTTTTGACAAGCGTCCCTACCAGA
This sequence comes from Ruminococcus sp., assembly GCF_024691275.1. Taxonomy (GTDB): domain Bacteria; phylum Bacillota; class Clostridia; order Oscillospirales; family Ruminococcaceae; genus Ruminococcus. The sequence goes on along the minus strand of NZ_JAILNU010000100.1, from coordinate 109,107 downwards.
ATCCCGGCTACACCATAAAGTAGCCGTTATGTCAGATCACCAAATGACAAATACTATTATCAGGAGTTGATCCCATGCCATACACAGATGAACAAAAAAAGGAACATATCCGCGAATTGCAGGATCTCCTTTATGCCATATCTATTTTCGACAAAAGGATACCTCAGGTAATGCCGAGCGGCATCTACGACAGCGACACCAAAGAGGCGGTATCGGAATTTCAGCGTTTATACGGGCTTCCCGTAACAGGTGAGACCGATCCCGATACATGGGATAAGATCGCAGCTGTCTACAGAGAGGATCTCGACGGTGCTCCCGCGGCTTACCATGTATTTCCTTCCAAAAGCTACCGCGTCTGCGATGGTGACAGCGGAGAACTGGTATATATCATACAGGCAATGCTATGGAAAGCTGCTGCGTGGTATGACAATATGCCTAAGGTAAGCGTATGCGGCGAATTTGACGAGGATACACGAAAAGCTGTGCGGCTTTTCCAGCGATATACAGGCATTCCCGAAAGCGGTGCGGTGGACTGTCCAACATGGAATATGCTTGTGCATTTTTTAGAGCTGAAAATATGACCTTCTGCAAAATGAAAAGGCTTCACAAAACGTGAAGCCTTTATAGTTTATTTGAGGTATGAAGCCAGACCGCTTATGTTCTGCTTTCTTATTTCTCCTGCGACAAGTCCTGCAACGATGTTTGCGCCTTTTTCACAGAAATGAGTGCCGTCTGTTGAACCTGCAACTGCTCCCATAAGGTGGTAGCTCTTGGCTGTATCATAGCCTACCGAGTTATAATGATTCACCATAAGAGTATTGAGGTCGATGCACGGAACGCTGTACTTCTTTGCAAGATCATAGCAGGCTTTGTTATAATTGGTGTAGCTGTTTGCAAATCTGCCGTTGGAGTAAGCCTTCATGCCGATAGTCGTTGTTACAAGTATCGGTGTCGCGCCCTTATTCTTTGCGCCATTGATGAATTGTGTCATATACCACTCATACGAGCCGGATGACGGATTATTAACATTTCCGCAAGTCGGAGCGTATCTGTCCGCATTTGATGCACCTGCATCGTTGATAGCAAACTGTATCATTACATAGTCGCCTGATTTAAGACTGTCCTCAATGGTCTGCCATCTGCCCTCGTCGTAGAACTTCTTGGAGCTTCTGCCGGCGATGGAATGATTGGCAACTGTTATATCGCTATTGAAGTAGTCCTGCATATAGTATCCCCAGCCCTGCTGCGGAGCGTACTGCGCACGGTAGCTCTGAACAGTGGAATCGCCTGCGATATAAAGCATATGCTGACCGCTGCCTGTGTTCTGCTGTTCCTGAGAAGGGTCATATATCTCTGCATAAGGCTCGTCTGTAAGGATAAGCTCGATGTAGTCAAGATTAGGACCGCCCTCGGACATTGCCGACTGCATAACGATAGTATTCTTTCCTGCAATGAGCGGAAGAACTATGCCAAACTCGTTCCAGTCAGTCCATGAACCTGTACCCGGGAAGGACTGCATCCAGCAAGAATCAAAATTATCATTGACGAATATCTTCATCTTGCGGTCATTGACCGAACCGTTTGCGAAGCGTATATGGGTCATATAGTTTCCAGCTGTCGAAGCATTTACCGTAAAGGTTATATTGCTGTCAGTTGTATTATCAAGGTTTACGTAGCCGTCAGCTTTTGTATAACCTGCATTGACAGTCTCTGTAACGCCGTTTGTCCACACCTGATCCACTGCAAAATACTTCACGGGAACAGGAGCTGTTGTTGTTGTGGTGGTTGTTGTAGTTGTAGTTGTGGTCAATGTCGTTGATTTTACAGGGATAACATAAATAGGCTCGGGAAGCTTGTCAAGTCCGAGGAGACACCTCTGTATGAACACCGCATCGTTGCCTGTCATGCCGTCGTGTTCTCCTGTAACATCGGCATTTAACAGACCATATTTTGTGATATGGTGTTCGTCTGAACCTGTAAGGCCGTATTTGTTTGGATTTGCAAGAGCCTGCATGATAAGTACGATATCCGACATATCAACTTTACTGTCACAGTTTGCATCACCGTAGAAGATCTCAAAATCAAACGGATAGGTTTCAACAGGAGCTGATGTTACTGCGGAAGAAGTTGTCGTGGTGACAGTAGTTGTGGTTGTAGTCGTGGTCGTTGCAGTCGTAGTTTGCGGAACTGTAACAACAATATCATCTACCTCTATCATTTCCCACTTCTGGCAGGCATGACCGTTTACTTCCCACTGCTGGATATTAGCGCCGCTGTTTTTGTACGCACTTGCGACCTCGACAGCTCTTGCATCGCGTGAAGCTCTTGTGAGGATAGTCACAGTGCCGTCGCCGTTATCCTGGAATTTGAAGAACTGGTCACTGTAGCCGTTCTTGTCTGCAACTACTATATTAGCTCCGTTATCCTTACTGCCTTTGTCAACATATAGACATAGCTCAGACTCAACAGGCTTGATGTAGAAATAATCGCCTGTAGCCTGTACGCACTTCCATGTATTATGCAGCTGTGAAGAAGAAGCTCCCCACTGCTGAACATTAGCGCCGCTTGTTATGTTACCGTCAGCAACTTCCATATAAAGACCGCTGTTGACGTTTTTGAACATATAGGATACATTTTCCTCGGGGTGAATAGCAGCTCTTACGCCGAGCTGAAGCTCCTGCTGCATGATCTCGGCAATTTTCTGAGCGCCTTTTTTGCTCTGGTGGAGATCGTCATTGCTGCCGTTAGCCTGTATAGCATAATACGAAGCCATTCCGTCGTAGCCAATTGAAAGGCCGAAATCCTGCCACTTCGTGAACAGGTCTACCACCTTGACATTCTGCTCACTGCCTATCTTGTCGAGAGACCCACCGTACCAGCGTCCTGAAAGTTTCGGGCTGCGGTTGAGATCGCCGCGTCTTCCCTGCTGCTTAACGAGTATTACCTCCATTCCCTTAGCCTTGGCACGTTTTACCATATCGGTAACGGTATTGTAGTACTCGGTCTCGTTGGAATAGTTTGAATCATTTATACCAATGGATATAATGTAATAGTCTCCCGATTTGCCGTAGGTCTCGATAGGAGCGAACTGACCGCCGTTCACGAAGCCCTTTGCATACTGACCGCTTGTCGCCATATTGCGGACTTCATAAGAACCCGCAGGGAGCTGTGACTGGAAGAACTGTCCCCAGCCATGCTGAGAAGTATCTGCGCAGTTGTAGTAATTCGCAACGGTAGAATCGCCGCATATCCATACCATAGGCGGCATAGTTCCCGTGTCGTTGATCTGTCTGATCTCCACAGCGGAAATGGACTGCTCGCGCTTGCTCATGCCCTCGACAGCCTGAATATTGAGCTGTCCGTCGGTAACAGGGAGCTTAACCGTCTCAGTTGCTCCACGCCCTGTAAGGTTCATCATCTGAACCATACCCTCAAGCTTGATAGTAGTACGCGGAGCATTGCCCACAGTTACTTTTACCTCGTAAAGTCCCTTCGGCAGGTCAACGTTAAAGGTGTTGCCAGAGCCGTAGTCGTTGAACTTTACCGCGTCCGCAAGTACTCCGCTGCCTCCTGCGGAAACGTTGGACACGTTCCATGTCTGTGCAAATCCGTAGCCCCTTCCCGAATTATAGCCGTCTGATGCGGACACGCCTGTATATCCGCTTGCAGCACCGCTTCCGCCGAAGTCGAACTTCCAGTTTGCAGTTGCAGCCTTGACCTCAGCAGGTCTTATCTGCTCAGCAGCACCGAGTCCTGTAAAAGCAGAGAGGGAAAGTGCCAGCGAAGCAAGTCCGCTGAGCATTTTTTTTGCTTTCATAAAATTCCTCCAATTCCGTACAAAATATGTACAATTTCTCTATTTTAATTATATCACCGAATATTTCATAAGTCAATATTTTGCATATGCAGTTTTGACTTTTCTTTGCAGATTTTTGTGCTATTTTAACAACAATTCTACATATAAAAAAGTCCGAGTGGATAAAAAGCATCGTCTGTCTGAGGCAGGCAATGTTTTTCAATCAAGTTTAATTGTTATTTTATAAAACAGAGTTTGACTTAATAACTCACTGCACTTTCGCATATGACACTGTATCGTGTTTTCAATTTTATATAATAACACATATTTTCAAGAAAGTCAACACAATATTGTGCTATACGATAAAATGATAATAACACATATCCGGGAGTTGATTCAATGAATTACAGACGAGTTCGTGACCTGCGAGAGGACGCTGATCTGACTCAGAAGCAGGCTGCGGAAAAGCTATTCCTTCATCTGACACAGTACAGACGATATGAGTGCGGAGAAAGCGAATTGCCTTTTCATATCGCAATAAACGTAGCAAAGCTCTACAACGTTTCACTTGACTATATCGCAGGTATCACTGATGAAAAAAGAGGACTTACCAAATCAACGCTTACCGAAATGGAAACAAATCTGATAAACAGCTTCCGTAAGCTTGACGCTACAAAAAAGGGCAGGATACTTGAAAGGATCGAAATACTGAATAACAGCGATAAATAACCCCCCTGTTCCATAAGCGCTATACTTATACAGAAGTTTTTACGCGAGATATTGAGGAAAAACCTTTCCCAAAACTTCCCGCTTGATTTTTTCTCTGATATGGCACTCATGATAATAAAAAAGCCCTGCAAGTTTTGCAGGGAGCGCCAGATCTGCACGAAGACAAAGATATGAACCAATCGCAAATTGCAGAACTGCTGCACACAAGTCAGACCGTATACTCTCGCTATGAACGCGGATTTCAGACCATACCCGTTGAACATCTGCTGATACTTGCCGACTTTTACGGAGTTTCGGTAGATTATATACTTGGAAGGACAAATGTTAAAGAGCTGAATAAGCCCAAACGTCCGTAACTACAGCTTGGCAGCGAAACAACGGCAAAGATGGAAAGGAGGCTGTCAACATGAACGGCAAAAACCCTCATGCAGGTCACAGAGAACGTTTCAGACAGCGTTTTCTGAATTCCGAGTTCGACCGTCTTTACGAACATGAACTGCTGGAACTTATGCTTTTCTATCCCCGTCCTGTCGTTAATACTAACAACATCTCCCACGCTCTTGTCGACAGATTCGGCTCGCTCAGCAAAGTCCTCACAGCCGAACGCGATGAACTGCGTGATGTTAAAGGAGTGGGCAGCGGCGGTGCCCTTTTTCTAAAAATGATGCATGACTTCGGACTGGATTACCTCCGCCGCGTCAACAACTTCGACACGCTTTCGACACAGGAGCAGCTTTACGATTTTCTCTCGCAAAAGTTCTGCGGCTCTGATGCAAAGCTATGTATTCTGCTCTGTCTCGGTCCGCGATCCGAACTCGCAGACACAGTGACGCTTCCTGCTGCCGATATCTGTAATGGCATCATATCACAAAAGGAGCTTGCCTCCATGCTTTTAAGGAGCAGTGCTTCTAAGGTCTGCGCAGGCATAAATCACGGAAACGGCATACCGCTACCGGACGATAACGACTACCTGCTGGCACACACTCTCGCAAAGCTGCTTTCGGCTATCGGTATCGGCTTTTCGGACTGTATCATCTTCGGCAGCGGAAATTGCTTCTCTATGCGCGAAAAAGGCGCATTTGCTTTTTGAAAAATATGACTGATGAAAATAAAAAGCTGCGTTCAAAGCAGCTTCGTGAAAAATATTCAGAGCTCGGTCTTTCCGCGCTCACCGAGCAGGAACGCCTTGAGCTACTGCTGTCATACTCAGGCTGTAAGGACTGCGAATCACTTGCAGAGGAACTGCTCAGTGTTTATGGCTCTGTAAACGCCCTCGCAGACGCAGATCCGCAGCTGCTTATGAAGGAAACAGGAATTAATCAACAGGCGGCGGTGCTGCTAAGACTTATCCCCACAGTAAGCCGCACTTTATACATGGAGCGCTTCAGGATACATACCCTTAATTCAGCAAGTGCCGCTAAGGAATACTTTTCCAGCTACTTTATCGGCGCAGCCAGCGAACAACTTATAATGACAGCTGTCAACAAGCGTTTCCGCATTGAAAAGACCGTATCCATTGCATTCGGCTCTGCTGACCGTGCTGCCGCATCTTATCGAAGCATCGCAGAGCTCGTCATTAAAAGCTCCTGCACTGTATTCTTTATAGCGCATAATCACACATTTGGCTCATCTGACCCCAGTGACAGCGACCTGCTGTTCACGAAGAACATCATCGAAGAATTTTCAAAGCTCGGAGCTGTCCTTGCCGACCATATCATAGTCGGCAGCAATGATGCCATTTCGCTGCGTGAGAGCGGACTCCTTCCTGAATTTTCGCAGATGCTTCCTGACGGATACACTATATTCTGATATACAAACATAAAAAGCCCGAAAGTGATAACATACCATCACTTGCGGGCTTTTTTAATCATTCGGTAATACTTACTGTTTTAGTTTCTCTTTTCATAACGACCTTTTTCAATGTTTCGGTCACTTTTGAAGGCTCACCGCTGTCAGAACTGAACGAATGCAGTATCAGTTCCACGTCGCTGAAGCTGTCAAGGACGCTTGAGATCCTGTAAACAGTTTCGCGGAGTATAGCCTGCTGATTTTCCGTATAAATACGGCCTATAGTCATATGCGGATTGCACTCAAAAAGCGCATACATGAGACTAAGCACCTGTTCACAGTTATCAGGAAGTTCGAGAGGTCCCTCCGACATTCTGAAATTGATCTTTACAGAGCCGTCTTTATCCACTATCTCAGCCATTTCCGAGTTGGTAGCATATCTTCCAAAGATATCGATCATGATCGCATTCGTGAATCTTAACTCGCAATAATCCCTTTTATCAGCCATTATAATACAGCTGCCTTGAGAGCTTCAACTCTGTCAGTCTTCTCCCACGCAACACCCAGCTCCTCACGGCCCATATGACCGTAAGCTGCAAGCTGTCTGTACTGAGGCTTTCTGAGATTGAGCATCTCGATAATAGCTGTAGGACGAAGATCGAATACCTTTGATACAGCCTCTGAGAGCTTATCCTCAGATACCTTGCCTGTGCCGAATGTATCAACAAGGATAGAAATCGGCTTAGCTACACCGATCGCGTAAGAAAGCTGTACCTCGCACTTGTCAGCAAGACCTGCTGCAACGATGTTCTTTGCGATGTAACGAGCAGCATAAGCAGCACTTCTGTCAACCTTCGTCGGATCCTTGCCGCTGAAAGCTCCGCCGCCGTGACGTGAGTATCCGCCGTATGTATCAACAATGATCTTACGACCTGTAAGACCGCTGTCGCCCTGAGGTCCGCCTACAACGAAGCGTCCTGTAGGATTAATGAAAATCTTTGTATTCCCGTCCATGAGCTCAGCAGGGATAACTGCCTTGATAACGTACTCCTCGATGTCCTTGCGGAGCTGCTCAAGTGAGATATCAGCAGAGTGCTGTGAGGAAACAACAACAGCGTCAACTCTTACAGGCTTGCCGTCATCATACTCGATAGTTACCTGTGACTTTCCGTCAGGACGGAGATAACGGAGAGTGCCGTCCTTGCGCACCTCTGTAAGCTTCAGTGAGAGCTTGTGTGCAAGTGAGATCGGAAGAGGCATGAGCTCAGGAGTCTCGTTGCAGGCATAACCGAACATGATACCCTGATCTCCTGCACCGTTTGAGAGCCCGTCAGACTCGCCGTTTTCTTCTCTGTACTCAAATGCTTCATTTACACCCATTGCGATATCAGGAGACTGCTCGTCTATTGATGTAAGAACAGCGCAAGTGTGTCCGTCAAAGCCGTACTTGGCTCTGTCGTAACCGATGTCGATAACTACCTGACGAGCTATCTTTGGAATGTCTATATCAGCTGAAGTAGTGATCTCGCCCATACAAAGCACCATACCTGTTGTAACGCAGGTTTCGCAGGCAACACGACCGAGCTTGTCCTGTTCGAGTATTGCGTCAAGTACTGCATCTGAGATCTGATCACAGATCTTATCCGGATGTCCTTCTGTTACTGATTCTGATGTAAAAAAACATTTGCTCATTAAAAATACCTCCTGAAAATAAATAAAAGCTCCTCATATCCGAGAAGCTTTGGTAACATAACCACCCTCATCTTTCGGATAAACCGCAGGAATTAGCACCTTCGACACATTTCGGTCGGGTTGCTGCGGCTTCAAAGGTCCTGTTACCTCAGCCGCTCTTGATAAGGTCATGATGACATTATACAGCATGATATAACATTTGTCAATACCCTTTTCAAAATATTACCTATATGCAACATAAAAATACATATCTCCCTATCTTTTTTACATATGGCAACACGCTGATTTTTTATTGAAAAACCGCTTTTACTATGATATAATATCAATAATATGCATTTTTCCACATTTTTTCAGGAGGTAAAACAATGAAACTTATCTTTGACGTTCAAGACAGACCAAAAGGCGGACAGCTGGTGATATTCGCGCTCCAGCAGATGCTTGCGATCCTCGCTGCGACCATAGCTGTTCCGGTTATCATCGGCAACGGTATGTCCTCCGCAGCAGCAATGTTCGGCGCAGGCGTGGGCACTCTCGTGTATATCATGTTCACCCGCAGGAAAAGCCCTGTATTTCTTGGTTCTTCCTTTGCTTTCATCGGCTCAATGAGCGCAGCTTTTGCAGGAGGCGTGTCTATGGAGCTGGGAATGCTCGGTCTTATCATAGGAGCATTTGCAGCAGGACTTATCTACGTCCTTATCGCAGCGATCGTAAAAAAAGTGGGAGTAGGCTGGCTCAACAAGCTCATGCCTCCTGTGGTAATAGGACCAACTGTAGCAATAATCGGTCTTTCACTTGCAGGCAATGCAGTCGGAGACTTTCAGACAGGCGACGTTAAGACGATCAACTCCGCAGGTGAATCCGTTATGGCAGCGTCACCATACGCCGCTATGATATGCGGTCTTGTGACTCTCGCAGTTGTAATGCTCTGCTCAACATACGGCAAAAAAATGATGAAGCTGCTCCCATTCGTTATCGGCATAATCGCAGGCTACGGCTGTGCTTCGATAATGACGCTCATAGGCAATGCAGCAGGTATAGACAGCCTGAAGATAATTGATTTTTCCGTATTTGAGAGCTATATGTTCGACGGCGGAGTTTCTCTGAAGACCTTTATAAGCGTTCCCGATCTTGTTTTCCTTAAAGCCATAAAGGGCACAGGCGAGCTGACTGCTTCGTATCTTCTTATGATAATCGTTGCATATGTCCCTGTAGCACTGGTATGCTTCGCAGAACACGTTGCAGACCACAAGAACCTCAGCTCAGTCATCGAGCGTGACCTTCTCACAGACCCGGGACTTTCCGCTACACTCATGGGCGACGGTATCGGCTCTATCGCAGGAGCATTTTTCGGCGGCTGCCCGAATACCACATACGGAGAATCCGTTGGCTGTGTTGCAATAACAAAGAACGCATCAATAGTCACTATCATTGCTGCTGCAATAGGCTGTATACTCTCCTCTTTCTTCACGCCATTCGTTGCATTCATTGATTCGATACCTGCCTGCGTCATGGGCGGAGTATGTATCGCACTTTACGGCTTCATTGCTGTCTCGGGACTAAAGATGCTCAAGGAAGTCGATCTCGACGACAACCGCAATCTCTTTACCGCTTCTGTTATCCTCATCGCAGGTATAGGCGGTCTGAGCATAAGCTTCAGCTCAGTCACCATAACTGAGGTAGCAGCTGCCCTTATCCTGGGTATTCTCACGAACGTTATGCTCTCTAAGAAAGCTCCTTCGGAAAAATGACACTTTTGTCATTTTAAAGTCACACATATGTCACATCAAAATGGTAATATGTGTTATATAAGATGACCGCACAGAAAGGAGCAGACCATGAAGAAACATCATATCATTTTATCAGTCACAGGAATACTCTCAATATCAGCCGCAGTTATTTCATCAATGTACATCAGACATATGGAACGGGGTCTGCCCGCAGGAACTGTCGGAAACACCGTTGTAAAGCCTGCTGTATCGGAAATGTTCAGCGTTCAGGACTACAATGATGCCGCGGAGTGCGTAAAAGAGTATTTCCCATATTTTGAATGCTGTGACCTGCGTGAACTGCGCTATGCAGGCGATACCGAATCGCAGCAGGAATCAAGATCACGCAGCGATGAAGGATATGCAAAAGACCTCGAATTCATGGTGCTTTCCTCTGACTTTTTCGTAAATCCGCTGCCTGTATTCTACACCGACAACGACTCATGGGCACATAACAGTATGTACAGCGACTTCAAATGGATACTCTGCCGCACAAAAGGCGACACAGGCTGGATCATTTGCGATCACGGATACTGCTGAAATATTTATACAGCCGCACTCTTTACGGTTAGTACTGAGTGCGGCTTTGTTATGTCATCAATTTGCTATAAATCCCCTAATATTGATATCAAAAATCTGCATAAAAAGTTATAATAATGTCATAAGGGCACATACCCCCATACTATCAGGAGGAAATAGCTATGAACAAAAAACAACTGTTATCACTTGCGGCAGCTCTCTCAATGCTGATCTGTTCGGTAAGCTGCTCAGACAAAAATAAAGATGATACCGACACAAAACCTGCTGCAACTCAGGAAGCCACTAACCAGCCTGCTACCGAAGCTCCTGTTGTAACACCTCAGCTTGACGGCTATGAGCTTCTCTGGAGCGACGAATTCACAGGCGGCGTTCTTGATGAATCAAAATGGAACTACGAACCCCATGAGCCGGGCTGGACAAACAATGAATTACAGGAGTACACAACTTCTACCGATAATGTATTTCTCCGCGACGGAAAACTTGTCATCAAGGCTGTCAAGTCCGAAAAGAACGGCAAAGATTACTACACATCAGGCAAAGTAACAGGTCAGAATAAGACCGATTTCACATACGGCAAGATCGTTGCAAGCGCTAAAGTCCCCGAAGGCAAGGGACTCTGGCCGGCTATCTGGATGATGCCGCAGGTACAGGAACACTACGGCGAATGGCCTAAGTGCGGTGAAATAGATATTATGGAGGTCCTCGGCAACGACGTTAAGACCGCTTACGGCACTCTGCACTACGGCGAACCTCACGCCGAAACTCAGGGAACATGGGCACTGACTAATTCCTCTTACGCCGACAGCTTCCATGAGTATTCCGTTGAGTGGGAACCGGGCGAGATCCGCTGGTACATCGACGGAAACCTCTACCATACCGCAAATGACTGGTTCACAGCTGTTCAGGGCGAGGACGAAAAGCCCTACCCTGCTCCGTTCGATCAGCCGTTCTTCGTTCAGATGAACCTTGCAGTCGGCGGCGATTGGCCGAAAGATCCCGATGCTTCCACAGACTTCGACAAGGCTGAATTCGAGATAGACTATGTAAGAATTTATCAGAAGCCCGAATATGACACAAATGTAAAGAAACCCGAAAAGCAGTACCGTCAGGCTCTCGAAGACGGCAACTTCATCTTCAACGGCGACTTCTCCGAAGCAGAAGACCTGACCGATGACGTTAACTGGAAGTTCCTGCTTTTCAACGACGGTGAAGGCTATGCCGAGATCAAGGATAACATGATCGTTATCACCTCCGAAAATGAAGGCACCGTGGATTATTCCGTACAGCTCGTACAGCCTGATCTGCCAATGATAAAGGGCAAAAAGTACCGCGTTTCATTTGATGCATATTCAGATGAGGAGCGCGAGATAATCGTTTGTGTATCAGCTCCTTCAGCAGGTTGGATACGCTACTTACAGGACACTAAACTCACCCTCACTCCGGAAAAACATTCCTTCACCTATGAGTTTGAGATGAAGGATAAGGACGACAACAACGGACGACTTGAATTCAACATGGGTCACAGAGGCTCAACAGCAACTGTTTACATCTCCAACGTAAGAGTTGAAGAGATCACAGAATAAGTATATCAATAAAATTCCTCTCATATATCAGCCGACAGCTTTTTGTCGGCTGATTTTTTTGAGTTATACAAAAATTATATAACCCTCTTGCAAAATATTTACTATTATGATATAATAAATGTACGGTGGTCATTTTCACTGCGGATATGTTTTTACGGGGGAATACAAAATGAATATGGATATAAAACAGCGGACTTATCTGTAATAGTATACTTTTTTACAAGTATATCATACATTCGGACAAGCCCGCTTTATTATTTTCAGTATTCAGAGAAGCGGCGCGAACATATTCAGTATCGCTCCTGCTATCTTTTTTGTCAGTGAACGTTCATTGCACTCCTCAACAGTAACAAGATGAGATACCGCAGCTGTTTTCTCGAAGTCCTTGATGATATCACTGATGACAGGACATTCGTAAAGTACGGTACCGCACTCAAAATGAAGATAAAAGCTTCTGTAATCGAAATTGATCGTTCCCACAACAGCAGTCCTGCCGTCGGCAACACAGGTCTTGGCATGGATAAAGCCCGGAGTGTACTCGTATATCCTTACTCCCATTGAAGAGAGTATAGCGTAATTGTTCCATGCGATCATGTGAACATACCATTTATCGGGGATATGCGGTGTGATTATCCTTACATCTACTCCTTTTTTGGCAGCAAATCCCAATGCATTTATCATTTCTTCGTCAAGTATCAGATAGGGCGTGGTTATACATACGTATTCTCTGGCATTGTTTATAAGCTCAAGGTAGACACGTTTGCCCACAGGCTCTTCATCAAGGGGAGAATCCGAAAAAGGCTGTATAAAGCCGTTCGGTGCCACTATCTGCATCGAACGCGGTATCACAGGCTGAAACCTCAGCACTTCGCTGATATCCGTGTTTTCCCAAAGCTGCAAAAACATCACGGTATAGTTCCAGACAGCCTGACCGCTTATCATGACAGCCGTGTCCTTCCAGTGCCCGAAACGTTCCTTGCGGTTTATATATTCGTCCGCAAGATTCGTTCCGCCGTTGAAAGCGGTATGACCGTCGATAATGACTATCTTGCGGTGGTCACGGTTATTCTGAACGGAAGATATCATGGGTCTGAACGGATTGAACACCTTGCATTTCACACCGTTCTTTTCAAGATTTCTGAACGGCTTGACCGAGTTGAGCATACCTGTGCCGATGCCGTCATACATGAGCCGCACGTCAACGCCCGACTTTGCCTTCCTTATAAGAAGCTCCGATATTTTGCCGAACATATACCCATCGGTAATGATGAAAAATTCGAGGAACACAAATTTCTCGGCTTTTTCGATCTCGGAAAGCAGTCTCTCAAACTGTTCTTCGCCAATGGGAAAATACTCCGCATAGCAGCTTCTGTAAACAGGATACAGTCCGTAATCGTTCACATATCTGGCAAGATTCAGAGAATCGGGACATTTTCTACCCAGCTCAGCCATGACTGAACTGTCCTGCAAAAGCAGCTCCTTTGTGCGCTCCTGATTTCGTATATCGAGAGATTTCGGGAACTGCTGCGTCATTTTGAGGAACAGATATGACACACCGCCAAGTATGGGAAAGATACTTATGATTATTATCCATGCGACACGATAGGATATAGGCTCATTCTTATTTGTGATATACACTATAAGAACTATGTCAAGCACGATGAGCGCAAAGTACACAAATACAAAACGCTCTCCAAGGCTGAATACAGCCATTGTAAGAAATAATATCTGCAATAACAAAAGTATGACAAACGCAGCATTTGAACTCAGCGCATTACCTAACAATTTTTTCAGCTTCATATCTTACCTCCAAAGCTAATATCTTGCTATGCAAGTATATTATATCACATTTTCAAGCGGAAAGGAAGATTTTTTTGAGCAAGATCACACCATATGAAAGAAAGGTCTACTATTACGAGACCGACCAGATGGGAGTAATGCATCACTCCAACTATATCAGAGTTTTTGAAGAAGCGCGTATCTATTATTTGGACAAAGCAGGTATGCCATTCGATGTAATCGAGGGAATGGGACTTTATATGCCTACACTTGAACTGGACTGCAAATACAAGCATCCGCTTGCTTTCAATGAGACGTTCCACGTTGAGATCAGAGGCGAAAAATTCAACGGCGCAACACTTAATCTTTCATACAAGGTCACAAACACAAATGGGGATATATGTGCTGAAGGTACTTCAAGACACTGCTTCACGGACAAAAATATGAAACCTGTACGTATCAAGAGGTCTCACCCCGACCTGTATAATGCAATAGCAGTCCACATAGAACCTTCCGAAAAACAGTAAATATAAAGGAAAAAGCTCCCGAATCATCGGGAGCTTTCTTGTGTTATTCTGAGATTATCGCCTTGCGGAAACGTATGAGATCGAATACGTCGATATTTCCGTCGTTATTGATATCAGCCATTTCAGCCTGCTTCTTGTTGAAGCTCTCTGCACCGAGCAGATATTTCTGCATGAGCAGAAGATCGGCAACATTGAACTTTCCGTCAAGATTTACATCGCCGATAACATCTTCATTCGGGATAACAACAGCTATTCTGTCAATAGACGGACCATAGCCGCTGTTGTTGTAAAGCTTTACGGTATTATTTCCTGCCTTCAGGCTCACCTTTGTATCAGCAGCCGCAATACCCGACCAGTCGTTCTTGTTAGCGTAAAGACCGTCAAGTCTGCCTGCATTTACGCCGTTCACGTCCACGCTGAGACTTCTTCTCTCGCCCGATACATAGTATATGCGCAGAGTGTACTCACCTGCTTTTTCAACATTGACATTCTCAAATGTTACATAGTTATTTGAGTTTCCGCCAACATAGCCTACATAGGCATTTCCCGAGCTGTACTTGCCTTCCTTGCCCGATGTTACTTTTGCCTGTCCCGAAAGCTTCGCATTCTCAGCTTCGTAGAACTTGTAATTGCTGTAAGGAGTTGTGAGCTTCATGCCGCCCTTGGTTATCTTCATGGCAAAACCGCCGTTTGCAAGGAGATCGCGCTTGATAATGCTGTCCTTTGTAAGATCATCAAGAACTGTTACCTCTATCTCGCTGCCGTTCTTGTTGTCGCCGAAGATATAAGCGGTATATGTTCCGTCGTCACTGATAATGTCCGAAAGCCTGATGTTCACTGTTCTGGCGCTTATTGTCGAAGCTCCCACATACCAGCTGCTTCCGCTTCTTCTTGCGGTAACATTGAACTGCATAGGATAACCGTCAAGTACCTTCATATCGTCCCATGCTACGGGAACGTCATTGAGGAAAGGCAGAGCCTTGTTGCCCTGATAAGTATATACCGAGTGTGCAAAATGCTGTATACCGGATTCTATAGTAACAACGTCCGCAATAGCAAAGCCTGCTGTTGCCTTTATGCCGTATATCGGTATGCCTGTAGGAGTAAAGTCTGCCGAACCCACAACATTTCTTGTGAATGTATAGGATACTCTGTTTGCAAGCGCGGGAGCTTCAAACCACTTATAGTACTCGCTTCCGTTTATAGCTTCAAAGGAAACGATATTCGGGTAGGTTCTGCTCTCGCCGCGTGGGATAGTACAGCCGTGGAAAAGCACCATGAGGTGATTTTCTGCTGCTATCTTCGCACATAGATTCATCTGCTTCATGGTCTCCTGAGTATCACTTTCGTAATAATCGACCTTGACGCCGCTTACTCCGAGACCTCTTATGCGCTCGAATTCTCGGACTATAGTAGCCTCGTCAAGCAGTGAATAATAGGGATATGCAGGGTTTCCCTTGCTGTCCTTGTAGCCTGAGTGTCCCTTATTGTTTACGCCGTACCAGAGGTAAATGCCAACGCCCTTTGCGGACGCATAGTCGCAAAGCTCCTTGACATTTGCGGCACTGTCATCCCAGAGCGCCCAGCCGAAGTCGAGACATACGAAGTCCCAGCCGTTGTCAGCCGCAAAGTCGATGTAGTCCTTCTGGGTATGGTACTCAACAGGCGAATCGCCGCCGCTGCTCCACCATGACCATGCAGTCTTGCCTGGCTTTATCCAGCTGGTATCCTCAATGACTGAAGGTGGATTGAGGTTGAGTATAAGGTCGCTGGAGGACATTCGGTCGAGGGAATCGCCGATAACTACAGCTCGCCACGGAGTATGGAAGGCGCTGTTCATTTTGATAGAGCTTACCTTCACACCACCCTTAAAGCGCAGACTGTGGTAATCGCCCACGAACTGGAGAGAACCTGCACAGTAGGGAGTATCCTCGTTGAAAACTCCCGCTTCTGTAACAGTTACCCAGAATTTATCATTGATAACTCCTGTATACGGGCATGAATAGGTAGCATTGGTCTCGTTTGCCCTGTCTTTGGGCAGCTCCACCATGTCCCATTCGTATGTAGCATTGGGCCAGTTGCCCCAGAACTTGCTCTTTGCAGGGAACATCACCTGACTGATCTCCTCTTTTATGGAAGCGCCGTGGTCGAGGGCGTATCTGAAGCCCATACCGTCGTCATACACACGGAAATAGACTGTAAGCGTAGAATTGCCCTTTTTAAGTGGGAACGATATCTCCTTGTAGTTGTCCCGTATCTTGCTGTGCTTGCCGTATGGCATACTGTAGGTCTCGTCATGCTCCACTGTGACAGCCGCAGGAGCTGTCTGCGAAAAGCCTGACGACAGGTCTTCCGTAGTGGTAACAAGTCCCAGCTTTGAAGGCTGTATCACCATACTCAGAGTACCGCTGCTCAGCTTATGTACTGAATAGTAATAACTTCCGCGAGCGTCCTTCCAGAACTTTGTGATAAGAGTGCCGTCGGGAGAAACTGTTTCATACTCGGGAATACTCGTAAGCAGAGTACCGTCATGCGCCGTACTGTTCTCCTCCTCGGGGACAGCCTCGCCCTCGGTAACGGTATCGGGCTCGAAAGTATAGCGGTAAAGTGCATCATCGGGAAGCTCAGTCACCTGAGATGCACTGAGTGCATACCCGTACATCATCACGTCGTCTATACAAGCTCTTACGTCATTGTCGGAGTATACCGAATGACCTATGGAATTATATACATACGACGGTAGTACACCTTCACCGAACAGGCTTTTCATGGTATCTGAAAGCGTATCCGCATCGCCCGTTGAGAGGAGCTGCTTATCCATATAGAACCGAACTCCGACCGATGAATAAACGGCTGTGAATTCATGCCACTTTCCGCTGTCGGGAGCTGTATTCAGGTCGAATATAGCCCTGTGCTTGTCGTCATTTTCCGTAGTTGTCCCCTTGCCTACAAATATACTTGTTCTGTAAGCCTTTTTATCCTTCAGATCCAGGGATATATCAGGCGAGGAATAGCTCGGAGCCGCTCCTGCCCCAAAAGGTACAGGTGAAAACTGGAATAATCGCGTGTAATTTTCTGCATCGCTGTCAAGTCTGAACTTAAATGAAAAACTGAAACCATTGTCACATTCTTTGCCAAACATATCAGAAGGCAGTTGAAGCCAGCCGCTGCCGAAGCTGTCACCATGCAGGTCAAGCACATTCGACTTTAGCGAACTGTCATAGATTACAGAAGCATTTGTGCCTTTTATTACGGCTTTTCCATCAGCACTGCCCTGATTTGCAACGTCCGCATTGGAGTAATTAAAGGCTGCATCTGCGGCAAAACGACTCGGTGCCGGTCGTACAGACGGCTGCAAAACGACACTTAAAGCTGCTGCCATACCCACTGTTCGTTTGATCAAGTTATCCCTCATTAGTATTCCTCCTTTATAAAGCAAACGGGCAGGCACTTTATGTGCAAATTATATATATTATCCGTCTGCTTGTTTGATGTTTTATCCCCTATACTGGTATTATAGCGTAGAATCTGCCCAAATACAACCCCTATTTCTAACTTATAGGTGGATTTTTTACCATAAAAAGCATCTTTACACCATTTCTTAAATATGGTAAAATATTTATGAGGTGATACAATGAATATCGAATATATCCACGAGCCTACCGACCTCCAGTGCGGACAGGCTGTGCTCGCTATGGTGCTGGGCAAAACTCCCGAGTATATATGCAGTTTTCTCGGCAATGACCGCGAAACAGACCTTAAAGAAATGAAGCGCACATTCCGCGAACACGGAGTATTTATATCGGATACCCG
This sequence comes from Ruminococcus sp., assembly GCF_024691275.1. Taxonomy (GTDB): domain Bacteria; phylum Bacillota; class Clostridia; order Oscillospirales; family Ruminococcaceae; genus Ruminococcus. The sequence goes on along the minus strand of NZ_JAILNU010000100.1, from coordinate 91,094 downwards.
TATACAGGCAACAAGCAGAGAGGAGCTTCCGCCGCTCTGTCTGCTCAGTCTCGAAACTCCGCGCTGCTGGCACTGGTCACTGTTCTGCGAAGGCACATTCTACGACCCCGAACACGGCGTACTCTCGGATTTTCCGGCTGCAAACAGGAAATACTACTGGGAACTGAAAATATGATCCACGATCGCCGAAGCCTTTGAAATGTGTATATTTTTCAGTCTTATTTGCATAAAACTTGTAATAATATATTAATTGACAGAGTTCGTCAAAAGTGGTACAATTATTGTATACATTTTCAGGAGGCAATCAAAGTGATATTAAAGAAAGCAATATCAATTATCCTTTTTGCAGCAGTATGCTCCTCTTTTGCAGGCTGCGAAAAAACACAGAAAGCTGAGCCTGTGGAAGTCAGTCTGCTCGATACCAAAGCAGCTCCTCAGGACATAAAGCTTGACTGGCAGGAAGCTTACGAGAAAAAGCTCAAGGAATTCAAAAGCTCAGAGAGCTTCAAAGATACATCAAGATTCGATATCATCGACCTTACAGGTGATGATATCCCCGAACTCATCATTTCCCCGTCTGATGATGTATCCGCTCAGTGCGAGATATACAGGCTGTTCAACGGCGGTCTGGATCAGATCGGCATCACGGGTTCTTACGGCACATTCGATTTTATCCCGTCAATGAACGCTATCGGCTACTCATACGAGGGTGACGGCTTCAACATAGGCGAATACCTTGTATACGAGGAAGGCACCTTCAATTCCGCTGTAAGCTTTTACACCAATGCGAACAGCGCCTCCGCAGGAGTCACCATACAGTATGAAGTAAATAACGAAAATGTTACTCTGGTCAAATTCGAGGAAATACTCCAGCCCTACAGAGATGCGGATTCATTCAAAACAGGCAGGAAGTATTCCTTCGGCGACGGAGCTATAGACTACGCAGTCCATTACAGCGAAACATGGGATCAGGTGCTCACCGACCAGCAGAAGCAGCTCTTTAAAGAGCGCGTAGAGGCAGTAATGGAAACAAATGACTTTATTGAAGCTGCATTTGAGCTCGTTGACCTTGACCTCAACGGTATCCCTGAAGTGGTTGTCTCAACAGGTATGCTCAACGACTCCGTCACACGAATCCTCTATCTCGACGAGGAGGGAGTAAAGGAACTCGAAACAAGCTGTGACGCAGACGGCGGCATCATGTTCGATATAAGCTCAAAGATATTCTATGCTGCCGATTTTTACGGCTCAGTACAGTGCTGGTCTCTCGCAGGTGCTGATATCAGCAATTTCACGGTTTCCGACAGCACTATGAGGTGCGGAAGGAAATTCTCTCTCAACAAAGAAACTATAGAAAAAGTATTTGCCAATGAGGTAAAAAATGGCTAAATCAAAATATATTTACACCTGTAATCAATGCGGATACGAAAGCTCCAAATGGAACGGCAAATGCCCTTCCTGCGGAGCTTGGAACAGCTTCGAGGAGGATATCGCCGACAGCTCTCCCACTGTTGGACGCTCGTCATCGGGCAGCAGCTCTGCCCCCGACCTCTCGGACAATATCCTCGAACTTGAGGATATTGGTGCTGACAATGATGTCCGCTATGATACAGGCATCGGAGAGCTGAACAGGGTCCTCGGCGGAGGTCTTGTGAAAGGCTCTCTTGTTCTTCTCGGCGGTGAACCTGGTATCGGCAAGAGCACAATACTCCTACAGATATGCCAGTTTCTCGGTGAAGACCACTCGGTACTCTACGTTTCGGGAGAAGAATCCGCGAGACAGATAAAGCTCCGTGCTCAGAGACTGGGAGTTGATACCGAAAATCTGTACCTGCTCACTGCTACAGACGCAGAGGCGATCGCTCAGACAATAGCTTCCAGTGCACCTGATATAGCTATAATTGACTCTATACAGACCATGAGCATAAGCCGTATAACCTCCAGCCCGGGAAGCCTTACTCAAGTCAGGGAGTGTACCAATCTTTTCATGCACACGGCTAAAAATCAGGAAATACCCATTATCATAGTGGGTCATGTCAACAAGGACGGCGCTATCGCAGGTCCTAAGGTCATGGAACATATCGTGGACGCGGTGCTCTACTTCGAGGGCGAACGCCACCAGAGCTACCGCATACTCCGCGCTGTCAAGAACCGTTTCGGCTCGACCAATGAGATAGGCGTGTTCGAGATGCTGGACAAAGGACTGCGTGAGGTGTCAAATCCCTCACAGATGCTCCTTGCAGGTCGTCCACATAACGTGTCGGGAACTTGCGTTGCCTGCGTTATGGAAGGCAGCAGACCTATCCTCGCAGAGGTGCAGGCTCTTGCTGCTAAGACCAGCTATGCCGCTCCGAGGCGTATGGCTACGGGATTCGACTTTAACAGGCTCAATATCATCATTGCTGTTCTGGAAAAAAGGCTGGGCATATTCATGGGGACACTCGACGTTTACCTCAATATCGTCGGTGGTTTCAGACTTGACGAGCCCGCAGGCGACCTGCCTGTGGCAATGGCTCTTTACTCTGGTGTCATGGACAAGCAGATAGACGAGCAGCTCATAGCCTTCGGTGAGATAGGTCTGGGCGGCGAGATACGCTCGGTATCGCATATAGTTCAGCGTATACGCGAGGCAGAGCGCATGGGCTTCACAAAATGCATCGTGCCAAAGCAGTCAATGTCGTCTATTGACCCTAAGGATTATGATATTGACATCATTCCCGTAAGCACCCTGAAACAGGCTTTCGCGGCTATATAAATCAAAATTTAAAGTGTAGTGCTGCTAAAATGTCAGAAACACTAAAAAATAGTATTGGTGTAATATTTATCATCATGCCGCCGTTATCAATACAGTTTTTACTATATTTTCCTGCTAAATTAATTTTCAAAAAAGTTTCATCGCACAAAGTATATACTGCTTGTTTTCTCATCAATACGATCATTTTATTGATACTTCATTACTATCTTTCAAACGACACTGATCCGAATGAAATGAAAGCAATGGATGCCTTTGATGGTATTATCCTCTATCTGCTTTGGTCACCATGGTATTTAGCCATAACAATATCATGCATTTACAAAATAAAATCCCAAAATAATAAAGATGAACAATAAAAAACAGCCCGAAACCGATCGTAAGATCGCTTTCGGGCTTCTATTATTATATTTGCCTGTCAATTATTTCGATGAGGGATCGAGTGTTTTGATTTTACCGAGGAGGAATTCCTGTATGCGGAGTGCATCACCTGATGTCACGCCCTTGATGCTTACGTCAACGTCTGCGTTGAGCTGTCCCTGCTCTGTAATGTGTGTATCTTCTGTACCGCTTATGCCGTACTTGTTAGGATTTGCAAGAGACTGCATGATAAGAACTACATCAGACATATCAACGCCATTATCGCAGTTTGCATCACCGTACTTAGTTACCTTTAATGAGCTTGAAGGCTCGCTACTGCCCTTGTAAAGGTCCTTCGGAAGCTCTGAGAGTGTAATGCAGAAATCGCTGTTATAGAGAGCCTTTAACGCATCGGGATCCTGATACTCCTTGCCGCAGAGGAAGTGTGCCTGCTCCGAGTCGTACCACGGACAGAAGTACAGCCAGTATGCGTGTTCTATCTGCATATTTCTAAGTCCTGGGATAGAGTCGTTCTCAGGCATGGATACCATTTTATTGCCCTTTACAAACTTGTTGAGAGTGTAGAAAATGCCTGCCTCAGCATCTTCATTCGGAACGCCCTGCTGCTTGCCGTCGTGGCGGTTGTACTGACAGTTGTACTTATCAAAGCCTACGATATCAACTCTGTCATCGCCTGAGTACCACTTAGCCGAATTATCAGACCATGCATAGAGGTTCTGCTCCCAGATGAGGTTGTGAAGCCCGTACTCGTTTGTGAGAGTATCCTGTAAGAATGCCCAGAGCTTATTGTATACTACTGCGCCTTCCTTAGACCACCAGAACCACGCTCCCGAACCGTCGATAGGATCATCGGTACGGCTCGGATTTCCCTCAGCCTCGTGGAAAGGACGGAATATAACAGGAACTCCTGCGTCCTGAAGTTTTTTCAGCTCGGCTGCAAGGTTCTTCATGCAGAGCTGGAAATAGTCATACTCCATCGTGCCCTTGACCATGCAGTTAGCAGTAACGAAATCTGTACGCTCGGTGTATGTTGTCAGACCGAAGTCAAGAGGCTCGCCGAGAGTATATGAAGCCTTTGTAGTAGGTACATTTACGTGCCATGAAGCTGTACATATACCGTTCTTGTTCTTAGCCCAGTCTATCATACGCTGTGCAACGCCGTCGTCCCATGCATAACATGGGCAGTAGCTTCCGAAGTCGAATCCGCGGATAGCAGGCTCCTCGCCTGTGAGTTCCTTGAGGTATCTTACTTCGTAATTATAGTCGTTATATGTGTAATTGCGGTTCTGGGTGCTGTAGGTATATACCTGTCCGTCAGGACCTGTACAGTGCCACGGGAACTTCTCGCCCTGCTCTGTCTTGTCCCAGCTTTCCTCGTCGATGACGTATTCATTGCCATTCTGATCCACGCACTTATTTGCATTTGCGTCATATCTGATCGTTGTTTCAACAGCGTGACCGCCGCCGTATATCTCCTGCTGTCCTGAAAGGATATTCTTTCCGTAAACGCTCTTGAGGTACGACATCAGTGCCTTTGTCTCAGGAGTTGCGTCCTTATCGACTGTCGTGCCGCTTGCTTTGGAAAGATCGGGGAATACTGCCTTGCTGACAGTTACCGTGTCTATCGCCATATATCCGTATTCACTGATAAATTCAATGGTATTCACGCCCTTGTTCATGCGAACCATTCCGAAATCATAATCTATCCACTTATCGGAATATGCTGCCTGTGTTGTATACTTCACGCCATTGATCTTGACAGCCTGCTGTCTGCCGCCCTCGTTGATTATCTGCGCACCGCGTACAGTAATGGAATACATACCGTCCTCGGGAACTGTTACCTCAAAAGATGCGGGTTTAGCTGTCAGATAGAAAAATCCCTCTCCCGAAAATCCGGGTATCTCTGTCTGATAGATAGATGTCCACAGGTCTGCCCCTTCCATGCTCTCGCCTTCGATCACGTAGGGGAACTTCGTAGCAGCCGTGTCCTCTCCTGCTGCAACAGAAGTGAAAAGCCCTGTTGAACCGCACTGTACCGCTGCCATAACTCCCGCAGCAGCAAGCGCAATTTTCTTTTTAAGCTTGCCATTCATGTTTAATATCCTCCTTCTTGTTGGTGTGGCCAACAATTCTTTAATTGTATTATACTATCGTTTAAGCCCTATGTCAAGTATTTTGCTTTTCATTATATGTAAAAAAACTGTGATTATTTAAGTTGTTTACTTAAATAATCAAAAAAGGAACCATGGATAAATGTTGGCTCCTTTCCTGACATGATTATATAGAGAGGATCCCAAGTCTTACGACTCAGGGAGAGCTGCCACGAGACCTAAGAGATATCTCTGGATAGAGAGCGCATCTGATACTGTTATACCATTTCCGCGTTCGTTTACGTCTGCGTTTACTCTTGCTTCTTCTGTGAGCTGATACTTATTCGGGTTAGCAAGAGACTGCATTATCAGAACCACATCTGCCATATCTACACTGCCGTCATCGTTTGCGTCACCTGCCACGCCGTTTGTCTTTGGAGCTGTAGCAGTCGTTGTAGTAGTTGCTGCTGTAGTTGTGGTAGTTGTCGTTTGTGCAGGAGTTGTTCCTGCTGCATACGGATCGGGAGTAGCAGCCTGTGAAACTCCACCGTTCATATGGTAGCCGATACTCTTGTATGAGCTGCCTGAAGCTGTCTCGGCAAATCCTACAGGCTTTGGCGAGCCGTCACTGTTTCTCCAAGCTGTATGGAAATCTGTTCCCATAGCAGGTACACTCAGCGAGATGAAGTCGCTGTCGGCAGGAGTAATGATATCGCCCAGCTTAGCGCCGTTTGTCATAGTCGTATTTGACTTTGCATAGTAATACTTACTGTTGTAATAAATGGAATTTGCCATACTTCCCACGAACTTGTCATTTGAGACTTTAATGCCTGCCGCATTGGTCTTTGACACCTTGCCTGTATTGATATACGACATCATGCCGCTGAACGTTGCAGAAGTATCGCAGCGGTATACCATATAGTTTGCCTTGCCCTTGCCGCCGATACCGTTATTGTAAGCGGTGCAGTTCTTCATATCGCCGAACTTAGGGTTGTTATTGTCTGTGAAGCCGCAGTTGAGATTCTCAAAGGCGAGACAGTTCTCAACATAATGGCGTGTACCAACTCCGCCGCCGCCAAGCTTGAAGCCGTTTCCGTCGCAGTCTCCGTAGCCCTTGCCTTCATCGGTGAAGCCATTGCGGAACGCGATACAGTTCTTTATAGTTACCTTGCCTATAGGACCTGTTGCTTCCTTTGCATAGAGATCCCAGCCGTCATCGGAGTTATTGTAAGCCATACAGCCGTCGAAAACATTTCCTTCGCCGCAGGTAAGCTTTGCAGCGAATCCGTCAGCGTTCTCCATTGTTGCATCATCGCAGTTATCATAGGACGTGCAGTTCTTTATCAGGTTGTTTGAAGGCCACTGGGACACATTGTTGTAGGAGCTGTTATATCTCGATATCTGCAAGCCTGTGTCCTGATTATGGTCGAATACCATCATTTCAATGATGTTGTTATCGCCTGAGAGCAGCATACCGTTATCGCCTGCATTTGCTATCTCGAAGCCGTAGAAGTGCCAGTATGAACCGTCGAGGACGAATCCGCGGTTTGCACCGTCAACGCTCTCTCCCGAGAAGTCGAATTTCACTTTAGCGCCGGGATAAGATACGATGGTCTTGTACGCACCTGCGCTGCCCGAATCGCTCTCCTCGATCATTATGGGAGAACTGTATTTATATGTGCCGCCAAGAAGGTAAATAGTTCCACCTGCCTTGACCGACTTTATTGCAGTAATGACATCTGTCGGCGAATCCGCAGTTCTTCCGTCACCGCCGCCGTTTGGTGAAGCGAAGATGATATTTGCACCTGTTACAGGTGTCACAACAGGCTCGGTCTTATCTGTTGTCTTTGGAGCTGTTGTAGTCGTTGTGATGTCAGTAACAACAGGCTTCTGTGTAGTAGTTGTTACAATAACGGGAGCAGAAGACGTTGTAGATACGGGCGCAGGAGCATTATCCTCCTTGAATCCGCTTCCGATTGCGACTACCGAGCCCTTGTACGAAGTAAGCGCGGATTTGAGTGCCTGATTTACAGCATAGCTCTCGTCGTCAACGGAATTATTGAAGGCAAACTTGAAGTCTCCGCCGTCTGCACGTCCTGCCTTAGCGGTAACGATAGCAGGAACGTCCGCTGCCTTATCGGGAGTATAGCTGTACATCACAGCCGATGTATCAAAGTTATTGTAGGAAGTACCGCCGCTCTTGCACTTTACGTCAGCGCTGAGCTTCTCGGTTCTTGAAGACGCTTCATACGCATCAAAATCAGTGCTGTTCTCCTGATACGTTGTATACGCCTTCTGACCTGTCATATAGTTGCCGTAGGACTTTATCACGCCGCCTGATTCTCCCGAGAATGTACCGCCCGTAATGTTGTCCGAGCCCTGCATGGAGATTAGCATCGGGTACTTGCAGTTACGGAAGTAGTTGTTCTCAACGAAGCACGAAGCCTCCATTGTTACACCTACACCATACTTTGCATTGCCGTCAAAGTAGTTGTTGTAGCAGTGTACGGAACAGGTCCTTATTCTTGGGTGGCGTGAATCCGAGTGGTCATACCAGTTATGGTGGTATGTTATGTAATTTTCTTTGGACTCGGACTTCATGCCCTGAAGATTGCACTTGCCGTTGTCCCAGAAATGATTGTACGAATGAGTAATATATGTAGAGGTCTTGGTATCAAGAGCTCCGTCGCCCTTTACCTGATCTGCGTCAGTGCCTGCATCACCATAGAAGAAGTCGCAGTTATGCACCCATATATGGTCATTCTTCTGCTGAAGTCCGCAGTCATCGCCCTCATTGCTGTTGCAGTTCATGAAGCCGAGATTTCTCACCTCAACATTGGAACAGTTTTTCAAAACAAGTCCGAAACCGTTGAGAGTTGCATCATTTCCTATACCCTCGATAGTACAGCCTGCCTTAACACTGTCCACCATGAGGTCGCCCTTTGTGAGCACGGAGGGGTCTGTGATATTGCCAATGAATCTGATGTCGAGCGGACGCGATTCCTTGCCCTTCTTGTAGCCAAGAATGATGTTCTGAACACCTGTGAGAGTTTCTGCACCCTTGCCTGTAGCGTCAATGTTTGCAGTCACGCTGTCCTTGTTGGAGTTGGTAACATATACTACTATGGCATTGCTCTTGAGAGTTCCGTCCGCATTGTATGCGCCGTTGGCATTGCCGTTCACAAAAGCAAAGCCGCTTCTGTCATGAGCATAGGCTGTAGCCGTTGCCTGTGCAGCCTTAGAGCTGTCTTCCCTGCCGTTTATAACGGGTACTATTTTAATAGTATGGCTGCCTGCCTTGATGCCCACAGCGTCAGCTCTCATATAGCCGCTGTACTGTCTGATGAGCATAGAGTCTATCTTTGTGCCGTCAACGTAAACATTATAGCCCGAAGCTCCTGCGACCGATGACCATGTTGCATACACACCTTCACCGTAGCCGACAGAACTGAGCACCTTCACGCTGCTTTCAGCTGCGGCTGCTGACAAAACTGTTCCGCCAAGAAATACATTCATTGTCGTTCCCACAGTTCCTGCTGCGGTAACAGCCATCATTGCAGCAGCTGCCAAAGAAGCTGCTCTTTTTTTGAGCGTGTTATTTTTCATAGCAGATCCCTCCAAATTTTAATATCCTCCGTTAAGCGCACCTATATGTACACTTTATATATATCTTACTGTGTATATTATATCTCCATAAAACAATATTTACAATGACAAATAATGCTCCTTAGATGATTTTTTATACTATTTTCATTATTAATCCAACACAATTGGTCAATAATCGCTTTTTCTATTATTAATATTTATATACCGTACAGAGTATTTAAATTACTACATATGCAAAACAAAAAAATATTTCAAAAAAATTTCTGTTTTTGGTGAGAGTTTTTTATTTCAGCTTCGTCTAAGTTATAGAAAGCATGAAAATATTACAAAGGAGGTATCATTATGCTTTTCAAAAAACTATTATCAATTGGTCTGACTGCTGCTCTATCAGTTACCTATCTGCCAACTGTAAATCAGCCAACTCAAATTAAAACTGCAAATGACTTAGTTGCTCATGCAGCTGATCTCAATGAAAACATTGAGATCGAAAATGTAAAAACATACACCTGTGAGGGTTGCGGAAAGCAACTAACAGAAGATGAAGTTTGTATGACACAGCTTGGAATGGTTCTTTGTTCAAGCTGTAGAGTAAGCGGTATGGGAGGTACATTACCGCCAAGCGCTCATTATAAGCAGAATGCTTACTTTACAGACACGGTCAAAGCCATTGACAACAACTCAATAACATTCACTAAAAATGGCAAATACTATTTTTCTTCTGCATTTGAAGAACTGGAAGACATAAAAAAAGGCGACAATATCGAGATCAACTTTGATTATGAATTTAATGCTTTCAAGAAGATATATCAGATAAATAGTGTTGTCCCCCAAAATTCGACATCTACACAGCCTTTTACCTCAACAGCCATCACGGCGCCTTACGGCTCGACCACCACAACTTCATGTGTTACTTCGGTCGCTCATACACCTTACAAGAAAACTATAACAGGCTATTTTGAACGTCTTGATGGAGATGTCATTTGTCTGGACGACGGCTCTCGCTACCCTTTCAACAAATACAGCATCTCATCAAGTGCTCTTGCAGCTATCAATTCCATGGAAGAAGGCGACTATGTAGCTATCTACTGCACTATCACAGAAGGTTACAGCGCTCTTATAACATCTATAGAAGATATCGATGTCACCCCTGCTGCTTCAATAACCAAAACTACTCCTATTGTTTCAACAACTAAAATAAAAACAACTACTGTAACAACTCCGTATAATCAAGAGCGTGAAGCCGCAGGTGCTTTCGACCATGCAGACAATAAAAAGCTCTACTTCGTAAACAGTGAAGGATACGAATACGACCCTAAGATTGCTTCAATCGTAAATATGCTCAGTAAGTACAGCGTTATAAAAGTCACATTTTCTCCCGACGATATCATCACTGATATAGAAATAATTACCCTTGGAACTACCGCTGTAAACATCTATAACACAACAACTACTACAACTACAACCACAGTAACCACACCGGTTTGGATCACAAACGAAAATCATGGTACAGACAATGATATCTATATAACCACAACTGTTCCCGACACAAACCACTGCATACCAACAACAACTACTACTACAGAAGAGCCTGAGATATGGATGCCGGCAGGTACAGGTGTGGATCAGGTACAGGATGTTGAATGCTTTCCTACAAGAATTGACTATACACAAGGTGAAGAGCTTGACTTTGACGGTTTTATTGTTCATGTAACTCATTCTTACAATGTTCGTTCAAACAAGGGAAGATTTGACAGAAGAACTTCTGAATATGATGTTGAAATCGCAAAGATCGATCCTGAGTATTATACGATTACAGATGAAAAAAACAAAGTATATCCAAGCAACTCATTCAAAACTCTTCCTGCCGGTACATATTACATCAATATCAACGAGAATATATACTGCTATCACAAAAATGATAATCCTGACTCACCACAAGCTTTATACGGATTTAACGATAATTCATTTGATGTAGTAATACACGCAAAGCCTTCCGTTACTACAATCAGCACAACTCCACAGACAATAATTACTGAAACAAAGCCAAACGTCTATAATCCAACATATACCGTTACTATGTCTCCGACCTATAAACTTGAATCAGTAAATTCTTACCCAACAAAAACAGTTTATAACGAAGGTGAAGAGCTTGATCTTAAAGGATTATCCTATAGTTATTCTGTATCTACACCTTGGTTCGGAGAGCCTGACGGCGGCGGAGTCTTTAAGAATACATACACAGTTGACGAGTATGGTCTTTTACCAAGTAATGTTGAGCTTAGAGATGAAAATAATAAAACCTACAGCGGCACAGAATTCACTTCACTTTTAGCAGGTAAATATATCGTAACTATCATTCCTAACATATTATCAATGGCTTATCCTCGCGAAGATAACGAGATCATCTATGACATTGTTATCAACAAAACTGCAACAGACAAAAAAATATCGGGAGATGCAAACTTCGACGGCAATTTAGATATGGCTGACATTGTTCTTATTATGCAGGCTCTTGCAAGCCCTAATAAGTATGGTGTCAATGGTACAGATTCACACCATATTACAGTAATCGGTATGGATCTCGCTGATATGGACGGCAACGGACTTACTACCAACGATGCTCTTAAAATTCAGCGTATACTCCTTGGTCTTGATCCAAAACCAATATCAAACAACAATAACAATTATCAGCCAGAGATAGCAACTACAATAACTACTACTCTCTCAACAAAAACAACTTATGTTACAACTACAACCAATGGTCCTCTCACACATCCAACTTATAACTTCAAAGAAGTTGTTTCTTATCCGACAAAGACTGTCTACAAGCAGGGTGAAAAATTTGAGTTGGACGGTATTGAGTTTGTCGGTACTCACATAAATGGCGATGACGAGCATACTTATAATTCAAAAAGCGGAATACCTGCTCATTATGAAACAACTCCAACACAGATCACATTCACTGACAAAAACGGAAAAGTTTATTCATTAGGTGAAAAGCGCATAACATCATTCGATGCTTTCCAGGAGATCCCCGCAGGCGAATATACCGTACATATCACAGGCGATGCAGGAAGCTATTACTCATATAACCTATGTCATGGTCTGGATATCACCTACAAGATAACCATCGTTTAATAAACAACATAATATAGTTAAAGGCTCTCCGAAAGGAGAGCCTTTTCTTATGCCTGTATACACAAAAAAGCTCCGCAAAAGCGGAGCTTCTCAATTCTTAGAACAGATCGAAATTGCCGAATGTATTATCATCAATTACGTAGTAAACCTTATTGATCTCAGGTCTTACGTAAACAACAACGCTTTTAGCAGACTCTACTCCAGCAACATTCTTAGCCTTATCGACGAGATCTGTACCAGCAACTTCAGCACCATTGTACTGAATAACTACTCTTCTCTCCTCAGCTGTTGCCTTCTTTGCAGCAGGCTTCTTAGCAGCTGTAGTCTTCTTCTCAGCAGGAGCCTTCTTCTCTGCTGTCTTCTTGGCAGCTGTAGTCTTAGCAGCTGTAGTCTTCTTCTCAGCTGGCTTCTTTGCAGCAGCCTTCTTTGTAACAGTCTTCTTCTCCTCTACAGGAGCAGCTGTCTCAACAGCCTTTGTTTCTGCAGTCTTCTTATCCGGCATGATTGTATCCTCCTTAGAATTACTTGTTTACAGCGTTCTTGAGTGCCTGACCAGCCTTGAATGCAGGAGCCTTAGAAGCTGGAGCTGTCATCATCTTCTTAGTCTGAGGATTGATTACCTGCTTCTCCTTACGATCACGAACTTCAAAAGTACCAAAGCCTACGATAGATACCTTCTCACCGCCTGCAAGAGCGTCAGTGATTGTAGAAATAATTGCATTTACAGCAGTTTCTGCATTCTTTTTTGTGAAGTCAGCCTTGTCGGCAACTGCACTGATTAACTCGGTCTTTGTCATTGTTATATCCTCCATAAATAAGATTTTACAATTGAATTATATACCCTTTATAACATTTTGTCAAGGAAATCAAAAAAAAATGACAAATCGACGTATATTTAGCCATTTGTAGCCTGTTTTTTATTCAAAACAGCCATAGAATTTGGCTATTTACCGTTGAGGCGGTCAGACCAAAATTATTAACTTTTTACCATTTGTATAATATCCCCGTTTTATTCCGAAATACGCAGAAAAACGGACTTCCGAAGAAGTCCGTTCTGCTATCAATCAGCAATTAGTTTTCCGTTTGAATCAATATCTATGTCGATCACATCACCTGCTGAAAGATTGCCTCCGATGATGCGTTTTGCTGCAAGAGTTTCGACGCTGCGCTGGATAAATCTTCTCAGAGGTCTTGCACCGAAATTCGGGTCATAGCCGCAGTCAACGATGTAGTTCTTAGCAGCTTCACTGACGTTTATGCGGATATGCTTATCGTTAAGGCGCTTTTGCAGGTCTTCCAGCATAAGGTCAACGATCTTGATTATCTCTGTCTTAGCCAGCGGCTTGTAGAAGATTATCTCGTCAAGGCGGTTAAGGAATTCAGGTCTGAACTGTGTTTTGAGAAGTCCCTCCACCTGAGAGCGAGCCTCAGCAGTTATCTCACCGTTCTCGCCGATTCCCTCAAGGATATATGGTGAGCCAAGATTAGATGTGAGTATGATAATAGTATTCTTGAAGTCAACTGTTCTGCCCTGAGAATCTGTTATACGTCCGTCGTCAAGGACTTGCAGGAGTATATTGAACACATCGGGATGAGCTTTTTCGATCTCATCAAAGAGCACAACAGAGTACGGCTTTCTGCGAACTGCTTCTGTGAGCTGACCGCCCTCGTCATAGCCGACATATCCGGGAGGCGCTCCGATAAGACGGCTTACGCTAAATTTCTCCATGTATTCGCTCATATCTATACGGATAATATTTCTCTCGTCGTCAAATAGTATCTCCGAAAGAGCCTTCGCCAGCTCGGTTTTACCAACACCTGTAGGGCCGAGGAAGAGGAACGAGCCGATAGGTCTGTCGGGAGCCTGTATGCCTGCGCGTGAACGCAGGATAGCTTCGCTCACCTTAGTTACAGCTTCGTCCTGACCGATAACTCTCTTGTGGAGCAGTCCCTCCAGACCGAGTATCTTTTCCTTCTCGCCTTCCATGAGCTTTGATACAGGTATACCCGTCCAGCGGCACACGATCTTTGCAATCTCGTCCTCAGTTACCTTGTCACGGAGAAGCCTTCCGTTCTCCATATCATGTTCTGCCTGCTTTTCAAGCTCCTCCAGCTCTTTTTGCAGCTGTGGCAGCTTGCCGTATTTGAGCTCAGCAGCCTTGTTAAGGTCGTATTCACGTTCAGCCTTATCGATCTCGCCGCCTGTTTTCTCTATCTCCTCACGGAGCTTCTGGACAGCGGAAATGTCATTCTTTTCGTTCTCCCATTTAGCCTTCATGCCGCTGAACTTGTCACGCAGCTCTGCAAGCTCCTTCTGAATCTCTTCAAGGTGCTCCTGAGAGATATTGTCACTTTCTTTTTTAAGAGCTGCCTCCTCAATTTCAAGCTGAACTATCTTACGCGAGATAACGTCCAGCTCTGTAGGCATGGAATCCATTTCTGTACGTATAGTCGCACAGGCTTCATCAATAAGGTCGATAGCCTTATCGGGAAGGAATCTGTCGGTGATGTATCTGTTGGACAGCACAGCCGCTGATATAAGCGCATTATCGCTTATCTTAACGCCGTGGAACACCTCGTAGCGCTCTTTGAGTCCGCGCAGGATAGATATAGTATCCTCAACGCTTGGCTCGTCCACCATAACAGGCTGGAAACGTCTTTCGAGAGCAGGATCCTTCTCGATGTACTGACGGTACTCGTTAAGAGTTGTAGCGCCGATACAGTGAAGCTCGCCTCTTGCCAGCATAGGCTTCAGGAGGTTGCCTGCGTCCATAGCGCCGTCGGTCTTGCCTGCACCTACGATAGTGTGGAGCTCATCTATAAATAAGAGTATCTGACCGTTGCTGTTCTTTATCTCATTGAGGACAGCCTTCAGGCGCTCCTCAAACTCGCCGCGGTACTTTGCGCCTGCGACGAGAGCTCCCATGTCAAGGGAGAACACCTTGCGGTCTTTAAGGCTGTCGGGGACATCTCCTGCCACGATACGAAGTGCAAGTCCTTCTGCGATGGCAGTTTTTCCCACGCCCGGCTCACCAATGAGGACAGGATTGTTTTTCGTTTTTCTTGAAAGTATGCGGATAACGTTTCGTATCTCGCTGTCACGACCGATAACGGGGTCAAGCTTATTTCGCCTGGCAAGTCCAACAAGCTCCTGACCATATTTTGTAAGAACGTCATACGTGTCCTCGGGGTTCTCGTTAGTAACACGGGTATTGCCTCTCACCGACATAAGCGCACTGAGAAAGCTGTCTCTTGTAATATTAAATGTACTGAAAAGCTGTGAAACATCTCTGTCCTTGCTCTCGATCAGCGAGAGCATGATATGCTCAACAGACACGAATTCGTCTTTCATATTTGAAGCAATGCTCTCGGCAGATGTGAGAACTCTGTCGCACTCAGACGATATGCCGATATTGCTGCTTCTGCCGCTTCCTGTTACCTTAGGGAGGGCATTTATCTTCTTTTCAACTTCACCGTCAAAAATGTCCTCATCTATATTCATTTTTTTCAGGAGCTGAGGTATAAGACCGTTCTCCTGACGAACAAGTCCCGCAAGAAGGTGGATAGGCTCAATCACAGAGTTAGACTGCATAACAGCAATGCTCTGAGCCTTTCTCACAGCGTCGATGGACTTTTGAGTTAATTTTTCAGCATTCATATTTGATCCTCCATTCACATTTTCTTTACTGTCATTTCATCACGATATCCACTAAATAATATACCTTTCAAGCAGCGCCCTGTACTTTTTTTCAAGAACAGGAGCATTTACTGTAAAGTTATTCGGGTCAGCAAAGTAAGTTTTCACAGCATGGTCGAGATCCTTGATGTATTCGCCGATAGCTTCACCCGCCTGCTCGACGGAAAGCGTACCCGAATTTATAAGTTTCCTTGCGAAGCTTCCGTCCCCTATCTCGCAGCTGTAGCTTTCGATCCCGAGCCGTGAAAGGTAGCCTGCTTCGAGCTTAGCCCTGTAAGCGAAGAAGCTGTGGAACATAGTTATAAGCGCAGCACTTTGTGTTCTGATATTTACACGCAGTGTCCCGATGTATTCCTTTGGCGAGCGTTCAAGCTCCACCTTATAGTTTATCGTGGGGCGGTACTTATATTCGAGAGCTGTCCTGACAGTCATCAGGGACGGTGAGCGCTGCTCCTGAATACGGAAACTGCTGCTCACAAGCTCTGCCACCTGCTCAAAGATCTCCCTCATGCGCATTTCGGGAGTCACACAGGAGAGGTGCTCGGCAAGTATCTGATTTATAAGATTCGAGCGGCTCGTGCCCATGCGATAAGCCTGTTCATCAACAGCTTTTATCACATCGTCCATGAGCACAAGGCTGTAAACGCTTTTTTTCACGGCATCATCACTTCCTTTTCATGTTATATATATCATATCACGCATTATAGAATTTGTCAAGCAGATTATATAATCTTTCACGCAAGTTTCACAATGTAAAAAAAGTCCGCCCACGAGGAGCGGAGAATCGGCCCAAACGATATAATCGTTTAGCACTGTGGACCGAGCCATAGACAATAAGTTAAAAAAAGTTATTGAGAATAGAAAACATGAAAAAATTACAAATGAAAGGGGTTAGTTTTATTACTTGACAAAACTATTTCTATGGCGTGCAAGTGAACTAATACTCAATTTCAAGCACATGAGAGGGGAGGGTACTTGAGACTGAATACCAATAATCTTCATTTGCTGTATTTATTATATTGCAAAATATCGAAGTTGGCAATATACGTTTGTACACACAAATGCACTTTTATGTACTTTTTGAGATTTTTCTATATTTTTTCAAGTTAATTTTATGTTAATTTGTTTTACGTACTTACATATTTACTTTTTATATTAATTTTGTTTTATTTCATTTTACAGACTATAAATTAACTATTGCGTCTATTTTTACTCAACTCCGATAAATTTTACATCAAACTTATTTCCGCCATCAGACACAGTAAAATTGTCGCTGAACATACTGTTTACTGCGATACGGAAGCTGCTTCCACTGCTTATTTCAGGAGCAAGCATCAAAACACATCTGAAATTGTTGTGGGGATCAAACTTCACCATTTCCATGGTGTCAAGGTAGAGCTTGACCTCACTTCCCGCCCTCGCAGATTCTCCGATATCAGCCACTATATAAGGCGTTTCACTGAACGTCGGCACGGAGACCTTGTTTCCTGCGGCATAGACATATCCGCCCGTATAGCTGAAGCTTCCCGACGCATATATCGAGCTTTTTTCTTCCTTAGTACCGCCCGAAACGACGGTCTTTCCACCGTTTATGCTGATAGTTCCTTTAGACTTTATACCGTTTGTGCCGCCCTTTATATTCAGTGCACCATCATTTATCGTTACGTCGTCATGCGCAAAAATTCCCGACTTGACAGAGGATATGTTATATGTACCGCTCTCGACGACGACATCATCATCGCTTGCGATTCCGTGAGCATTGTTCGCTGTGATGTTCAGCTCTCCGTTGCCTTTAAGTCTCAGGGTATCATTTGAGAATATTACAGCGTCATTTACTTTGTCATTTCCGCCGTCGCTAAGGTAGTTCACAGTGCCTTCCTTAGGCTTGACCGTACAGCGTTTGGCTTCATCTATTAAAATTGCAGGTCCTGAACTGTTTGTGATATTCACTCCGTTGAGAACGATAGTGACTTTATCGTCCGTAGCTGCCGTACCTGTTTTTACGCATATCTGACCGTTAGTTAGAGTACCCGTGAAGATATAATCGCCGCTGCGCGTAACAGTTATCACAGAGCCGTTCACAGTAACATTGCTGCCCTTCACAGTCGGAGTTCCGCTTAGATTCACCTCTGCCGTATACTCCTTGATCTCCTCAGTGCCGCCGCTCTCGCCCGAATTCTGTTCGTTATTGGCAGTTCCGCCGTTATTGCCGCTGCTGTCCGAATTGTTTCCCGAATTTCCACCGCTGCTGCTCGAATCGCCGCCTGAGCTGCTGTTCTTTTTAGTTGTCACGGTAGATTTTGAATCGAACTTCTTCTCCCCTGCTTTAGTCGTCGCAGTTGTCTTATCGGACTTCTTATCGGTCTTTGCAGTCGTTTCTTTTGTGCTGTCGGAGTCTGATTTATCATCAGCTTTTGTAGTTGTCGCGGTCTTTTCTGTTTTTTCAGCGGCAGTAGTCTCCTCAGAAACCGATACTTCCTCTGCATTATTTTCTTTTTCATTGCCTTTTCCGCATGACACAGGTGTCATCATCACAGCAAGTGCAGCAATTGCTGCCAAAATCCTTCTATATTTCATAAATTACGCTCCTTTTTCTTTATATGCAAAATTTGCCAGACTCAATATTGATTATTAAGCCTGGCAAACTAAGTAGAGAGGGTCATCTATCCTATTTATTTCTTTTTAGTTTTCATAGATCTTGTCATCATACTTGAAGAAAACAAGATTGATTGTCATATTGCCGTTGAGGGCACGGAGTTCGTCAACGAACTTCTTCTGGTCAACATTTTCGAGTACATCTACGCTGTAGATAAGCTCGAAAAGTGTACCGAAATTTGTAGTCTTTACTCTTCTGAGCTTGTGGAATGTTGTATACTTGCTGAGAACAGGCTCAAATACGCCCTGATAATCGAGGTTCTCGGGAATAGCGATCTTGAGAGTCATGTGTCTCTTCTTGCAGCCGCCGAAATCTGTCTCGCTGAGAACGAACAGTACGATTCCAAGGATAATGAAGAATACGATCGCAAATCCGATATAACCGATTCCGCATGCAACACCTGCTGCCATTGCAAAGAATATGTAAGCTATATCCTTAGGATCGCCCGCGACGCTTCTGAATCGAACCAGAGTAAATGCACCTGCAAGGCTCAGTGCTCCTGCTGTTGTATTTATGAGCAGAAGAATGAGCGAAACAATTGTCGGAAGCATAATCATAGTCATAACATAGCTCTGGGAATATCCCTCTTTTCTATGTGTTCCGATGTAGATAAGGCTGATAAGGAAGCCGATAACGAGCGCAGCTCCTACACAAAGGAAGAACTCGCCTGCCTTGATAGTATCAATGATACCGCCGCTGCTGTTTACTACCGAGTCACTCGACTCATAATACTTGGACAGCACATTACCAAAAAAACCATGTTCAAACATAAAAATCAAACGCTCCTGTTCATTAAGATGTTATTATTGACCATTGATATGCCGGATATGTATATCTTTCTGTTGCCGGCATTCTGTGCGCCTTCGATCTGGCTTCTTACGAAATTCTGATAAGCTCTTCCGTACTTTGAGAAGCTGGTCTTATAGATCTTCAGCTCTGAAAGCTTTCTGACAAGCCAGTCAGGAATAGCATTTGAGACCTTTACTTCCATAAGGCGCTGATCTTCATTGATGATATTATTGCCGTAGCTATCGTAATTCAGACCGAGGTCATAACGGCGTTCTGTGATCTTGCGGTCAAAAGTTAGTCTGAAATCATTATCGTTCTTACCGAAGAAAGCTTCTCTCTGGTAGCTGATATACTGCTTTGGAGAGATCGGATAGCTGTCGAGGAACACATCAAGCTCTCTGAATACCTGTTCGGTTATGTACTTGGTAAATTCAGGCTTTGAGCGGTCTGCGAAATACGCATCAGACTCAGCGAGGGTCATAGACACACGCCTTTTTGTAACGATTCCGCCGATTTTCTTTTTGATCTCAAGGAAAACCGTATCATCAGGATTTGCAGGTGAGTAATAACTGCGAAGTCTGATCTTTTCCTTGTAGTAAGGCTTGGAAAGAGACTCCCTGATAAGGTAATCGTCCGGGGTATCATAATATATGTTATATATGCCGTACTCTTTACCGCCTATACAGAATTTATCAGGATTCATATACTCAGATATGACCTCCATCAATCCGTGATACTGATCCATATTAAGGAGGAATTTGATCTCTTTGCGAGCGAATGTATTTATTGCCATTATTATCTTCGCAGCAGCGCCTAACTGCCCGAAGCTCACACTCCTTTCGTATCATTTGAGAACATTATAGTTCTCTTTCCTTAAAATAGTCTTAAGAATGACTAAAATTCACCAAATATTCAACTGTCTGTCACTTAGAATGGCAAGCATTGAATTTTCGCCTATTTTACGTTGTTTTTCCTTTATCCTCAGACCGTTTTTATTTATCGGTAAAATAAAATGATACAAAAAAAAATACACTTTTTCATGGATTTATACCATTTTTTCACTCAAATAATGTACATTTTGTAGTTTTTCATAAAAATATCACACACATTTCGCAATAATTGCACATTTGTTAGCAATAAATGAGTATTTGCCTTGTTTTCGGGGGTTTGAAAAGTATTTTAATGAGCAGTAGTTACATCTTGGAGCCGTATGCCTTTACATCAGCCCTGCTTTCTGTATTTTGTCGGAGTAACTCCCACTATCTTTTTGAACTGCCGCATAAAGTGCTCCTCGTTGTCGTAACCGCACATAGCAGCGACCTGCGATACCGTGCAGCCTGTCTCGCTGAGGATCTCCTTAGCTTTTTCTATTTTTCCGCTGATGACATCAGCGATACACGACACATCAAAGGTCTCGCGGTATAGATGCTGGAAATATGACCGCGACATATTCACATATGCAGCCATAGTGTCCACATTCCATTTCATCTGCGGATTACGGTAAATTTTCTCCCGCAGCTCCAACAGCAGACCGTAGTGGGGTTCTGCTGCCTGTGACGACATTGTCTCGCGCAAACCTGTTTCACTAATTTTCACAAGAAGTATCCGCATATAACTGTCAAGCATTTTTGTTCTGCGGCTGCCGAGAGAGTAATACTCCGCAGCAATATTCCGCATAAGCTCGCTGATAAACGCTGTATCGGCAAAGCATACAGGTCTGTCAGGCTCTATATCCGCAAGTTCGAGAAACTCTTTTTCCGCATCAGCCTCAAAGCATATCCAGTCACAGACGATCGGCGTATCGTCCGCAAAAAGCTCCATGACCACTTTTCCCGACCACAGAAAGACCGTATCGGGAGAGAGCTTCATGACCGCACCGTTTACGCTTATACAGCATCTGCTTTTCGTGAGAATGAGCATATACTCACCGACCGCCTCACAGTGCAGCCTGTAGTCTCTGTCATATATTGAATTGCAGCCGATGCAGCGTATGTTCATATAATCACTCCCCGTCGTCGATAAAGCGCCATTCAACGTCCTTCCAGTACTCCCCCGCATAGTCTATGCCAACTCTCGGGGCACGTCTGATCTTCGGACGGTATCCGTCGTCCTCGAACCATACCTCCTCATTGCCGCTAAGTGACCGTCCGTTGAAGCTTCCGTCTATCTTCATATTCTTTGTAAGCTTCGCAGGTCCGTCAAAGCGTTTTCCTGCACGGAGAAGAAGTCCCTGCGGCTGGTCAGGTTCGCCTGTTATCACATTCATGAGCCAGTGCATACCGTAGCAAAGATACACATATATTACGCCACTCTCACCGTAAAGCAGCTCTGTGCGTTTAGTTCTGCCCTTTGCAGCATGGCAGCCCTTGTCTTCCTCACCGCGGTAAGCTTCGGTCTCAGCAATGCGTTCCCGCAGCTCAGTTCCGTCCGCAAGCCGATGCACAAGTATCTTTCCCACAAGATCGGGAGCAGCTTCGAGCACATCACGATGAAAAAATTCCGCATCAAGCCTTTTATTCATATTCACACCCTCAGACTCTGTTCGAGCTCGCTGTCAGGCTTCACGAATGCTGTCTTGTAATTTGTGAAAATGACCTTTCCCGGCTTTGCACCTACGGGCTTCTTGACAAATTTTGCAAGGCAGTAATCAACAGGAACCAGACCAGAATTTCTTCCGCTGCTGTTGACTGCCGCAATTACAGCAGCCTCCTCGATCGTCTTATCGGGCGGCATTTCGCCGTCTGTAAGTATCAGCACATGAGACCCTGTAATCAGCTGCGTATGCAGCCATATATCTGACTTTTCCGCAAATTTCAGGCTGAGCTGGTCGTTCTGCTTATTGTTTCGTCCCACAAGTATCGTAAAGCCGTCGCTGGACTTGTACTCGACAGGCGGAAGAGCCTTCGGCGGCTTGGCTTTTCCGCCTGCATAGCGGACATAGCCCTGCTCACGCAGTTCAAGTCTGAGCTGAATTATATCATTCTCGGAACCTGCTCTTGTAAGCGAATCGAATACGCTTTCGAGGTATTGCAGCTCCTCCTCGCCCTTCTTTATCTGTACAGCAAGCTTTTCCTCAGCCGTTACCGATTTTTTGTACTCATTATAATAATGCTGAGCATTCTGAGCAGGTGTCTTTCTCACATCGAGCTTGATCGTCATCTGCGGACAGTTCTCGTCGTAGAAGTTTTCAACCACAGCCGAGCTGTCCCCCTTACGGATACGGTACATATTTGCAGAGATAAGGTCGCCGCAAAGCTTAGCGTATTCCTTGTCCGCACAGGCATCGAGCTCCTCACGCTGAGCAGCAATACGCCTTGAAGTACGGTCGGTCAGGTTCATGAGCAGCTTGAACAGGTCGTTAGCTCTCTGCTTTGTACGGGCAGCGCGGTCACGCTCCGCATAGAAATAATCAAGAAGCTCCGAAGCACTACCCAGCTCTTTTGTATACATAAGTGTTCCGAACTGAGACAAACGAACGAAGGAAAAGTCTTTCAGCTGTCCCTCCTTGTCGCTGACCGCTGAAAAGCAGCACTCACCGTTCAGGAGCTGCTCACGGGTGCGCTTTATCGTAAAGAGCAGCCTGTCCAGCTGATCGCCGCCAATGGTATCGCTTTCAAGGTGTACTCCCCTGCCCGCAAAAAAGGTCCACTCACGGGCGAGTATCGGGGATATGCCCTCGAATATACGTATGAGAGCCTTAGAAAGCTCCTTCGGATCGGTGCTGCGAAGTCTTGAAACGATCTCGTCAGGCTCAGCAGTAAGGAAATTAAGCCTGTCATCTCTCGGTGGGAGAGTATATTTCATTCCCGGAAGCACCATTCGTTCACGGGACATCTCCTCGTCAACGCGCTTGATGCTGTCGATGACCTTGCCCTCGTCACTGATAATGATGAGATTTGAACAGCGTCCCATTATCTCACAGGCAAGAGTTACGGTAACGACGTCCCCGAGCTCATTCACACACTCAAAATCGAGGAAAAGTATCCTTTCGAGACCGTCCTGCCTTATATTGATAAGCTTTCCGCTGCCAAGACGTTTTCTGAGCAGCATACAGAACATAGGCGGTGTCTGGGGATTATCAACGCTGTTTTCGGTTATATGCACCCTCGCACTGCCTGCATTAGCGGAAATATAGAGCTTTTTGCTGCCGCTGCGTGTACGAATGGAGATGATTATCTCCTCACGGGAGGGCTGGTGTATCTTTTCGACCCTGCCGCCGATAAGCGGCATCAATTCGCTTTTTACTGCGTATAAAAAAGCTCCGTCAAGAGCCATAAAATCATTCCTTTGCTAAAAAAATATCAAAAAGTGCCGATCAATGTGAACTCCGCGGAGCATGAGAAATATTCATATTAATTATAGCACAGATCGCACAAAAACTCCAATCAGATATTGCGGTATACAAGCAGTTCAAAATCCGCTTTTGTGCGAAGGCTGCACAGCTTCGAGAACTTCTCCTGCTGTTCGCGTCCTGTCCTATAATAATATGGTGTCATCGAAAACAGAGCATTTATATCTTCATGAGAATCGAGCTCCATAGTATACGAAATTTTCTTTGCTTCGATGAACTCAAAGCCTTCCAGCTCATACGGCTTGACCTCATTTTTGTAAGGTGTATCATATATCGCCTGTTTCAGCTCCCACAGATGCTCGGCGGACGGTATCGCCATAATCATTATACCGCCCTTTTTCAGCACTCTGCTGTATTCCTCGCCGCAGTACGGTGCAAAAAGTGTTACGAGCATATCGCACGAAGAATCGGCAACAGGCAGGTGGAACACACTTGCAACGGCGAATTCTCCGCCTTTGCAGCGCTTAGCTGAATACTCAACTGCTGCTTTTGATATGTCTGCTCCGCAGACCTCAGCAGCAATATTGAGCTCATTGAGCTTGTCAATTATTGCGGAGGTATAGTATCCCTCACCGCAGCCCGCATCAATAATGACCGAGCCGTTCAGATTCTCGGCAACAGCCTCGCATAAGGCATCACAAAGCGGCGAATAATAGCCTTTGTTTAGGAAATTTCTCCTTGCCTGCACCATAAGCTTATTGTCGCCGTGAACAGCCTTGCCTATATGCTTGGACAGCAGAAGATTCACATAACCGCTCTTTGCCCTGTCAAAGCTGTGCCCCTTTTCGCAGACATATGAATTTCCTGACAGTTCCAGTTTTTTTCCGCACACAGGACATATGAATATACTCATTTTCTCACCTCAGACATATTCACAGGGATCGACAGAAGACTCCGCGATCTCTACATCGAGCTGTGGGAATTTTTCTTCAAGAACGCGGCGAAGCTCAGGCAATACGATATTTTCGGTATGGAAGTGACCGCAGTCCAGCAGAGCGATACCGAGATTATTCGCATCTATCCAGACATCATGCTTCACGTCGCCTGTAATCAGAGCGTCGCAGCCCTTTTCAGCCGCAAGTCTCAGCATAGAGCCGCCCGAGCCAGAACAGAAAGCTATCCTTGATACCTTGTTTCTGCGCTTACTCATGCGGATATACTCGCAGCCGAATATGTTTTTGAGAACCTTTGCAAGCTCAGCAGGCAATATCGGCTCTGAAAGCTCAATTATCCAGCCCAGACCGTTTCCGCCGCCAAGCTCCTCAAAGGGCTCGGGATCGCCTGAAAGTTCCAGCTTCTCGGAAAGCTTTTCAAGGATAACGCCGTTAGTTCCGCCGTTTGCGATATCAAGATTTGTGTGCATACAAACAGCTGCGATACCACACTCGATGAGCCTGAAAACAGGATCGTTTCTTGTTATCCTCTTTCGCGGCTCGAAGATGACGGGGTGGTGGGAGATAATGAGCTCTGCCCCTTTTTCAAAGGCTTCGTTTACGACTTTATTCGTAATATCAAGTGAGAGCAGCACTTTACTGCACTTCATATCAAAGCTTTCGACCAGAAGTCCCGAATTGTCCCATTTTTCCTGCAAACCGAAGGGATAAATGCTGTCGAGGAAGCTGAAAATATCCGATATCTCCGCAATAGCAGCACCGTTCTCCATTTTTTTTGCCAGAGCTGCATAGTGCTGAGAACCGTTTATATTGCCTGCATTTTTCAGCGAATCGCTTATCTTTTCAAGTCTCGACTTTTCGCGGCTGCGATATTTTTTTCCGACCTCATCATTATCATCAAAAAAGCCGTACAGCGAATCGCACTCCGTAAGCTGCTTCCAATCATCTGACCTTTCCGCAGTGATTATAACATATATTTTATCCTTGTCCTCTACGGCATATTCGCCTGTTATTTCATACTGATATTCATAGAGCTTTTTCCTCAAAAGCTCCACTTTGGTCATGGGCTGTAGTATGAACCTGGCGTTTTCGGGCTTTTCGACAGAAGAATTTCCAATTATCTCGGCAATAGTCTCGCCGCCCATGCCTGCGATAACGATATCTGTAACGCCTTCAAGCGGTACATTATCCAGACCGTCGGAGAGCACCAGCTCAACGCTGTCCTGTACGCCATACTTTTCAACGGTACTGCGGGCAGAATCAAGAGGACCCTCCTTCACATCGGAGGCTATCACCTTCTGACATTTTCCGCTTTGTATCAGATCAGCAGCGAGATACGCATGATCTGTTCCAACATCAACGGCTATACCCTCACCGCTTACGAGCTCTGCAACTTTCTTTAGTCTGTTATCAAGCATTTCTGCACCTCATCTATAACAAAATAGCGCACCGCATAGCAGTACGCATAAACAAAACCAAGCACAGCCGTACTTCGACTGTGCTTTAGTCTCATTAATTATGCCTCATTCATCTTAGCAAAGCAATCGCTGCAATAAACAGCTCTTCCTTCCTTCGGCTCGAAAGGAACCTTTGCTTCGCCGCCGCATGATGCGCAAACAGCTGTGTACATTACACGCTCAGCCTTGCCTGCGTTTTTTCTTGCATCACGACATGATTTGCATCTCTGGGGCTCATTTACGAAGCCTTTCTCTGCATAAAATTCCTGTTCGCCTGCGGAGAAAATAAACTCCTGTCCGCACTCCTTGCAAACTAATGTCTTGTCTTCGTACATCTTATATACCTCGCTTAATTTTTTTTGACCACGGTTGGACTCCCACCCACATCTTTGTAAAACAACGCTCTTATGGCTTGAGCTACACGGTCATATTTCAATTCGTGTCATGCATTATAGTACGTATTTTTCTTCTTGCACGCTGCATCGCATTATCGACCGATTTCTCGGTCATACCGAGCTTCTCGGCAGTTTTCTTGTAACTGAGACCCTGTACGCAGTGTGTCAGAACATTTAACTCAGTTAATGACAAAACTGAGCAGATATCTTTCCAGAGCTCGGAAAAAAATTCCTTATAAAAGTAAATGCTTTCAGGAGTCTCCTCCACGGACAGTACATCAGCAGCCTCTTCATCGTCGATCCTTTCTCCGAAAGAAGTTGATTTAGCCGACCTTTTGGTAAGCGTCCTCATACGATTGACGATACAAACCTCAGCAAAGGTCGAAAACTTAACTCCTTTTTTCACATCAAAGGCTTCGATAGCTTTCAGAAGGCTTATCATGCCCTCCTGGTGGAGGTCATCACTGTCAGTATCAGAATTTGCATAAATTTCCGATTTAATAAAAACAAGTCTGGAATAGCGTGATATCAGAATCGCAGCAGCTGTTTTATCATTTTTTCCAAGTACAGCAAGCTCCTCATCTGTTTTGCTGTTCAGTTCATTCAAATTGAAATCCAAATCAAGCAAGTCATCCACCCAAAAATCTGCATTGTCATAAATTTTTTACTGTTCTCCCCTCGGACTGCACCGAAGGGAGAACATCTCATATCCTTTGATTATTCAGAACCCTTAGCAGCTTCTTCCTCAGCAGCCTTTAAGAGCTCAGCCATATCTGTATTGAAGTTAGCAACGCTCTTATTTCCCTGCTGAGCAGGCTTATTCTGCTGGTTCTGATTATTAGCCTGAGGCTTATTGTTGTTATTATTATTGTTGTTATTCTTGTTATTGTTGAAACCGCCGACATTTGCGAAAGGATCAGAAGGTGATATCTTTGCAGATGAGAGTTCGGTAATATCAGCTCTTGGAGCCTTTGAAGGTGTGAACTCAGCCTTTGGAGGTTCGCTCTTCTTTATATTGTTATCTGACTTAGCAACATCAACAGTCTTGCGTGCCTCACCGATTATACTCTGAGCTTCGCTCATTCTGCTTGAACACTGACCTGTAAGGTTATTGAGAACAGAAGAGATATCAGCAAACTTGCTGTTTACGCTCTCAATCTCAGTAAGGAGCATCTCGCGTACTGTCTTGGACATTGCATTTACCTTATCAGCGTGAGTATTAGCCTCGTTGATAGTATTTCTTGCAGTATCATTAGCTTCCTTTATGCAAGCCTCAGCAGCGGCATTAGCAACTGCAACAGCCTTTTCAGCCTCAATATTTGCATCGTCGAGGAGCTTAGCAGCCTTATCGTTTGCTTCCTTTGTAACAGCTTCAGCATCAAGCTTAGCCTGATTCTTGATCTGGTTAACGTTCTTCTGAGCCTCAGCGAACATTGCGCCCATCTGAGCGATAGGATCAGTAGATTCTTCCTTAGCCTTCTTGAGCTGTTCGTTAAGTGACTTGATCTCCTCGTCCTTCTTAGCAATATCAGCGATCTTGCTTTCCTTTTCAGCTATTTCCTTTTTCTTAGCAGCGAGCTCTTCCGAGATCTTAGTGATCTCCTGCTTGAGCTTAGCGATCTCGCCGTTGTCGTTATTTCCAACACCAGCAACAGCAGCAGCGCCTGCGGAAGCAGCCTTAGCCTCGGCAGCCTTCAGGCGGCTTCTGAGATCCTCGATCTCCTTTTTAGCAGCCTCAAGAGCAGCTGTAGTCTGAGCGTTAGGCTGTGGAGCAGCGGTGTTTTTCTGTTCAGCAGCTTTAAGCTGTTCTTTAAGTGTTTCGATCTCTTTCTTAGCAGCTTCAAGAGCAGCGACAGAAGTTGCATTTGCCTGTGCTCCGCCGGCAGCCTTTAACTGAGCAATAGTTTTCTGAAGTTCCTCATTTTCCTTCTTAGCAGCTCTGAGAGCGTTATTAGAGGTATTGAGCTTCTCCTGAAGGTTCTCGACCTGACTTTTATACTTATTGACTTCCTGTGAGTCATTAGATCCGTTTTCTTTTAAAGATTTATTTTCTTCCTCAAGGGTGACAAGCTTTGAATTGAGCTCATCAAGGTAAGTGATAACATCTTCCTTGACAAAGCCTTTTTGACCAATTTTTGTCTCTCTCAAAAGGGTGTTTGTTGAATCGCTCATGGTACTCTCCATTCCCCTCGGTGGAACCGAGGTAAAAAATTAAGGAACAAGAACCCGTATCGCGCCCGTATGTGAAGGAACGAATTTGTAACTTTGCATATATTTAAGCCTTCACAGTCCGCGATTACAGGTTCTGCCGATTTGCCTTATATAGATTATAACATATTGAATATATTATTTCAACTACTCAAATGTAGAAAATTTGAACTGATTTTAGTGCAATTTACTATAAAATAACGTTTAAATATACTTGAAGTACAAGAAGTGGTTAATCTCTTTACTAAAAACAGTAATTTCAATATATTTAATCACACTCTTGAAATATACAATCAATTTACAATATATTTTTTTCATATATCATTTAAAAAAGTATGATGTGCATACGCCGACGACATTGAAAAAATGTACGCGCAACAAAAAAGCGGTCCATTCGGACCGCTATATGCTTATTTATTAGTTGCCAAGCATCTTGAAGATATCATCAAGATCATAATCCTGACTTGAAGAAGGCTGTGCAGGTCTCTGTGGAGCGCTTCCGCCGAAGCCAAGACCGTCGATAAGAGGATTGTCTATCGGGATAACGTCCTCTTCATGAGCTTCTTCAGCAGCTGCTGCATCTGATACGATATCGTCATCGTCAAATCCTGCTGCAATAACAGTGATAGTCATCTCGTCCTGCATATCTTCCTTGAATGCTGTACCGAAGATGAACTCAACGCCCTCAGCAGCAGTATCTGTGATCATCTTTGTAGCTGCATCAACATCAGATGAAAGGATATCCTCAGACATTGCGATATTGATGAGGAGTCTCTTAGCGCCTGAGATAGATGTTTCAAGAAGCGGGCTGGAGATAACAGCATTTGCAGCATCTCTTGCCTTATCCTTACCTGTACCGTGACCGATAGCCATGTGAGCATAGCCTGCATCCTTCATGATAGTAGATACGTCTGCGAAGTCGAGGTTTATGTAACCTTCCTCAACGATCAGATCAGAAATGCTCTTTACACCTGTCTTGAGAACGTCATCAGCAAGTGCGAATGACTGTATCATTGTAAGCGGCTTGTCAAGACCTACGAGAAGCCTCTCATTAGGGATAACAATAAGGGAGTCAACATACTTTCTGAGTTCAGCGATACCTTTCTCAGCCTGAGCCATTTTCTGCTCTCTCTCAAAGAGGAAAGGCTTAGTAACAACAGCAACAGTAAGAATATCCATTTCCTTAGCTATCTTAGCAACTACAGGAGCAGCACCTGTACCTGTTCCGCCGCCCATACCTGCTGTAATGAAGATCATATCAGCACCCTTGAGGTGTGTCTCGATCTCGTCGCGGTTCTCCTCAGCGCTGCGCTGACCGACCTCAGGTCTGTTGCCTGCGCCTCTGCCCTTTGTGAGCTTAGCACCGATCGGTATCCTTGTTGTAGCCTTTGATTTATTAAGAGCCTTTGCGTCTGTATTTATTGCGATATACTCTATATTATTGACACCCGAATCCACCATGCAGTTTACAGCGTTTCCGCCGCCGCCGCCAACACCAATAACCTTTATATTAACATCGGGTTCGAGTGTTTCCTCATAATTGAAATCTGACATTTGAACTCCTCCTACTGTTTATTATCCTTATAAATCATCTAAATTTATATATTAACCTATAAATACACTTTATATTTTAGCATACTGATGCATTTTTTTCAAGTGCAAATAAAACATTTTTTATTTTCAGCGAATTAAACAATAATGAGCAGTAGCAACTATATGATTTGTACATTTTTAATTTTGTCACCACTGCGGATATGAGCCGTCATCATAGCTGTTTTGTCCGCTATAATCGGCGTTTCCGCTGTTGTCCTGCCACTGGCTGCCGTCGTCGTAGTTATCGTATGCATTATTTGAATCATTATACGCATTCGCTTCCGTTGTTGTCGTGTCCTCACGCTTATTTGCGCGGTCAAAAATTGCTTCCTGATCGGGATTCTGCTCGCCCTTGGCGATAGGGTTGCCGTTAGCATCGGTAAGGGGCTGAGTTGTTGTTTCAGTCTTACCTGCTGTAATAACAGGTCCGTCGGTCATTCTGAAGCTGCACTGATTCGATCCGATCATTCTGAGATAGCCTTTCTTACCCTTGACGTAGTCCTCATTCATTACTGTCTCGGCAAGATTGAGCTTGTATTCCACATCGCTCCAGTTGCCCATTTTGAAGATGATGCCATTCTTGTAATTGACTATAATGGAATGTTCATCGCTCATATCAACTGTTGAGATCTTGTCGTCGTTTTTTGATGACAGAGTGCTTATTATAGCCTGAAACGCCTCATTCTTATGGGTATTCAGCGACTCGATAGTTTTTCCTGCCGAAGTATCTGCGGGATCAAAGCCATATATAATAGGAAGGCCGTCGGTAATGAATCCGTTGTCCGCAAGGATCTTACCTTTTTTGCTTACGAGAAGAGTTCCCTCTCCGTAATTGACGTTGAATGCGGGGATACAGCGGCTAACAGTTATTTCAAGTGATGACGGAAAATCTCTGTCCACCTTTGCTGTCTCAACATATAAGAGCTCATCGAGGATACGCTGTTCGCTCTTTTTTGCATCGAGCCGCAGCAGATTATCCCCCTCTTTTATGCCTGAAGCCGTAACTATCTCCTCAGCCGAGTACATATCCGATTCTCCCGAAACACGTATCTCGTTGATATTGAACAGGAATGTATAGCTTATTGTAATACCTGCGGTCAGAACAAGAAGTATAACAACGAGTCCGTATACATTCATCATTCTTTTGCGCCGTCTTATCCTTTTACGGCTGTTCAGCCTTTCGACATTTGTTTTTTCGACATCTTTCATATTTACTCCAAATCCTTCTGCCTCAGACGCGGCGCATTTCACCGCCGAGAAGTCTTACGGCATACTCCATTTTTTCATAGCCCCTGTCGATATGACATATTCGGGTAATTTCGGAAGCTCCCTCTGCACTCAGTGCAGCGATGACCATTGCGGCACCGCCTCTCAGGTCAGTTGCCTGAACATTTGCTCCGTGAAGCTTTTCTCTGCCCTTTACAACAGCTACTTTTCCAAGCACCTGAATATCGGCTCCCATTTTTATGAGAGCATCGGCATGACGGTAACGGCAGTCAAAGATATTCTCCTCGAAAATGCTCGTTCCGTCAGCGGCAGCAAGTGCTGCCATAAGTACAGCCTGTGCATCTGTCGGGAATCCCGGGTGAGGCATAGTCCTTATCCTTTCCCTGACAGCCTTCAGCCGCGAACCGCTTCGCAGGTATATCCTGTTGTCAGACATATAAATACTGCACCCCGTCTGCTCAAGCACTGATAAGAACGGCTCGGTTTCGGGGACGCAGGCATTTGTAAGTATGATCTCACCTTTTGCGGCTGCCACCATCGAGAGATATGTTGCCGCAACGATCCTGTCGGACATTATTTTATATTCACAGCCGTGAAGCTGTTTTTTTCCTTTTATAACTATGCGGCTTTCTCCGTCGCCTTTTATCTCAGCTCCGCACTTCCTGAGAAATCCACACAGATCGCATATCTCAGGCTCACGGGCAGCATTATTTATGACGGTCTCGCCGTCGGCAGTTACCGCACAGAGAATGATATTCTCTGTCGCCCCCACAGACGGGAAAGCAAGTGATATCTTTGCGCCTTTCGCCCTGCCTGATGCGATCCTGCAAATGATCCTGCCGCCGCTCTCGTGGATATCGACCCCCATTTTTCCAAGAGCCGCAAGATGCATATCAATTGGGCGTGGTCCGAGCTCACACCCTCCAGGGACGCTGACCACGCACTCGCCTGCCCTTCCGAGCATAGCTCCCATAAAGATAATGGAAGAGCGCATTTCACGCATAAGCTGCTCTGATATCTCTGTTTTTTCGATCACAGCTGAATCAATTACCGCTGTATTTCCCGAAAAAGAACATTTGCAGCCCACGCAGTTAAGGATCCGCGCCGCTGCATAAACATCGGTCAGCTGAGGACAGCTGTGCAGCGTACTTTCGCCGCAGCTAAGCAGTGTTGCCGCCATTATAGGCAGCGAACTGTTTTTGCTGCCCTGAAGCGGAAGCTCACCTCTCAGACTTTTACCGCCCTCTATTATAAATTTCTGCATTATACCACCCCACAGCATTTTTATGTATTGTATGCCGTGGAAGGTATATATGTTACTGCACACCTATGTCGTGTGCTTCAAGGAATTTATCGAAAGTTTCCGACATTTCATCGGGAATAAAAGCATACATCATATGCCCCTTATCGGACAGATGGACCTCTCCGCCGCATTTTTCGGCATAGTCCAGTCCTGCCTGCCGCCATGATATTTTTTTGCTCATTCCCTTCATATCGCTTATAAAAAAGCAGCACGGACACTTCAAAGCACCTGTTTCGACTGCTTTTCTCGCATTATAGGTCATCTGCCGCGATTCCTCAACGAATTCGCGGTTTGCGATATTCTGATAGAAAAGGCTGCGGTAGAGTTTTTTTTCGTCATCTGTCAGTGCATTTCCTGTGAGCAGTCCCGAGACATTCTCGGCTTTATTTCTCACAAGTCTTGCAATAATGCCGTCTTTAGCCACCCGTTTCAAGAATCTGTGATATCTTTCAAGCAGCTTGTCACGCTTATCATCAGGAACTTCATCTGCCTGTAACAGCGCATAATCTGGAATTCCCATATCCATGCTCAGCAGAGCTTTCACCTCATTGGGGTAAGTATTCGCCCAGTACACAGCTTCAAGTCCCGAATATGAATGTGCAGCGAGCACATACGGAGGCTCAATGCCAGCTCTCCTCAGCGCTTCCCTGTCATCTCCGACGAGATTTTCGATAGTACGCGGAGTTGTCATATTGTCGCTGAATCCGTACCCTGCTTTTTCAATGACAGCTATGCGGTACTTTTGCGACATTCTGCGATATACAGGCTTATATTCAAGTATAGGAGAAGTTACCCCGTTGCCTGACATAAAAACAATGGTAACACTTCCGCTACCCTCAGTATATACGTTAAGAGCGCCGCTGTCAAGCATTATTTTGTTTGTAAATGTTTTTTTAAAATTAGTCATGTTATTTATTTTTTATCAAAAAACTTAGCTCTGTGGAATGCTAAGAACGGTTTCATTGATTCATCAACTTCTATGCGTGTATTTTTTGAGATATTGAACAAATGAGGAGAATTCTTTTTCAGCTTCTCAGAAATAAGTATCTTTCCGTCGTCGTCAAAAGAAATCAAGAACTTGTCGAAAAGCTTGTCGTGATTCGGACACAGCAGCAGACCGTTACACGATGAGAGCTTTTCGTTGCAATCACTGTCCGCCCAAGGCTTGATATGGCTCGCCATTAACACTTCCGTCATATTAATCCCACATGGACATATACAGCATTTTCCGTCGTATTTTCGTATAAGCTGCCGCCTGAAAGCTTCCTGATTTCTGCGGTACTTGCCAAGATGCTCTACATCTTCGCCTGTAAGTCTGTTCTCGTCAAGATTATTCAGTTCTTCTTCGCTTTTCTGAGAGACAAATCTGAGATATCTTTCATGTTTATCTATATACTCCAAAACTCGTTCAACAAAAATTCTATCTCTGTCATCTGTCGGATAGTAAACGTATCTCCATTTTACTCCCCAATACTCGCGCTGTTCTAAAGGAATGAGAACAGCCTCTCTTGAAACGATATTGTATGTACTATAAACTCTCCCTGTATCCTCGGATAGAGTCTGAATATTTTCATAAACTCTTGCGTGTTTATACCAGCCTGCAATTTTTCCGTGTGCAAACCATACAACAAGAACATCATCTGCATAAGAATCCATCTTATACCTGTTATAGATATTTGAAAAACGAATTGCTATATTCAACATCTTCGCCTTTCCGGGGGCTACTGCATATCCATAATACGTCCCATTTAAACAAGTGAAATTATTTATCTCTTCGCCGATATTTGCTTCTTTTTCCTACACTCCATTATAAAAAGAGTACTCCTTGATATTACAGAACAAAATATCCATATTATTTTGCTTTTTTCAACAGCTTTTCAATTACAGCAAGTATTCTTTCGTTGGTATCGGTAAGGTGAAGCTTTGCAGCGCTTTCCGACATTGCCTTTATCTTTGGCTGATCGCCGTAGAGCTTTTCAATCTCGGCTATCATGCGATCATTGGTAACATCTTTCTGCTCGATGACTACAGCTGCCCCTGCATTTCCAAGCACCATAGCATTGTGGTACTGATGGTTTCCTGCAACGATCGGCGATGGGATAAGTATGGAAGCCTTTCCTGCCGCTTCAAGCTCTGCAAGAGTTGAAGCTCCCGAACGGCATATAACGAGGTCTGCTGCTGCAAGACAAACGTCCATATCATTTATGTACTCGGTGATACGAAGTCTGTCTGATTTGAGCGGTATACCTGCTTCCTGCATAGCCTGCGGGAAAGTATCCTTGCCCATTCCGCCGTAGCCGTGGATATGATTTATGTTGAGTCCCTTGCCGACGTGCCACTTTATGACCTCGGTCATGGTCTCGTTTATACAGCCTGCACCCAGACTGCCGCCGAACGAAAGTATAGTGAAGCTGTCATCGAAGCCCAGCTTCTTACGTGCTTCCTCTCGGCTCATAGTATTGATATTGCTTCTTACGGGGAGACCTGTAACGCTGTACTCGAACTTGCTCTTGTCCATAAATTTCAGCGCTTCCTTAACCGTGAGCATAACATAGTCCACTTCTTTTGAAAGCAGCTTATTCGTTACGCCGGGGTACGCATTCTGCTCATGGATAGCCGTAGGTATTCCCATTCTTGCAGCCTTTCTGATAACGGGACCTGCTGCATATCCGCCTGTACCGATAGCGATATCGGGTTTGAAGTTCTCAATAATCTGCGCAGCTCTCCTGCCTGATGTGACAAGATAAGCGACAGCCTTTGCGTTTCTTCCGATATTCTCAAGAGAGATCTTTCTCTGAAAGCCTGCGACCTTGATAGTTTCAAGCTTATATCCTGCTTTCGGCACAAGTTTTGCCTCCATGCCCTTTGGAGTTCCTGCAAAAAGGAACTCTGTATCGGGATATTTTTTCTTGATAATATCTGCTATCGCAAGACCTGGGTTGATATGTCCGCCTGTTCCGCCGCAGGCAATGAGTACTCTCATACTTATGCTCCTTTTGGCTCAGCTTCATTTATCTGCTTCTGCCTTTTCTTCTTTTGGATCTTGGGCTTTTCATCAGGATAATACCTGTGCTGTGAGATATTCAACATTATGCCCATTTCTGCAAGCTGCATTATAAGTGCAGTACCGCCGTAGCTGAAAAACGGCAGACTGATACCGGTATTAGGTATCAGATTGCTGACAACGGCAAGGTTAAGAACTGTCTGTATGCCTATCTGTGTAGTGATACCAACAGCGATGAGCATACCGAAACGATCCTTGCAGCGTACAGCTATAGAATAACCTTCCACAACGAGAAGGAAGAATACAATAATTATCGCCAGTGCTCCCACATAGCCAAGCTCCTCGCAAACTATAGGGAAAACGAAGTCGTTCTTTGTCTCAGGGAGATAGAGATACTTCTGACGTGAGTTTCCGAGACCGAGACCGAAAAGTCCGCCCGAACCAATAGCGATGAGTGAGTTTGCAGTCTGCCATGTATCGCCCAGCTTATCAGCGAACGGATTATCCCATGACTTTATACGCACACTTACGTAACTTCCGGGAATCTGCGCCTGCCACGAGACATACGCTATCGCAAGACCGATCGCACTTGCGCCCAGTGCAATGAAATGTTTCCTGTTGACACCGCCGCAGAGCATCATTGCAACCGCTATGGTGCCGATAAGCATGATACCTGAAATGTGCCTTTCAAGCGCTATGAGCAGCACATACAAGCCCATGATGCAGGCATATTTCACAACACCTGTCATAAAGGTATCCATTTTCTTTCCGTCGCGCTCCATGCTGTAGGCAAAGAATATGATAAGTGCCAGCTTTGCCACCTCAGAAGGCTGAAGGTTGAGCGGGCCTATGTCTATCCAGCGGCGAGCTCCCATAGAACCGCCCTCATCGTTACCGATAAGAAGAACGGCTATAAGCAGCACAGCTCCTATGATATAAAACAGGCTTGCAATATTCAGTTTTTTCAGCATAGGTATTTTCAGGTTCTTGAAATTGTGATAATCCAGTCTCATGAAAAAAATCATAGCGATGAAGCCGATAACAGCATTCTTCGCCTGATTCTTAGCATAGTACAGTCCGTCACCGCCGTGCTCACTGTATGCCCACGCATAGCTTGCCGAGGACATCATAACGATACCGACTACAAGCAGTATCATTACATAAGCAAAGAATGACAGACTTATATCTCCGCGTCTGCCTCCGGAAACCACGTTTCTGAATACAGGACGCTTTTTATTTTCAGTATTGCTTGCAGCCATTTTTCCTCCTTATGGTCTGACTTAATGTATCTTCATCAGAATGCCAGCAGTGTAATTATTCCCAGAACTCCGAAAATAATGCCGCAGAGCGAAAAAGTTATCACTATTTTGTACTCACTGAATCCGCTCATTTCAAAATGGTGGTGGATAGGAGTCATCTTGAATATACGTCTGCCCTCTCCGTACTTCTTCTTTGTATACTTGAAGTAGCTTACCTGTATAACAACGGAGAGTGCCTCGATGATGTAAACAAGAGCAACAAGTATCATAAGCAGATGCTTATGAAGAATAAGACTGATAGCTGTAACAGAAGCGCCGAGGAACATAGAACCCGTATCGCCCATGAAGCATTTTGCAGGGTTGAGGTTCCACAGGAGGAAGCCAAGGCAGCCTCCTGCCAGTGCCATGGTATAGCAGGTCATCTCATTCTGTTTGAGTATCGAGCAGCATACTGTGAATATCAGCATAGCCACAAATGTTACCGAACCGCACAGACCATCAACTCCGTCTGTGAGATTAACCGCATTTGTAAGGTATATTATCACAAGCATCATAAGGATATAGTAGAATATCCCCAGGGAAGGCGTACTCCAGAAACCTAAGTCGATTTTTGTTGACTTATCTCCAAAGTATCTTATCGCAAAGAGGAACCCTCCGCCGCATATTACCTGTATGGCTATTTTCTGCCACGGTGTAAGACCGTCATTTTTCTTCTGGGCAACCTTTTTATAGTCATCAATAAATCCGAGGAATCCGAATGAAGCGGCAAATATTATACAGCTGAGAAGGCGGTAGAACATCTTGAAGCTTTCGCTGTCAGTGGTATCTATCCCTGTTTTCCACCTGTATATCCAGTATCCTGCAATAGCGGTTATGATCGTTGAGATTATGAACATGAAGCCGCCCATTGTGGGAGTTCCCTGTTTTTTGGCGTGCCACTTAGGGCCGTCCTCAGTCTTGATAGGCTGACCGAATTTTATCTTATGCAGGAACGGTACAAGGAATATACCCGAAACTCCTGCTATCACGAATGAAAGAAGTGCTGTGACAAGATTAATTACCCAGAAAGACATTTTAATATAACAACTCCAGTTTTTTATTTATCGAGCAATTTAAGACCATCGGCAACCACTTCGCGCTCATCGAAGTGGATATGCTCCATGCCGGCAAGTATCTGATAATCCTCATGTCCCTTGCCCGCAAGTACTATTATATCACCTTTCTCAGCAATTTTCAAGGCATGATATATAGCTTCTCTTCTGTCGGTTACAACATCATAGTTGACCTGCTGTCCTTCAAGACCCGCAAGAATGTCCCTGATAATGGCATCGGGGTCTTCATTTCGCGGATTATCCGAGGTAACGATGAGCTTATCGGCATATTTTGCTGCTGCTCTTGCCATTTTCGGGCGCTTTGCAGCATCGCGGTTTCCGCCGCAGCCGAAAAGGCAGATCAGGTCATTTTCCGTATACTCCTTAACGCTGCGAAGAATATTCTCAATTGCATCGGGAGTATGAGCATAGTCACAGATAACGGTAAAATCTCTGCCTGTCGGAATGACTTCACATCTTCCCTTCACGCCGTTGTACTCTTCAACAGCGGGGATAATATTGTCGATACTAAGACCTGCTTCAAGGCAGGCTGCTATTGCAGCCGTTATATTCGAGACATTGAACAGTCCCGGCATTCTCACCTTGATAAGGTGAGACTTATCACCGCTGCAGAACCAGAAGCTGGAACCTGTTGACTTTATCTTTATGCCGTCTGCATAAAAATCCGCATTTTCCCTGACGCTGAAGCTGAGCTTTTTACAGTCAACTTCACCGTAAAGTCTTCTGCCGTAGTCATCATCTGCATTGATAATTGCCGTATCACAGATATCGAACAGCATCTTCTTTGCCTGATAGTATTCCTCCATATCCTTGTGATAGTCGAGGTGATCCTGAGTAAGGTTAGTGAACACCGCAATATCGAAATATGAAGCGCCTATCCTGTACTGGCACAGTCCGAAGGAGGATACCTCCATTACCACATACTCGCAGCCTGCATCAGCCATTTTTGCGAGAAGCTGCATGAAGTCGTAAGCCATAGGTGTGGTATTATCGGTATGGACGACCTCATTGCCGATCTCATTCTGTATAGTTCCCACAAGACCTGTCTTGTGACCGTTCTTCATGAGGATATGCTTTATAACATTAGTAATGGTAGTCTTACCGTTAGTACCTGTAACGCCTATCATTTTCAGTTTGCGTTCGGGGTGTCCGAACCATGCGGAGCATATCTGTCCGTAGAGCTTTCTTGAATTGTCTGTGATTATCTGGCGGTCTCCCAGTCCGAGGTCACGCTCGCACACGACCGCTGCCGCACCCTTTTCGAGCATTTCCGCAGCTGCGGTATGACCGTCAAAGCTTCCGCCCTTTACGCAGACAAAGAGGCTGCCCTCAGTCACCTTGCGCGTATCATCGGTCACGGAGCTTATTTCAATATCACCAATTGCAGTAACGGCGTTATTTTCTATAAGATCGCGTAATTTCATTTTTGTCTGCCTCCTGTCTTTATATTTAAAAGTATATCAGTCGTTGAACAATTGCAGCTGGAACTCAAATTCAATAGTCGTACCCTTTGGCACCATAGTTCCGGGAGCTATGCTCTGGCTCTTGACGTAAGCGTCTTCCTGCCCTGTTATTGCAGTTTTGACCAGATAATTCAGCTCATATTCATATATCGCCTGATCCAGCGCAGCCGGCGAGTAGTATGAGAAATCAGGAACAGATACCATTTCTGAAGTATTGCCCTTCTCTGTATACAAGTATACCATTCCGTCCTTGGAGATATACTTACCTGTCTGCGGCGACTGTTCAATTACCTCAATTCCGCTGCCCTTAACAATGATGTTCTCTTCAAGCACACCCTTTTCCATGAGCTGTCTTTTTGCTTCATCTATTGATGCGCCCTTTATGAGAGGCACCTTTATATCGAGGTTTTCAAGCTCCTTCTCGTTATACTCAGGGCTCTTGTCCAGGTACTGGAGCACATCTGTGAGTATATCCTTCGCACAAGGAACTGCAACGAAGCTTCCGTAATAACGGTCAGGTCTGTTGTCAGGCATATCACCAAGCACAAGGAGTATCAGTTCGGGATCATCCGCAGGTGTAAAGCAGATGTATGACGCACCGTATTCCATTGTATTTGCGTCTTCCTTGTTATTTGCGGAATCAGAGTTGTTCAGCTCACTGAGTCGCTGAGATGTACCCGATTTGCCGCCTATTGCATAACCCTTGAGGTTGACATTTCCATTAGGATTCTTTTCAACGACTTCGTGAAGAGCATTGCGCATCTTAGCCGATGTATCTTCTGAAATAACCTGTCGTCTTACTGTGCGCTCATTTTTGAGGACGATATTTCCGTCGCTGTCGACCACCTTGCTGACAACATAAGGCTGAAGAAGATATCCGCCGTTGATAACAGCGCTGCAAGCTGTTATAAGCTCTATCGGGGTAACAGTTTCACACTGTCCGAAAGAAGCCTCGGCAAGGTCTATGTGGTTCATAGCAGGTATGCCGTTAGTTTCTTTGAGCGGAGGAAGTATTCCGTTTCCTTCATAAGGAAGGTCTATACCCGTAGCCTCTTCAAAGCCGAAAGCATCGAAATAGTAGTGGAACTTATTTATGCCGAGGGCATTTCCCATTGCCATGAATGACGGGTTGCACGAATCGGTGAGTGCTTTCTGGAATGACTCTATACCATGACCTCCAAGCTCATGACAGTTGATCCTGAGGGTATCATTACCGTTCGGGAGCAACTCAAAACCGTTACAGCAGTACGAGAATGTGTCTATGTCGATAGCTTTTTCCTCAATAGCAGAAGCAGCTGTGATTATCTTGAATACCGAACCGGGTTCGTAACGCTCGCTTATGCACTTGTTTCGGCGCTGACGCTCAATAGCTTCGGGAAGATACTTTTTTATGTCCTGTTCAGTCGGATTGTCTATCTCCTTCTCGGTGAATACCTTCTTGAGCAGCATATCACTTGAAAGCTCTGATGGTTCATTGATATCGAAGCTCGGATAGGTAGCCATTCCGAGAACAGCACCTGTTTTAGGGTTCATAAGTACAGCACAAGCACGGTTCTTGATACCGTGATCCTGTATCATTTCCTGAAGATGTTTTTCGAGGATATACTGTATCTCTCTGTCAATAGTCAGATATACATCTGAGCCGTCCTTAGGCTCGAAGGTCTTCGAGTACCTGTAAGGCAGCTCCTTACCTGTTGAATCCTTGGCGGAAACAGTTCTGCCGTCAATACCCGCAAGGTACTTATCATAATATGACTCAACACCATAAGCAACATTGGCATCGTCTGTCGTAAATCCTATGACAGAAGCTGCAAGCTCCTTCTGAGGATAGTAGCGCTTGGTGTCCTCCTCGACGTTTACAGCAACTATACCTGCATCGAGGAAGTAATCCACTATCTCATCTGCGATGGGCTTTTCGACCTTATCCTGAAGGACGACGTACTGACTGTCCTGCTCGAAGGCTCTTTTCACCTTATCGGCAGATACACCCAGCTTTGAAGCGAGGTAATTGGCAGCTTCTTCCTTGAACGCATCTGATGATGCAGGCAGAACGCCTTTTTCGTTGCCGTCCTCGTCATACGACGGGGTATATGTACCGTTCGCCTTGTCGAGGTTGCGCTTGTCGATGAGCTTCTGCATACTTTCAAGGCTCTCGTTGAAGTTTTTCGGATCGACAAACACCTTATACACAGTGGCGCTCTTTGCAAGAGTAACGCCATTAGCGTCATATATAGCACCTCTGTGAGCTGAAAGGCTTATCGAACCAAAGTGCTGATCGTTTGCCATATCCTGATATTTTTTGTTATCAAGTACAGATATCTTAAAAAAGTTACCTGCAACAGCCGCAAACAATGCGCTGAAAGCAGCTGTCATAACAACTTTCGTCCTGAATCGCATTGCCTTTGACGGATTTGTATTTATCACTGCGAAATTCTTCCTCTCCGCGAAATTCTCTATAAAATAAAAAGGCAGGGTTTTCATGTGCCCCGCCTTTGAACATCTTTTATTTCTTTTTGGGATGTCCTTTTGTTTTGATACGACGAA
The DNA here is from genome assembly GCF_024691275.1 of Ruminococcus sp. Classification (GTDB taxonomy): domain Bacteria; phylum Bacillota; class Clostridia; order Oscillospirales; family Ruminococcaceae; genus Ruminococcus. The sequence continues at coordinate 49,176 of NZ_JAILNU010000100.1, read as the reverse complement.
GGATTTATCGCTATTCAAGCGTGGAAAGCCGTTCCCGAGCTTTATTAACGCCCAAAGCTCGGGGAACGTCATTCCGATATTCCGATCACCCGCTGTATCTCCGTGTTCTACATATAACTTCGGCTTTATATATATTTTTTGTTTGCCGATAGTGTTCGTTAATTATACAGGCAGTCCATGTAATATATTTATATTGGTACTACCCTCTGAAATATTCCACACAGCTGTCAAAAAAGGATTTTATTTTCGCTATCATACCTTTTTTCTGTTTTGGAATTGTTACGACATCGCCTGTCTGTATCTTGATGTATGTTATCTGTGTTGAATCTATCTTTTCCATTCCAAGCACATTTTCCGCATATTCTTCTATATTCTTAGCGGACATTTTACTGTCAAGTTCAGACTGGAGTCTTACATTTTCGGCTGCGGCGCTTGATAGCTTATCATTCATAGCGGAAACCTTGTTATACATTGTATTCCGCTTATCAAGCGAATAAATAACCGAGCCAAGCAGTGCGGCTGCAAGCATAGATATGAAAACGATCATTAATATTGAACCGCTTCGCGCTTCATTTCTTCTCACTTCTATCTCATGCTCCTGCTCAGTTCCTTTATGCGAACTGCCGTCGATAGCGGTTGTCTCGTCCGTATCGACATCGTCGTAGCTTTCGTCATTATAATAGCGTACAGTGTTTTCAGCCATTGCTTTCCGCACTCCTTTCTATTATTCTGAGCTTAGCGCTTCTGCTTCTGTTGTTTCTTTCGAGTTCCTGTTCTTTAGCCTCTAACGGCTTTCTATTTACAAGTTTTCCCTGCGGTTTACGACCGCATACACATTGTGGGAAATCCGGTGGACATATACAGCCCTTGCACCACTCGGCAAACTTTTGTTTAACGAGTCTGTCCTCAAGGGAATGAAAGGTAATAACTGCAAGCCGTCCGCCTGCCCTCAGGCTGTAAAAAGCATCTTCAAGTCCTTTTGAAAGGTGCTCAAACTCACCGTTTACGGCGATTCTGATTGCCTGAAAGGTCTTTTTACAAGGGTTTTTTTCACGTCGCGCCTTCTGAGGAACGCTTTCTCTTATGATATCGGCAAGCTGCAAGGTTGTCTCTATGGGAGCAATTTCTCTTGCTCTGATGATATTCGACGCTATCCTGCGGGAGAATTTTTCTTCTCCGTACTCGAATATGATCCTTGTGAGCTCCTGCTCGGAATAGGTATTGACTACATCAGCAGCGCTCATTCCCTCCTTGCTCATACGCATATCGAGAGGAGCGTCGGTATGATACGAGAAGCCTCTGCTTCCCTCATCAAGCTGAAACGACGAAACGCCAAGATCCATGAGGATACCGTCGGCATAGTCGATATCAAGTTCATCGAGAACCGCTCTTATCTCCGAATAGTTCCTGTGGAACACTCGTGCGTTGCTGTACTTTGACAGCCTTTCGGTAGCGACCGCGACAGCGTCGGGGTCTCTGTCAAGAGCGATGAGCCTGCCATTTTCGTTTAATCTGGCAGCGATAGCAGAGGAATGACCTGCGCCACCTGCGGTACCGTCAACGTAGACACCGTCAGGACGAATGGCAAGTCCTTCTATACATTCCTCAAGCATAACAGGTATATGGCTGAATTCCATTATTAAATACTCTCCTTAGTTCCGATAGATATCGGGATCAAAGACAGAAGCGTCCGTATCAGAGGACGAGACCTGCAAGAACATTGTTGATCTCCTCCTGAGAGATATTACTGTTGAATTCTTCCCATTTTGACTTATTCCATATTTCAGCTCTGCGGTTTGCACCAATAACAACGACCTCGTCGGTTATACCTGCGTGGTCTCTGAGCTGCTGGGTGATGAAGATACGACCCTGTTTATCAGGTGTCTGCTTATCTGCACCTGCAAGGAGCTTACGTCTGATGTCGCTGCCCTGCTTACCGGGTATGGAATTAAGAGTATCACAGTACTCCTGAAATGCTTCCGGCGAATATACGGCGATATAGGAATCATCGTGACCCTGACAGAGAAAAAACTCAGGTCCGAGGATCTCACGAAGCTTAGTCGGGAAGCTCATTCGGCCTTTCTGATCTATACTTGGGTAGTAGGTACCGCATAACAGATCTGCCATAGAACTTCGCCTCACTTTCGTACAACCTCTTAGGATCCGATCACCCTAATTTGGAAAATTTCACATCCAATCACCTTTTTTCACCCTAAACATATTTTATCATTAATCGGGGAGAAAAGCAAGATGTAATTTCTCACAACTATAGCCCTATAAATCGACTGTTTTTTGTCGATTTTGTTTAAAGATTAATCAGTTGTGAGCACAAAGTGAAACAAACGTTTTTGTAATTGTTAAATATTTTTCTGAGTTTTCACCTTTTTTCACCTTTTTGGAGTTTTTTAAGGATTTTTTCACCTCTCGGCATCACCTTTCATCACCCAAAAAGGAGAAATAAGTCTTCGGATACTATCATACAATGAAAAATCGTAATGCATCCAAAGACTTATTCCTTTTGTTCTTTATCTTTTTGCGGTAATCAGCCGCTGTCAATCATGTGTATATGTAAGATTGAATTTTGATGATTTAAGTCCCATCATCATTGAGAACGGATAGCCCTTTGCGGTAGTCTGTCCGTCGATGGAGACCTCTGTGACATAGCCTGTTTCTTCTGAATATACAGGCTGTATCCAGTTGTCGGGATCATCGGAAAGGGTGATATGATAAGCTGCTTCCAGCTTTTTCTTCACAGTTGCCGCGTCCATATATGTAACTGTTCCCCAGTGAGGGTCAAATGCAGCATCGTAATCGCTCGGTACACTTCTGAGGTACGGATAATCCGCATAGAAGACCTCGTAGCAATTAGCTGAGCATCCGCCGCTCGAAGCAGAGAACACAGTCAAAGCATAATTATCCTCGAAGTAGAGTGCCTCGCCAAGGACCTCCTCGCAGGCATCAATAACGATCTGCGGTGGATTAGCCTTGCCTCTGAGGTCTCTGGAATCGTCGCCGTTATACTTTATATAAGTATATACAGCAACAGCCTGAGCCTTAATAGCTTCGTATGAGAAGCTTCCGCCCACTTCGCGGTTTACGATCTCAGATACGACCTTGAGGGTATCGCCCGCAGGCTGGTGAGCAATAGTAAGCTCCTCCTCATCGGTCATACCGGTATTCATAAGGTATGTTCCGGGATAATAGTGGAACAGGATATCCTGATAAGTCCAGCCCGCATAAGCAGCGTAGAAATTGGCACCATTCTGGCTCATGCCGACACCGTGTCCCCAACCGTAAGTCACGAACGCGAACTGTCCCGGCTGAGCATTCACCTCAGGTCCCGGCTGTGAATCAGGAATATCACCCACAAAAGCGCCTGAAGTTTTCAGCTCAACAGCAGTCGGCTCTTTACTTCTGCTCTTTGCAGCATTTTTTGAAAGAGTAGGTGTACCCTTTTTGAGGGCATTTTTCTTCTTTGCGATATTTTCCTCAAGGGCTTTGCGCTCCTCCTCGGAAAGGCCTGCATATGGATCAGCTGTTTCGCCGACTTTAGCCATTTCAGGCGTAGCAAGTTCATAACTGATAAGCGTAAGGCTTGAATCGTACTCACTTACATCAGCTTTTACCCAATCCTCAGGTATATTCTGCTCTTTTTCTGCTTTATCAGCAGTACCTGCCGAAGCCGCTTCCGTTTCCGCAGCTGTAGTATTTTCTTCTGCTGAAGCAGTCACGGCAGTAGTTTCCTCCGTCGTGGAGCTGTCCGCAGTAGCCATACTTGTTGCACTTGAGAGTACGAGTACTCCCGAAGCCGCAGCTGCTGCTCGTTTAAGCATTTTCTGCATTTTCATAACAATCTCCTTTTAAAAACATAAGGTCAGCTCACCGCTGCACATTGGCAGCAAAAACGTCTTCAGGCTTCTTCTTTATCTTTATGAGCCTGATTATAAGCTTCTGTGTGCTGGATCGTTTTTAAGTCTCCTGCGACCTCGCCCTCTCTGAGCTTTCTTGCCACGACTATGAAGCGGGAATTATCCTCGTCCGCATAGCAGGTAGAGAGCGTCATGAGCTTGTCGCCGTACTTCACATCGACCCCTGTATCTATCATCTGGCTGCGCTTGCAGCAGTCGATGTAGAAATTGAAATCTTCCTCTGTATTTAAATCTTCCATCTGCCAGTAGTGGAAATCCGTAGCATTGTAACTTCCTGGCGTAATGAGGTATGTGAAGATAACATAATCATAGTCCCCGTAGTTAGAGCTAAACTTTATAAAGGGACTTGAGTAATAGAACTCAGGATTTATACGGTATTTTCTTAGATCCCCCATCATAGATCCGTCCCACATAGCATGACCGTAAAGCACCAGATTATCTGAGAGCTGCGTATCATCGCTGCCGATAAAATTGCAGTAATCGGCAAATATAGCGCCCTCCATACGGTAACTTCTGTCGATATCGTGGTTAAGGTAATAATCATCGGGAACATAATAATCAGGACCGTAGTACGGGTCGTTCTCCTGAACCTCACCCGGGTCGAGAACGACAGGATAATCCATCATGGTATTGTCGAGCTGCACCCAGCCGACAATATCTTTACTTATACGCAGCAGTGACTTGGCTCTTGCCGTCATTCCTGCGGCTGACGGAGAATATCCATATTTATCAGCCCAGTCATCAGGGAGCTCAACAGCAGCTTCGGTAGCAGCTGTGACTGTTTCCTTAGTGTTGTCCGGTACTAAAATATACTCCTTATTCTTATTGAAAAGGAGCACATACGAACCGAGTCCCAAAGCGACCGCACAAGCGGCGCAGGCTGTAATGATCTTTGCTTTTTTGCTCATCGCTTGTCTTTTGCCTCCAATTATCCGTAAGGAGTGAACTCCTGATTAGGATCATACATTTCATTAGGGTGTTCTTCGTAATAAATAGTAGGCCACTTGATATTGGTATTCGCAACGCTGTCCTGCGTACCAGCAAGCAGATCCTCACCCTCTCTGAGTTGTCTTGCCATTATGATAAGACGACCTCTTTCATCATCAGGAAGGCTTGTATTGCAAGTAAAAAGTGTGATGAGCGGATCGCCGTACTTAACGTCAACATTATTTAGTCTGATAGATCTGCGCTTAGCCTCGTTCACATAATCATAGAACTCTCTTTCATTGGCAAAGTCCAGAGTATTCCAGCAGTCAAACTTTGTATCGGTCTCGTCCTCGGCATCAAGAATGAAAAATGCAAATATTTTATATGTGTATCTTTCATAGTTGGAATTGAGATAGATTATAGGGTGTTCACCATAATATTTTTCTCTCCATGCGTAATATTTAAGGCTACCGAACATCTGCTCGTCCAGCATATTATGTCCGTAGATAACCAGATTATCCGAATTCGGAACTTTAAGATATCCGTCCTCGCCAACTTCGTCGAAGTGATTGCGGTAATCGAGGAATATCTCACCTGCTATATTATCGGTGAGGTCATACTTTTTGTTCAGATATTTGGTATTGTCCTCAGCCTGCAAAACAGGATTATTTATAGGTGTATCAGGGATATTGATAACTCCGACGATATCATGGTTGAGATCGTAGAGTTTACGGGCGCCGTCGAGCATACCCGAATACTTTTTTCTCTTATCGCCCTCGTCCTTGACTTCCTCGACGTGGGGCGGAGTATTATCGTATATCTCGTAGATACCGATGATCTCCTCTGTCTTTCGCTTGCTTGCCCAGCGGTCATAGTAGTAGCTTCCTACCAGGTAACTGCAGACGACGATAGCGATGATAGAACAGAGAAACACCACTTTTCTTATGCACTCGCCCACGCTGTCGCCCTTCTGAGGGAACAAGCCGAGAAAGCGCTCCTTAAGTGATTTTTTCTTCTTCTTTTTCTTTTTTTTATGCGGTTTAACAGTGCCGCCCTGAACCTCAGCCTCTGCATTATTCAGCGGAAGCTCGGCTCTTTCAGCCTCCAGAGCATCACGAACCGTAGAATTCTCCTCCGTCCTTACACTTAACGGTGTCCTATCCTCGGGTATGTGCTTCACAGGAGTGAATACGACTGTATCCTCAGCCTTTTCAGCAGACAACTCCTCGGTTTGCGGAGCTTCATAGATCTGCTTGTCGGGGATAACTGTTTCGATCTCAGCGACCTCAGGGAATTCTTCGCCTGTCTGTTCCTCAGATGTCTCGGTAAGGTCGAGTATCTCCCCCTCGGGATTGCCCGAAACCTCGGAGAAGTCCTCGGTGATCTCATCAGCGATCTCGCTTAGCTCATCTTGTGCGCGAGCCTCGATCTCATTGATGATATCCGAGATATCAGGAACAGCATTGGCAGTTTCCTTCGCGTCAGCCGCTGCTTTCTCAGCAACTAACCTTGCCGCTTCAGCCTTTTCAAAGGCTATCGCCTGATCCAGTTCAACAAGGATATCCTCGGCAGTGGAATTTTTCTTTTCCTTTGCCTTTCTGATCCTGTCAGCGATAGTCTCAGAGCGTTCACTGTCTGTTGTCTTATTATCATAGGTCGTAGGTGCGACTTCTGCCTCACTGTGTATCGACCGTCTGATCGCTTTTATTTTCTCAGCTCTGCGCTGAGCTTCTGAGCTTGTATCCGTCAATTTATCGCTCATCAGTTACTATTCGCCTCCATCAGCGTTTTTTCAATGATGCCGAACGCAAAAGCAGCCGCACATCTTCTGATATGCTCTCTGCTCATATTATCCAGCTTCCACAGCTCGGGCAGTCTGACAAACTGCCTTCCGCAGATATCGAAGCCGATATAGACTGTTCCCACAGGCTTTTCAGCAGTTCCGCCCGATGGACCTGCTATACCCGTAACAGAAACACACACGTCCGCACCAGAGCATTTTTTCAGTCCTCTGACCATGCTCATAGCAGTCTGTTCGCTCACAACACCGAACTCTTGTATGACCTCGGCGGGAACTCCCAGAAACTCAGTCTTGATCCTTTCGGAATAAGTACATATCCCGAGTTCAAAGACCGCAGATGCACCCGATACTGATGTTATAAGCTCCGAAAGCAGTCCGCCCGTGCAGCTTTCAGCTGTAGCAATGGTCAGACCCTTCCGTTCTAATAATTTTACAACATTTGCGACTGTTTTGTCAAGTTTTTCGGTCTGACATTCGGAAAATTTACTGCTTACCACCAAATACTCACCTTTGCTTTAGTAGATTTTTCACAAAAATGATGTGTTTATTTTGTAAAAAACTTAAAATCATTCTCCATAATTGAAGACTTTCATCTCCGTATTTTCCACAGCCTTCTGTATAAGCGGTTCAAAATCGAAGCTGTTCTGTGCCTTTTCAATGTCAGCCAGCTGAGGTCTAACCTTTGGGTGACGGGGAGTGAAAACTGTACAGCAGTCCTCATAAGGAAGGACAGATGTATCGAACGTGTCGATCTTGCGGGCTATCTCGATTATCTCGGTCTTGTCCATGCCTACACAGGGGCGAAAAACAGGTATGCGGCACACAGCGTCGGTACACACCATAGCTGCCATAGTCTGACTTGCGACCTGACCTACGCTCTCGCCTGTGATAAGAGCAAGGCAGTTATCCTTGGCAGCGATGCGCTGAGCAATCTCCATCATAAGTCTTCTCATTATAATAGTAAAGAACTCCTCGGGACAGTGGTCCTTGATAGCCTCCTGAAGTTCCGTGAAAGGTACGCAGTAGAAAGCGATACCGCCGCAGTAGTCTGTGAGCTTCTGGCAGAGCTGCTCCACCTTGAGCTGTGCGCGGTCTGAAGTGTACGGAGGGCTAACATAATGTATAGCGGCGATATGGATACCGCGCTTTGCCATCATATAGCCTGCAACAGGACTGTCGATACCGCCTGAAAGGAGCAGCATAGCCTTACCGCTGCTTCCTACGGGGAGTCCGCCTGCACCCTTGATATTCTCTGCGTGAACGAAAGCGTTCTCGTCGCGTATCTCAACAGTTACCGTAACTTCAGGATTCTTAACGTCAACAGTGAGGTGCGGGAACTTATCCAGCAGCTTGCCGCCCAGCTCCATGCATATCTCAGGCGACTTCATCGGGAAAGCCTTGTCGGAGCGCTTTGCGTTGACCTTGAATGTCTTTGCACAGCTCAGTACCTCGTCGAGATACTCGTAACTCTTATTGCAGATGTCCTCGAAGTCCTTTTCGCATACGCAGGCGCGGCAATAGGTAGCGATACCGAATATCTTTCCTACAACGTCCGCAGCTTCACTGAGGTCGATGTCCTCATCAAGGGGCTTGATGTATGTTGTAGACTGAGCGCTGGTCAGCTGAAAGCGGCCGAGGGGCTTCAGTCTGCGCTTTATGTTCTTTATGAGCATATCCTCAAAGGTCTTTTTATTGAGACCTTTCAGTGCCATTTCTCCGTATTTTACAAGTATCAGTTCTTTCATATTCTTCTCCTATACTATTATATATATAACATTATTTTCTTACTTACTTTTGGCAAATTCTCGGAAGCCAAAACACATATTCCAGTAAAAAGCCTGTCCGATAATCCATGTTACGATATAAAAAATTCGACACATAGATAATTTAGGCGACTTTCCTTCTTTTTCGGCTTTTTTACCCTCGCATTCGCCGACACACAGTAACAAGCTATCCATAATAGCGTACCAATTACTGAAAAAGCTATAAGACCAATCCACTCCATAAAAGTCAGCCTCTTACCTTTTCCATGCCCTCGCGGAGAGCCTCGCAGAACAAATCAAGCTCCGCCTCTGTAGTTTCCGCAGTCATGCTGATACGCAGGGCGCTGTCCGCACGCTTGTCACGTATGCCGAACTGTCCGAGAACTCCGCTCTGCTGTCCCTTTGAACAAGCTGAGCCGCTGGATACGTATATCTCCTTGCTTTCAAGGAAGTGGAGCATTATCTCCGAGCGCTTGCCCACAGCCGAGATATTCACCACATAGGGTGAGCCGTCCTCGGGAGAATTCACAGTAACATTCTCCATATCGCCAAGCTTTCCAAGCAGATATGCTTTAAGTCCGCTGACTTTGTCATAGCGATCCGATATAGTGGGAGCAAGCTTCCTGACAGCCGCACCGAAGGCTGCTATCATGGGAACGCTCTCAGTACCCGAGCGTATGCCCTTTTCCTGCTTGCCGCCCGTGATAACGGGAAGAACTCTCACGCCCTTTTTGATGTAAAGAGCTCCTGTACCTTTGCCGCCGTGGATCTTGTGACCGCTCATTGAGATGAGATCAGCACACAGCGCACTCGCTTTCACAGGCAGCTTCATGTACGCCTGCACACAGTCGGTATGTGTGATGATATCGGGAAATCTGCGCTTTACCGCCGAAAATGTCTCCTTGACGGGAAGTATATAGCCTGTCTCGTTGTTGACGTACATCATACTTATAAGGCAGGTGTCCTCGTCGCAGGCATTTACGAAATCCGCCGCATAATAGCGCCCGTCCTCACGGGGAGAAACTCTTGCCACCTCAAAGCCCTTGCCTTCAAGATCAGCAGCAGTCTCCTCCACAGATGCGTGTTCAACGGCAGATATAACGATCTTTTTGCGCTTTCTGCCGTAAGCAGCGGAGACACCGCGAAGTGCAAGGTTATTGCTCTCAGTAGCTCCCGAAGTGAAATATATGCAGCCGCTGTCGGCACCGATGCTGTCGGCTATCGCCTTTCTTGCGCCGTCCATAAGGAGCTGCGCATTGAGTCCGGCACGGTGGAGCGACGACGGATTTCCGTATTTTTCGGTCATTGCTTCCACAGCCGCCGCAACAGCTTCCGCGCAAGGCTTTGTGGTAGCAGCATTATCAAGATAAACTTCCATTTTTACGCCCTTCATTCCTTTGATTGTAACATTCTTTTTATTATAACATAAATTAGAGGATAAAGCAACTGCGCAGTGACCTTTTCGCTTACTTTTCACATTACGGGCAAAAATCGAAAATATATTCGCATTTGTGTTGACAATTTCATCGGAATCATATATAATAAAATATGTTCTTTTGTAGTTATAACAGAATGTATTTACTATCATCTCAGCATTTTACAATTTAATCTTTTGAAGGGATCGAATACTTATGAACAAAAATATTATCAAAAAGATCTTCTCAGGCATTACAGCATTATCAGCTTGTATCACAGGCATATCTTTCACCGCGTTCAGCAGCCTTTCAGCTAAGGCGGAAAGCGGCAGATACATTGCTGACGGCGTATACTATATCCGCAACCTTAACAGCAACAAGTATATGGACATAAACTGGGCAAGAACAGACAACGGCACCGAAGTTATCCAATTCGGATATAACGGCGGTCTGAATCAGCAGTTCAAGGTAACACGTGAATCTGACGGTTATTATTCAATCAAGCCTATGCACTGCCCTTCATCAGCCATTGACCTTTCATCATCTGACAAAGCAAATGAAAACGGAACCGATGCACAGATATATTCTTATTCAAGCGGCTATACTGAACAGAAATTCACTATCACAAACGCTGTTGGCGGAGGATTTCAGATAGGAACTGCTGCAAGCGGCGGCAGGAAGGTGCTTGAAGTCACCAATTCATCGCTGAACAGCGGCGAGATAATCCAGATATGGGATTACAGCAATACAAGAATGAACGACAACTGGGCATTTGAAAGAGTTTCTCCGAAAAAAATGTCCTATTTCACGATCACAACTCTCAGTTCAGGCGATCTGAGCGACGCAAATGCTATCGTGAATTCATTCAGCAGTATAGGCTATGATGCTCACCAGTATACATATCCTTCCACTTCAACTGTAAAAAACAACTCAAACGATTCAAGCGTTATAGTTTTACACGGACACGGAAATACAGGTTTTGTACGTGTTCATGACAAAAACGGCAATACCTTATACGACCTCTATTCTGAAAAAGCTCCGAACGGCGCTCAGAATTTAGGCAGCGTGATCCCAAGCTCAACATGGAAACACACCTCTCTTGTATATTTTGCTACCTGCAACAGTGCAGCAAAAAACAATACAAGAAAGAGCATGATACAATCCGCATATGACCTCGGTGCGACCTGCGCTATCGGATTCAGCGGCAGTGTAGCAGGCGGTGAGGACTTCCTGAGATACATGATGGACGCTGTCAGAAGAAACCCTGATATTACGATCAGGCAGGCTATCAACAGCGCTGTAGATGAATTTGTACGTACAAGAGGACAGAGCACTCTGACCAACGCTTCTTCACCTGCTAACAGCAGCAATCGTGTTGTAGTGGGAAATCAGGATATAACACTCAAAACCAGATAATTCCTTTCAGCCATAAACCAGAGGCATAAAAATCAAGATATTACAGACACAACAAAACCTCCTATGGTAACACGCAAAGCATAGGAGGTTTTATTATAAAGACGAAATCCGTCCAAAATATATAATGGAGGCTTTGATATGCACTTACAGGAAAAAACAATATCCAGCGACTTAAAGTATGAAGGTCCTATCTTCACCATAACCCACGATACTGCCGAGCTCGAAAACGGCAAGACCGCAGTCCGCGACGTTCTGCATCATCACGGCGGTGTATGCGTTATTCCCGTTACCGAAAACAACGAGATATTCCTCGTAAAGCAGTTCCGCTATCCTTTTCAGACAGTAACAAGGGAAGTTCCCGCAGGAAAGCTCGAAAAGGGGGAAGATCACGCTGAATGCGGCAGACGAGAGCTCCTTGAAGAAACAGGCTATACCTGCTCGGAGTATATCTATCTCGGAGAAATGCTGCCAACTCCCGCATATAACACCGAAATAACCTATATGTACCTTGCAAAAGGGCTCACATTCAGCAGACAGAACCTCGATCCCGATGAGTTTCTCGATGTTGAGCGGGTATCACTTGCCGATGCAGTAAAGCAGGTAATGGACGGCACTATACGCGACGGAAAAACACAGCTTACCATACTCAAAGCTGCACGTATCCTCGGAATATGAATAAAGACCCGCCGTATCAGGCAGGTCTTTATGTAAGATACATTGTCAAATCGCTTCAGCTTCTTCAGAGTTATTTGCTGCCTCTGTTTCAAGGATAGCCATTTGTCTCTCATAAGCATCAAGGATAGTCTCCTCAAAAAGCTTTCTTGCAGAAGGAGATATCGGGTGAACTATGTCGCGGAAAACACCGTTCTCGTCTTTTCTGCTGGGCATTGCCACGAAAAGTCTCTCATCGCCCTGAACTACCTTGATATCATGTACTGCGAGCATATCGTCAACAGTTACGGAAACGACTGCTCTGAGTCTGCCTTCAGACATGATCTTTCTGATTTTAACATCTGTAATTTCCATAGTTTTTCCTCCTTAAATGTCTATAGGAAACCGGTCGGAATGCTGAAAAAAGATTTCTGTTTTTATTATTATTCTTTCTCAGCCTATAAACCTATAAACTATTATAACTCATAATTTGTAAAAATGCAAGCTATTTTTTTGTGGAGTGCGTAATTCTTTTAACTCAATCATTGGTTTTATGCTTGGCATTTTTTAATTCTGCCTAAGTACAGGCATTTGTAAAACATTGTTCATTCTCGGGAAGCTATCCCGATCTCATAAATATCTCATTCAGAAAAGGTGATAATTTTGGATATCAATATTTTAAACGGAAAAAAGCACATTCATTTTATCGGAATCGGCGGTTCGGGTATGTACCCCCTCGCCCAGATACTTCACTCTCAGGGCTACTACCTTACAGGCTCGGACAACAACGAGACCGAGACTCTTGACGCTGTAAGGACAATGGGCATACCTGTATTCATCGGTCAGAGAGCCGAGAATATCGAGGGAGCAGACCTTATCGTGCATACTGCTGCCATCATGGCTGATAATCCCGAGCTTATGGCAGCAAGAGCAAGCGGTGTCCCCGTTCTTGAACGCGCAGACCTCCTCGGCATCGTTACCAGCTGGTACGACAACGCTATCTGCGTTTCGGGAACTCACGGCAAGACCTCCACAACTTCCATGATAACACAGATACTCTTCACCGCAGGTGTTGACCTCTCCGCGTATATCGGCGGAAAGCTCCCCTGCATCGGCGGCAGCGGTGTTGCAGGAAAAAGCGATATCATGGTATGCGAATCCTGCGAATTTGAAGACCACTTCCTCAAATTCTTCCCTGATATATCCGTTATCCTCAATATCGACGCAGATCACCTTGACTACTTCGGAACACTCGAAAATATCATCAAGTCCTTCCATAAATTCAACGAAAACACTTCAAAGTGCATTATCGTCAACGGCTCAGATGCAAACTCAATGAAGTCCCTTGAAGGCATAAGCGGCAAGGAGATAATCACATTCGGTAAGGACAGTTCCTGTGATTACTATCCCGAGAACGTAAAACACGAGAACGGTCTCCTCACCACTTATGATGCCATGTATAAGGGAGAAAAGCTTGGCACAGTAACACTCCATGTTGCAGGAATACACAATGTACTCAACTCTCTCGCAGCAGTTGCGACTGCCCGTTATGTCGGAGTTGATTTCAAGTTCATACAGCAGGGTCTTGAAGACTTCCGCGGAGCTAAACGCCGTTTCGAGAAGCTGGGCTTCGAGAAGGGCATCACCGTCGTTGACGACTACGCTCACCACCCCACAGAGCTGGAAGCTACTCTCAACGCCGCAATGGAGATGAACTTCAACCACGTATGGGCAGTATTCCAGCCATTCACCTTCTCACGCACAAAGCTCCTGCTCGATGACTTCGCAAGAGTGCTTCAGATCCCCGATCACGCAGTTCTTACCGATATCATGGGAAGCCGCGAAAAGAATACCTACGGCATCTTCACACGTCACCTTGCTGAAAAGATACCGAACTGTATCTGGTTCCCGCAGGACGAATCCGCAGAGTGGACAGACGAGCGCAAATATGCCAATTTTGAGCAGATATGCAACTATGTATGCGAACACGCTCAGGAGGGCGATCTCGTGATAACACTCGGCTGCGGCGACGCTTATAAGATAGCTAAAATGATACTGAAAAAACTTGCGGAGGAAAAGTAATATGCTGAAAGACAAGGAGATCGAAGTTTTCAACTATATCAAATCCCGTCTCAGCGACGGAATGTCACCGTCGGTACGTGAGATAATGGACGCAATGGGCTTTAAATCGACATCTACGGCTCACAGATATATCGAGACTCTTGTCCGCGAAGGACTTATCGAAAAGACAGGAAATCTAAACCGAACACTCCGCCTGCCAAACAGCGGAACGACCTCTGTCCCCGTAATGGGAACTGTCACAGCAGGTCAGCCTATCACAGCAGTTGAGGACATCACAGGCTATGTCGGCTTTGAAGCTCCGGGTGTTGATCCTCAGGAGCTCTTTGCACTGAAGATACGCGGCGAGAGCATGATAAACGCAGGTATCCTCGACGGTGATATCGTCATCGTCAAACGATGCAGCTACGCAGAAAACGGCGATATCGTCGTAGCCTTCATCGACCGTGAGGAGGCTACTGTCAAGACATTCTACAAGGAGCGCGGACACTACCGCCTCCAGCCACAGAACGATACTATGGAGCCGATAATCGTTGACGAAGTAGAGGTTCTCGGCAAGGTCATCGGCTTGAAGCGCTACTATTAAGCAGCGTGACGCTGCACCCTTGCCGCGTTGTCGCTCGTAAACTCGCTTACAGCACAATATGAACGGAATTTCAAAGGAACTATGTTCCTTTTGCAGAGTGCCCCACAGTGTGTGGAGATGTCGAAAAACGACAGAGTGTGCATGCCCCGATCAGGATCGCCATATAAATTAAGGGCTTTCACTGCTGATAACTAACAACTAACTACTAAAAATAAATATTTTTTAAAAAACACTTCCCTTTTTGCGAAAAATAGTGTATAATGTAGAGTGGTTAAAAATTCGCCAAAGAAAGGACGATACAAAATGCTTAATGAAGTTAAGGTAATCATCTGCGGAAAGGAATACAAGATAAAGACCGCAGAAGCCCCTAATTATGTATTTGCTCTCGCAAGAGCTCTCGAAACAAAGATAAATGAGATCACCGCAGCAAGCGGTTCTTCACCGTATGCTGCTTCAATAATGGTATCACTGGCACTTCTTGACGACCTCAACAAGGCTAACCAGCGCCTCGACAATATCCGCGACCAGACAAAGGAATACGTGGACGAGGCAGGCAGGACACGTATCGAACGCGATGCCGCTCAGAAGGAGATCGAAGTCCTCAAGTCAAAGATAGTGCAGCTTGAGAATATGGTCAAGCTCAAGCAGCTCAGTGACAGCATCTGATGAAAAGAACTGAGATACTTGCCCCTGCCGGCAGCATGGAAACTCTCCGTGCCGCACTGAGAGCAGGTGCAGACGCAGTATATATCGGCGGCAAACGTTTTTCCGCACGAAGCAGCGCAGCCAATTTCGACCTTGAAGAGATCAAAGCAGCTGCACAGCTTTGCCATAAATACGGTGCAAAGCTTGACTTAGCGGTAAATACGATAATATCCGACGAAGAAACTGACGAATTCTGTGAATACATAAAAAATGCCGCCAAATGCGGCATTGACGCTTTTATAGTTCAGGACTGGGGCTGCATAGAGCTTATTCGCCGCTGTGTGCCCGATGCTGTTATACACGGCTCGACACAGATGTCGGTGCATACCGTAAGCGGTGCAAAACTGCTGAAGGAACTGGGCTGCACAAGAGTAGTTCCTGCCCGCGAACTGGACAGGGACACTATTTCACGTATCTGCAATGTGGGTATAGAAACCGAGATATTCGTACACGGTGCGCTGTGTATGTCTGTTTCGGGACAGTGCTATATGTCGGCAATGATAGGTTCACGCTCTGCAAACAGAGGCTGCTGCGGACAAGCCTGCCGCCTCCCTTTTTCAGCCGTGGGCAATAAGAGCAAAGCAGCTCTTTCGCTGAAAGACCTGTCACTGCTTCCAAAAGCACAGGAACTTGCGGATATAGGCGTTGACTCATTCAAGATAGAGGGCAGAATGAAGCGTCCCGAATATGTTGCTTCTGCTGTCCATGAGCTGAAAAAAGCTGTTGAGGGAAATGCTCCAGATATGAAGCTCCTCCGCGGTGTCTTTTCGCGCAGTGGTTTCACAGACGGCTATTTTACCGGAGAAAGGCACGATATGTTCGGAGTTCGTGAAAAGGACGACGTTATTTCCGCACATGAGCTTATCCCGCAGATACACGAGCTTTATCGCTTTGAGCGCAAGGCTTTTACTGCTGATTTCCATGCAGTCATAAAAAGCGGACAGCCTGTGGAGATATCCGCTGTATGCGGTGATATTTCTGCTTCTGCTAAGGGAGATATCCCCGAAAAGGCTCTTAACCGTCCCACAGACGAGGAAACGCTGACAAAGCAGCTTTCAAAGCTCGGCGATACTGTATTCAGCTTCGGAAAGCTGACTGCCGACATAGACGAGGGACTGATAGTCACGGCAGGCAAGCTGAACGAACTGCGCCGTGATGTCATAGAGAAGCTTACCGCACTCATTATTGCAGAATTTACACCGAAATATACTATTTCCGACTATTCCCCTGCTCTTTCAAATGCTGAAAAACAGCCGCTTTCGGACAAGCTTCCGCTGAGAACATTCTGCCGCACCCGTGAACAGATAACGGCTGCCGCTGACCTTTCCGAGTACATAATTGCTCCGATAAAGCTGCTCAATGAGGAAATACTCGGCGGCGTGGATACTAACAAGATAATAGTATCTCCGCCTCGTTTCATTACAGATGAAACCGCTCTTACCGAGGAACTCCGAGAGCTTATGAAGGCAGGAGTAAAAAGGCTATATTGCCATACTCCCGACAGCATAGCTCTGGGACGAGCTCTTGGAATGAAGCTTCACGGCAGCTTTACGCTGAATGTGTACAACTCATACAGTGCAGAATATCTCCACAGTCTTGGACTTAAAGACTGCATCTTTTCAATAGAGGCAACTCTGCCGCAGATAGCGCAGGTACGCACATCTCTCCCCATAGGAGCTGTTGTTTACGGCAGACTTCCCCTCATGCTCACAAGGAATTGTCCTATAAAGAACGAAGTCGGCTGCGGAAAATGCACGAAAAAGCTCACCGACCGCACAGGACGTGATCTTCCTGTAGTATGCTCAAAGGACTACACCGAGATCATGAACGCCGACAAGCTGTGTATGCTTGACAGAATTGACGAAATGCATAATATCGTCTTCGGAGCTGTCTATCTCCACGACGAGGACGCTGCCGAAACTCAGGCTGTACTGAGCGGACGCAAGCCGCAGGGAAACATCACCCGCGGACTTTACTACAGAGGTATCTGAATATGAAACTGACTTTCAAAAAACTCGATCCACGAGCAACTATTCCCTCCCGTGCAACCGCGGGAAGTGCGGGTCTCGACCTTTGCGCCTGCCTTGACGAGCCTGTGACTTTAGCTGTAGGAGAGATAAAAATGATCCCCATCGGAATCACGGCACAGCCTGATTCCGACGATATAGCGCTGCTCATCTATCCGCGCTCGGGACTGTCATCAAAATTCGGAGTCTCTCTCGCTAACTGCGTCGGAGTAGTGGACAGCGATTACAGAGGCGCATGGTTCGTTCCGCTCATAAACCACGGAAAAGAACCCTTTACCGTTGAACACGGTATGCGCATCGCTCAGATGATACCTACACGTATATTGATGCCCGAGATTGAGGTAAGCGACGAACTTTCCGATACCGACCGCGGCACAGGCGGCTTCGGTTCATCAGGCATTTGAATATATAATATACTAAGTTAGGAGATACTATTATGAAAAAGACATTATACTTCCTGCTTCTTTTGATATGTGCTCTTGTCATAGGCGGATTGCTTGCAAATGAAGCTACAGGTGCTTTTGCATGGCTCGGCTGGTCAGGCGGATTCAACTTCAACCCCGGTACTTTCGTGGATACCGATGTAATATCACTTACATTCGGACTCTCAATGAATATAAGCATAGCTCAGGTTATCGGAATAATAATCGCCATCTGCGCTTACATCAAAACCGCACCCAAGGTCGTTCCTGACGCAAAGAAATGACCGCTGTTTGTCCTTTTCGACAGTTTTTTATCACTTCACCACATTAATGTTTCCGTATTACACTAAAATTCAGAGACAGAGAAATTTCTCGCAGAAAATTCTTGTACATATTTCGTGTTGGTGATATAATATAATTTGAGTATATCAAGAATTATTGCATAATTTAAGGAGCTGCAAAATGTTTACAAAAGATATTGGCATTGACCTCGGTACTGCTAATACCCTCGTATATATGAGGGGAAAAGGTATTATAATAAGAGAGCCTTCAGTAGTTGCCGTAAATACAAGAACGGATAAATGCCGCTATGTCGGTAAGGAGGCAAAGGATGTCATCGGTCGTACCCCGGGTTCTATCGTTGCCGTAAGACCTCTTAAAGACGGCGTTATCGCCGACTTCGATATAGCTACCACAATGCTTCAGGAATTTATCAGAAAAGCATTGAAGGGTACTTTCTTCACCAAGGCTAATGTTATCATATGCATACCCTCAGGCGTTACCGCCGTTGAACGCCGCG
This sequence comes from Ruminococcus sp., assembly GCF_024691275.1. Classification (GTDB taxonomy): domain Bacteria; phylum Bacillota; class Clostridia; order Oscillospirales; family Ruminococcaceae; genus Ruminococcus. The sequence continues at coordinate 30,656 of NZ_JAILNU010000100.1, read as the reverse complement.
CTGTACGCGAATCCTGCAAAAAAGCAGGCGCTAACAACGTTCTCATAATCGAAGAGCCTATGGCTGCCGCTATCGGTGCAGGTCTACCGACCAATGAGCCCGCAGGCAGCATGATCGTCGATATCGGCGGAGGCACAAGCGAAGTCGCTGTTATCTCTATGGGCGGCATCGTTGCTTCCCGTTCGGTAAGATGTGCGGGCGACGAGTTCGATGCGGCTATAATCAACTATATCAAGAAAAAGTACAATCTTCTTATCGGCGAACGTACTGCCGAGAATATCAAGCTGGATATCGGCTCTGCCTTCCCGAGCGAAAAGGAAGAAGCTCAGGAAATAAAGGGCAGAAATCTGCTTAACGGTCTCCCTGAGAATATAACCGTTACTTCTGCCGAGATACGCGATGCTCTCGTTGAGCCTCTTTCAAGAGTTATCGACGCTATAAAGTCTACCCTTGAAGAAACTCCTCCCGAGCTTTCTGCCGATATCATAGATCACGGCATAACCCTCGCAGGAGGCGGCGCTCTTCTCCGCGGTCTGGACAAGCTAATAAACCGTGAAACAGGTATGCCTGTATATATCGCAGAATACCCCCTTGACTGCGTTGCCGAGGGCACAGGAAAAATACTTGAAAATATCAGCGATTATCAGGACGCTCTCACCGAAAACGTCAAGTACTATTAAGGAGGAGCTCCATGCGTGATTTCTTAAAAAGCACCAGATTTAAAATTCTGCTTGCTTTTCTCGCCTTTCTTATCGGCATAATGATCTATTCTGTTACGAAAGGCGGATATTCCGTTTCGGGAGCTTCATTCTTGAATTCCATTACCAAGCCATTCCGTGCCGCTTCCAACAGGATAAGCATGAAAATGGAGAATACTGTGGATAAACTCTCGAATGCTGACCAATACTATGAAGAAAACGAACGTCTGAAAAAGCAGATAGGCGAACTCAATGCTCAGCTGACAGAATACGATGCTATCAAGGCAGAGGTGGAAGAGCTGAGAAAGTTCGTTACCATCAAGGAAGTTCATGAAGACTATCTCCTCTCTCAGCCTTGTAAAGTACTGGGATATGTCACAAACGATCCGTTCAAGTCCTTCACTATCGACAAAGGCTCGGCTGACGGTATCCTCGTAAACTGCCCTGTTGTTACCGCTGAGGGTCTCGTGGGTATCACTGTTGAGGTATCAAAGCACGTATCCACCGTCAGAACTATACTCTCCCCCGATCTCTCCGTAGCTGCTGTGGCTTCGTCCTCGGGTGCGGATCAGGGTATCATCGAGGGTAATGTCCTATCGTCCGAAAACGGAAGAACAAAGCTCATTCACGTCCCAAAGAAGAACAAGCTCAAGCGCGGCGATCTTATGATAACCGCAGGCACAAGCGGTCTTTTCCCAAAGGACTACCCTATAGGTACTATCCTCGAAATAGGTCTCGATTCCAACGGACTGTCGGTATGTGCTGAAATACAGCCATGTGTCGATGTAAGCCGTCTTACCTCTGTCATCGTTATAACCGATTTCAGCGGCAAGAAGGAGGAGGATAAGAAAAATGAGGATTAGAACTACCCGTGAGCAGCATATCCTCCATATCAAGACTGCCTTGCGCTGGATAGTATACTATCTGCTCATATTCCTGAGCTTCATCATCATGACATCGGGTACGCTCTATAAACCGATACTTTTTGTCCCTCTGGCTATTGGCATATCTATCAGGAACAATCTTTACGGCTCGGCAGTAACAGGTGCTTTCTGCGGTCTGCTAACAGATATATGCTGCGGCAGACTTTTTGGCTTCAATGCAGTGATCCTGACTTTCTTCTGCATTGCCGCTTCCCTGCTGTTCGAGCTCTACCTGAAAGACCGCTTCATAAATTTTCTTATCATCACAGCTGCGGTATCCTACATACAGTGCTGGCTGGACTATAAGTTCTACTACCAGATATGGGAATACGAAAATGTGGGACGTATATTCACAAGAGTGTCCCTGAAAGTCTGGATATATACTGTTATATCCTCAGTCTTCGTATATCTCCTGCTGAAGCTGGTCAACCGCCTGCTCATGCCTAAGGAACACCTTACGATCGAAGAAGCTATAAACACTAATATCCAATCGGAAAACAGAAGATAATATCAGCGGCCGCACATTTCCGTGCGGTCATCATTATACAGCCGTATGTCTTTTCAGAAGTGCGGCATTAACCAAGGAGGAAAGGTATTGAAAGGATTCGCAGAAAACCTTAAATCAATAATTATAATCCTGCTCGTCGTATCTCTGGCTATGCTCAGTTCTTTCAGACTTATGAAGATACAGGTAGTCGGCGATAAGGATATCAGTACACCTCAGCTATATGAACCCGGTACTCTCACGTATACCAAGGGCATAAAGGCTACACGAGGCGAGATAGTAGACTACGACGGCAATACCATAGTTACAAATGACGCGCGCACTGATATAGTGCTCCAGATGGCTTTCTTCCCTACCGATCTCCAGGAGGGAAACAAGGTGCTTCTGGGCATCTACCGCGCACTGGAAAAACACGGTCATAAATTCAAGGAGACTATCCCTATATCGTTCACCAAGCCTTACGTCTTTACTTCAGAAGATACAGAGGAGCTCATATCCGACCTTAACCTCAACGTCTATGCTACCGCTGAAAACTGCATAGACAAGCTCATATCAGACTACAAGATAGCTGATACCTATTCCGATGAGGAAAAACGTATCATCGCAGGTATGCGCTATCAGATGATCGACAAGGACTTTTCCTACAGCAATGACCTTCTTCTTGCTGAGGGCGTTGATGAGGAAACTGTCATCGACCTGAAGGAGCTGGGAAATTTCTACCGCGGCATTGAAGCTGTGGACGCTTCCGAAAGAAAGATAGTCCGCGGCGATATACTCCCCCACGAGATAGGTACTGTGGGTCCTATATATAAAGAGGAGTACGACGAACTCAAGACCAAGGGCTACAGCTACAATGATATCCTCGGAAAGAGCGGTATTGAATATGCTATGGAAAAAGAACTCAGAGGCACTAACGGCGAGGAACAGATCGCTGTAAAGGACGGGATCGTCCGCGATGTTAAGACCATAACGGACGCTACCTCAGGCGAAACGGTCAAGCTCACCGTAAACGGCGCTTATCAACTGAGATTACAGGGCATACTTGACAACTTCCTGAACAATGTCTTCCCCGGCATCAACCCGAACCCCCGTATACTCAAAGGTAAATGCGGTGCTATATGCGTTCTGGACGCTAAAACAGGCGCTGTAAAGGGCATGGCAACTGCTCCGACCTATAACCTGAAGGATTACTCCGAACACTACGACTACTTCCTCAATGTTGAGAACTCTCCTCTTGTAAACCGCTGTACCTACGGTCTGTACCGTCCCGGTTCAACTTTCAAGACTATCACAGCTACGGCAGGTCTCAATGAAAAAGTCGTAACAGGCGGCACTCCTCTTGTATGTAATCAGATATACAACTACTATGGTACTCAATACAAATGTACGGGCTATCACAACAATATCACCATGAGAAGAGCTATCGAGGTATCATGTAACTGCTACTTCTATGAGCTTTCAAGTATGCTCGGCATCGACAATATCACAAAGTACGCTAAGCTCTACGGTCTCGGTGCCTGCACAGGCATCGAAACAGGTGATGCTCAGGGATATCTCTGTAACCCTGAGACTTTCGCAGAGCACGGTCAGGAATGGTATATCGGTTACGTTATCCAGGCAGGTATCGGTAACCAGGACTGCGGTATGACTCCGCTGCAAATGGCTGTTGTTGCAAATACTATTGCCAACAGAGGTGTAAGATACCAGCCTTATATCGTTGACAGCTACTACTCCTACGGCACAGATAAGCTAATAAAGAAGACTGATCCCATAATCGCAAACCAGATAGAGCTTACTTCGCCTGATGTCTATGATTATATCATCGGCGGTATGATGGACGCTGCTAAAAATACTCCCGTGACTTATTCACTCAGTAACCTCGGCTATGATGTTGCCATAAAGACAGGTACTCCTCAGACAGGTGCCGATCTCAACGAGCAGAACTCATTCTTCATAGGATTTGCCCCTGCAAATAACCCTGAGGTCGCATTTGCAGGCGTTATCGAAAGTGGTGAATACGCTAAGTACATGATCCGCGATCTTCTCATTGCTTATCAGGAGTGCTATGGTCTCAACGGCGTTAAGCCGATCAAACAGAAGCTTCCCGATGAAGTACGTCCTGAGCTGACAACTACTTCTTCGACAACAACTACCACAACGACCACCACTACAACTACTACAGAGGTAATCACAGAGCCTGTTACTGTTCCTGTCGAGACACCCGCACAGCCATGGGAACAGCCGCTTGCAGAGCAGCCTGCTTCTTTCCCGTCAGATGCTGTACCATACGACCCCAACACATATTCTCCCGACGTATCACAAGACCCAAATTACAACTGATGACGAACAGGTAATATTACTTTAAAACAATAACATTCAGGGACGATAAGATATCGTCCCGTTTTCTTTTGTATGTGATCGCGGTAAGTAATGACACTGAAAATGTATATTTTCCGCAGAATTGTCAATAATATGGTCGGAGGTGTTAGTGTGAAGAAAAACGAACTGACCGACAAAAACTACGGAAAATGCTCTAAAGGCTTTTATGCCGCACTTGGCATCAGCGCTGTAATGATCGGCGCTGCCTGCCTGTTCGCTCACGATCAGGGCGATAAGCTCACGGATATCCGTCATTCCACCATAACCGACAATACGGCTGTGGACAAGCACGTTACCAACATACCGAAAGCTACAACTCCTGCCTACAGGATAACGACAGCCGTTACTGCTGCACTGTTCAGGACAGAGAGAACGCAGGCCACTCTGCCTGCTGCTGAAATAACCGTCGATGCGCCGCCTGTGGAAGCCGATGATACGGCTGCTGAAGATGTTCAGGAACCTGTACCTGTAGCAGCTGATGCAAATATGCAGGAAGCTGCCGCTCCCCTCGCTGATATAAGCAATATTATCCAGCCTTTCAGCGGGGGCGAGCTCGTAAAAAACGAGACTACAGGCTCATGGCAGACCCATAACGGTACAGATTTCTCTGCTGAGATCGGCGCAGATGTGTATGCTGTTGCAAACGGAGAGGTATCAGCTGTGAAAAACGATCCCCTCTGGGGCGTTACCTTAACCATCGACCACAAAAACGGCTATACCACTAAATATTGTGGACTTGGCTCCGACCTTGCTGTCCAGCAGGGAGATACAGTCGAGAGCGGCAGCACTATCGGTGCAGTGGGCGGAACTGCCGATATAGAAAGCGCGATCGCATCTCACCTGCACATCGAGATGACGCATAACGGCGAATATATCGACCCTATGACTGTACTGAAAAGCTAAAAAAGGCGGAAGAATACCGCCGTAGCTTGTCGAAAAAGTTGGATTTAACTAATAATGGGATTCCAAAGGGACTACGTTCCTTTGGCAGAGTCCAGAGACAGCGTCTCTGGTCGCTGTTCCCAGCTTTTAAAGAACAGCGAAATTATACGAAGGCGCATCGCAAAGGGTGAATTCAAAAACAGTCCAGTGGACTGTTTTTGAAGAGGGAACGCCTTGCAAGAGAAGGCGTTCCCTATATTTGCCTATATTTCTTTATTTGCATCACCGTTACATATTGACTTATGTACGATAATATGATATACTCAGTTTTAATATTAAACGGAGGTATTCATTATGAACGCACTTATCATTAATTGCAGCCCCGTCAGAAACGGCGCTACCGCAGAAATAGTCCGCATTATTTCAGAACAGCTTTCACACAGACACAACACCAAAAGCATTTGTATTGACGATTATACTTTCAGCTTCTGCAAAGGGTGCAGGAGCTGTCACAAGACTGCAAAATGTGTTCAGAATGATGGCTTTTCCGATATAATAGACGAGTTTGAAAACGCAGATATTATCGTAGCTGTTGCGCCCTCCTACTGGGCAGATGTGCCTGCGCAATTCAAGGCGTTCATCGACAGGTGTACTCCATGGTGTAATACACATGAGCCCCACGCCAAGCTCAGCAGCGGCAAAAAGGGCTACGCTGTAGCTCTGCGGACAGGTCCGAATATGAAGGAATGTAAAAAAATAATCGGCACTATCGAGTACTTCTACGGTCATATGGAAATAGAGTGCTGCGGTCATTTGGGACTTTGCTCCATAGAATACAGGAATGACGTAGAACCCAGAAAATCGGAAATAATCGACTTCTGCAAGAATATATGATACAAAAAAGCCTGAGAACAATGAGTTCTCAGGCTTTATTCTTATGGAAATATTATACTCAAGCCTTGTTAACGCTTCCGAAGAGCTCCATCTTCTCCTTAACCTTAGCCTTGATAGCCTCAAAACCAGGAGCGAGAAGCTTTCTTGGGTCAAATCCCTTGCCCTGCTTGTCCTTACCAGCCTCAACATAGCCTCTTGTAGCCTCTGCGAATACGAGCTGGCACTCTGTATTTACGTTGATCTTAGCAACGCCGAGTGAGATAGCCTTTGTGATCATATCGTCAGGGATACCTGTACCGCCGTGGAGTACGAGTGGCATATCACCAACAGTCTTGTTGATAGCCTCAAGAGTCTCAAAGCTGAGACCTTCCCAGTTTGCAGGATATACACCGTGAATGTTACCGATACCAGCTGCGAGGAAATCAACGCCGAGATCAGCGATCATCTTACACTCAGCAGGATCAGCGCACTCGCCCTTACCGATAACGCCGTCTTCTTCACCGCCGATAGCACCTACCTCAGCCTCGATAGAAAGACCAAGATTGTGAGCAGCATTTACGAGCTCAGTTGTCTTAGCAACGTTCTCATCGATCGGGAAGTGTGAACCGTCGAACATGATTGAAGTGAAGCCAGCCTTGATGCACTTGTAGCAAGCACCATATGAGCCGTGATCGAGGTGAAGTGCAACAGGAACTGTGATTCCGAGAGACTTGTCCATAGCTGCAACCATAGCTGCAACAGTCTCGAAACCTGTCATATACTTGCCTGCGCCCTCTGAAACACCGAGGATAACAGGTGAATTGCACTCCTGTGCTGTGAGAAGGATAGCCTTTGTCCACTCAAGGTTGTTGATATTGAACTGACCTACTGCGTATTTGCCTGCTCTTGCTTTCTGGAGCATTTCTGTAGCTGAAGTTAACATAAATATAATTCCTCCTGAGAATTCATTTACGGGGCAATGACCCCATCGTTAATATTATATCATAGCTTGCTGTGAATTGCAAGAGTTTAATAAAAATTTAGCAATAATAGCTTATGCGCAATTTTAGCTGTTGCCTGTAGGGACGGATATCATACGCCCCTTCAAATCAATATCCTAATTTTAGCCTTGTAATCTGATCTTCTAAATCCCTTATATTTCTCTTGATTTCTCTTAATAGTTTTCTTAATGATTCTTCATCTGGATTATTCCCTTTAGCCAATTGAGATTCTATCATATCTTGACGCCATTTTTGATTCTTTATATCGTGCTCTAAATCAATTATTTTATCCGAAATTCCATTTGATGATGTATATGTATCGTTATAATATGTATTTTCATTAGCATATGGCGATTGTTGAAGAAGTCTGTCAGCTTCGCCTATTCTTCCATGTTCGTAGTGAATACAGCGTAGTTCAGCCATGCCTTTTTCGTATCCACGTCCTGTTTCTGCGATAAGTTTATCGCGTTTATAATCTTCTGATGTATACATTTATAACCACCTCCAAGAATATTATATATCCATTCGGATATAATGTCAATATAATTATGTAGATTTATGATAGAATTTTATTTGTAAGATAATTTAGGGTGGTGTTTTTGTGTACTATTTACAACGGCTGAAAGATCTGCGCGAGGATAAAGACCTCCAGCAGAGCGATATTGCAAAGCTGCTCAATACTACACAGCCACAGTATTCACGTTACGAGACAGGCGAGCGCGAACTCCCTATCCGTCACCTTGTAACACTTGCTGATTTTTACGGTGTTTCCGCCGATTATATCCTCGGACGCACAAACGATAAAAAACTGCATATAAAGTAAAACGGGACTTGTAGTTATACAGTCCCGATTTTTTATGTAAAGAATTGGGCGGATAATATCCGCCCCTACAATTTGGGTTAAATGTGAAAAATGGGCGGCAAAATGCCGCCCCTACATAGCTGTTGACAAATTCATGCCATCATTATTTCTGATATAACTTTCATTATATCATCGTGACAGCCGCCGCAGCCTGTCGAGCAGTGTGTAGCTTCCTGCACCTTGTCAAACAATGCAACAACGTCTGTGAGCTGTTCATTATTATGGAGAGCGTCCTCAACATCAGCGTAAGAAACTCCCATACAATGACAGATCTCAAAGTTTTCTTTCATATTTCTCACCTCGTTCCCCTTATTACAATAATAATGGTCCCCCAACCGTCAGACACTTATTTAAGCTCCGCAACAAGCTTTTTGAATGCGTCGCCGCGCTCCTCAAAATTCTTGAATATTCCGTAACTTGCAGCCGCAGGCGACATTACGCAGCTCTTACCCTCAGGAGTTATCTCCGCAGCAAGCTTCACTGCGTCTTCAAGGTGGTCTGCATAGTGAATTCGGTCTTTATTGCTGAAGCTGCCGCTTGACTGTATCATATCATACACGCGCTTGCCCGATGCTTCCATACAAATGCCCTTTACGTCAAAGTCTGCGAGGAAGTCCACAAGCGGCTGATAGTCGATACCTCTGTCCATACCGCCTATGAGGATAGTTCCCACATTCGGTACGCTCTTCAGCGCGGATATCGCAGTCGCGCAGGCTGTAGAGATAGAATCGTCATACCAGCGTATACCGCGGACTGTGTCCACATATTCGAGGCGGTGTGCCAGCGGATCAAATGTGCAAAGAGCCTTCGTGAAGGCTTCTTCGCCTATCATAATGCTCGTAAGACCGTAAGCGATAGCTATATTGTAATGGTTGTGAGTTCCCAGAAGCTTTATACTGTCAACAGGTATCACATAGGAATCGCCGTCTGCGTCCATTATTTTGCCGTTCGATACAAATACATCAGCATTCTCGTCAGTATCGGATACTGTAATGACAATAGACGGCATATCATCGGTCCTTAAATCTTCATTGCACCAGAGAACGTCAAAGGGCTGCTGATGCAGATATATGTTCTTCTTTGCGTTGTAGTAGTTCTCCATTGTGCCGTAGTGGTCAAGATGCTCCTCGTAGAGATTGAGGAAAACGGCGTATTTCGGAGAAACTGTCATATACTCAAGCTGGTGGCAAGAAAGCTCACAGACCACAACGGTCTCATCGCCCATGCCCTCGGCTATATCAAACACAGGTATGCCGATATTTCCTGCGATACGGCAGTCAACTCCGCTCTCCTTCAGCACATGATATATGAGCGAAGTCACAGTGCTCTTGCCCTTAGTTCCTGTGATACCGATTATCTGCTCGCGGTACACCTCGAAGAACACCTGTGTTTCACAGGTTATCTGACATTTAAGTTCCGAGAGCTTCTTTTCGAGAACGATACCCGGACTTTTGAATACCATATCGAAACTGTCAAGGCACTCTTGATAGTCCTTGCCGCATATAAGCTCCACATCTTCGGAAAGACCGTTAGCCTCGCGGTCTACAGGATTCAGGTCGGCTATAGCTACAAACTTTGGCGAGCAATACTTCTCCAGTATCTTGTATGTGGACTTTCCTTCTCTTCCGAAGCCGAGTATACATATTTTCTTTCCCTCAGTGTAGTTTTTTACATATTCACAGAACTTGTTCAAAGCAGACGCTCCATTTCCTTTTTCAGTATTTTCTTGAATTCGGCGGGCAGCAGATTCTGCTCGTTGAATGATCCGCAGCACTCATCATTGAGACTGTCAATGGTCTCAGGGTGATAAAGTCCGCGATTCTTGTATTCCTCAAACAGCAGCGGCAGTTCTTCGCCGTTCCGTTCAAGCTTGCGTATTGCCAGTGACACGGCTAAATTGACCTCGTCGATACTTCCGACGCACTCAAAGGGCTTGTGCTCCGACTGTCCGATAAGCTCGATGAAGTACTCCTTCATATTCGGCTCATTGAGCATATCCCTGCCGAAAATATCATTCAGCTCGCTGAGGCTGAGGAACGGCGAGAGAATAAGGCTCACGAACAGGCACTTAGGGCACTCTCCGCACCATATATCGGGAGAAACCTTGCTACCCAGATTGCAGCTTCTGAACACGGGAAGGTACTTCCTGTGTGATACGAACATCTTTGCTATCTGGAACTCGGCCAGCGGACGCAGGAAGCTGAAATAATACTGTCCTGTATGGAGATACTTCTCCTCATAGCTGTGGAAATCCTGCTCGAACTCGAAGCTCTTGGAGTACTGATGGTTGACCTCCTGCCCCACAACAGTGCTCTCGTTGGCACTGGACTCATTGGAGAGGACGATATACTTCAGACCGTTGATATACGCTGTGATCTCTGCCGAAAAGGCAACTATGGAAGAAAACGGCGTATGACCGTTTATGAAGCCTTTATTGTTGAGCTCGATCAGTGAGCGGTCAAAATGACGCTGAGATATTATCAGCGCCTCCTCGGGAAGTCCTGCTGTTGTGACCGTATCAATTATGGAATGTCGCTTATTTATAGAGTAGCAGCGGCACTCCATGCCTGCATTGACAAGGGTCTCCAGCGTAAGAGCCGAGTCCTTTCCGCCGCCGATAGGAACAAGGCAGCCCTTTGGCTGACGAACTGTCTCGGAAAGAGCGCTGTCAAAGCTGCCTGTTGCAGTTATATTCACAAATGTATCACGGTCTGCGTTTATACCGTTCACGAAGAAAAGCTCGCCAAGTCCCATGAACCATAGCTTCTTCCACCACTGTATCTGTTCATCGTCAAGCTCTCCGCATTCAACGCGGAACTCAGGAGAACAGGCAGCCTTCCAGTAGCTTACTGCCTCAGCCATGCCAAGAGAAAAAGCCATTCTTTCAAAGGTTAGATCTCCCTTTGCTGTAAAGCCCGCAGGCTTCTTAAAGGTCCAGCCCGGCTCGAACTTCGCAAGATCGGGGAACTCGAAAACATAGCTTATCTCGATACTGTCGTCTGTTTCGGTTATCTTATAAGACCTGTATACAAAAACGGGATACTGCTCCCTGAATGATTCATATTTACCCATTATATCCTCCGAAAAGGCTGTTATTTTGCCTCTTCGGCAATTTTGTCATAATACTTTCTCAAAAGCTCGAATGTCTCATCAGAGATATCGTGCTCGACCTTGCAGGCATCTTCTGCCGCAACATCACGGCTGACACCGAGATATGTGAAAAAGTCGGTGAGTACCTTATGGCGGTCATATATGCGCTCTGCAACGTCCTTTCCAACATCTGTAAGTCTGATGTGATTATCGCCGTCAACGGTTACAAGTCCCTCGTCCTTCATTTTCTTGAGGATTATGGAAACTGTGGGGCGTGAATAGCCCAGATATGAACAAATGTCTATTGCATGAACGTCAGGTTGTTTCTGTGAAAGAATGAGAATAGTTTCAAGGTAATTTTCAACTGCTTCAGTAATAGCCATACTTATTCTCCTTTATAGTTTAATCAGCCTTTTCCAAAGGCTATTTCATTATATTATATCACATTATATAAAAAAAAGCAACAGCCGCAGGAAGATATTTCCGAACTTTCCGCCAATTATCATATAAGTGGGTGCCTTCTGAAATCATATGCTGTCTCGAAGCTGTCCCAGTCATCACGGCAAAACCGTATATTCTCTCGTATAAGCTTTTCAGCCTCCGTACACTCATCAGGAATATCAGGCAGCGGCAGCCTCGCAATATCCCCCGGGTTCATGTTAAGAGTAGGATTAAGGACACGGGAAAGTTCTGATACCACGCAGCTGTTCAGCAGTCCGAGCAGCATCAGAAGCTGCTTTTCGTTCTCTGGGAATACACTCGTCCCCGCAACGTTGAACATAAAGTTTTCGTCGAAATATCGCACAGAAAATCCACCGTTGGTTATCTGCGACCAGCTTACCGACGGGTGAAAATTATAATTAAGCCCCTGCGGTCGTGAACGTAGTTTCCCGTTATTGTCGCGGAAGTTTTTTATCTCCTCGCCGTCATTCTCCCAGTTTACAACGAATTCGCGGTTGCCGTACCACCTGCGGAACTCTCCGCCCTTGTTCAGAAGATACCACTTTTTGTCAGGACTATATTTGAAAGCTGTTTTATTTTGGTCAACTTCAAACCAGCGCCGCAGGAATCGGTCGTTATCCCCTGTTATCAGTCCCTCACGGACTGCAAATACCTCACCGAGCTTCGTCCCCGAAAACGCCTGAAGAGCAGCCTTCCCAAGCCAGTACGCTGCGGGAGCTGACGGTATATCACGAAAAACATCTGCATCTGCTTCATATCTGTACGGACTTTCCTTGTCAAATGCAGCTTCAAGCACCTTCTGCCGCTGAAGCTCCATACCGCCCTTTATATCCGTAAGGCGCAGATACGTTCCCTTTGAAGAGCTTCTGCCCATGTTCGCTGTAAACGCACACAGCGGAACTGTTGCATCATCAAAGGCTGAATACTCGAAGTGTATGAGAGTCTGTACGGAGCACTCACTGTATATCCGCAGTCTCATTTTCTCATAGGACTGTAAAAACAGCCATGTGGCAGGTGTTAGAAGTCCAAGATATCCTCCTTGTTCCAGCATATCCATACATCTCGCGGCAAACACTGAAAAGATGTCTGCGCTGTAATCATTGTAGTTCTCACGCACAAAAGCCGAAAGTTCAGTGTTCATGGCAGGTTTGCCAAGGTACGGCGGATTTGTCACGACAACAGTGTATTTTCGGCTGAGGAGCTTTCTGACAACTGCTGCTTTTGAGCTGATGTCCGCTATCTGTTCGGCTTTAAGGAGCGAGCCTGCCGTATCGCTTATACCTGAAAAGTCGCAGACCTGCGGCAAAACATCTGCACCGTACTGCTGTGCCTTAAAGCGAAGTGCTGTCTCTGCCACAGCACACACCCGTTCATCAAGCTCCAGACCATACAGGTTGCAGCACAGCACCTTCTCAGCCGCAGTCTTATCCGAATATCCGCAGCTCCGATACAGCTCCATAAACACGTCAAAGGCGTAAAGCAGGATATTTCCGCTGCCCATGCACGGGTCGATAAACGTTATCTCTTCGGGACAAAGATTTGTCCTATCAGCAGTCTCCCCACCGATAATATACTCACCGTCCCCGACATCGCAGCTATGCTCACGCAGATACCTTGTAAGAGTATTCTGCACCATGTACTTTACCACCCACTCAGGTGTGAAAATCTGCGTCGCAGCAGCTATCTTATCGGAACTTAGCCTCTTGCTGTTCTTCAAACCCACTGCTATCTCATTTCTGTACGGCTCGTTATAATACTGGTGCAGCCTTCCCAACACCGATATACTGCCGAAAAAATCACGCGGCAGCCTGAGAAGCTCCGCAGCAGTTCCGCCGTCAGCTAAAAGCTGCGGCGGAACAGGCAGCTCGGACTTTAATGAAAATATCCCGCCATATATCTCTTCGAGCTGCCCGCACTTTTCTCTGAAAAGTGCGCTGCGGAGCTTCTCAGGCACGGATAGTATCCCATAAACTGCTGATACGTCAATAGAAAAGAGTGAACACAGCCGCATGAATCCGAAATATGCACATTCTTCACTGCTGTTTTTCAACAAAACGCTCCTTGCTTTAGCAGCAAACTTTTTCAGCACTGAATTATCCATGCAGTTCACCTCCTCACAATTTCCAAAGGCGGACATATGTCCGCCTTTGTTTTTATTCAATATGAAGTCTTACAAAAAGAGCCTCAAATACTATTTTTCCGTTATCACGGGAATATTGCCCTGTATACTCCTTAACAAATCCGCATTTTTCAAGCACTCTGCCGGAAGCCGCATTTTCTTTGGCATAAAAAGCCGTAAAGTCATGTGCTCCAAGTTCTTCTGATGCCCAGCCAATAAGTCCGCGGACTGCTTCCGTTGCATAGCCTTTTCGCCAGAAGCTGCGGTTAAGATTGTATCCTATCTCATACGCAGAGTCTTTCTTGCTGAATTCAAGAGTGATATCGCCTATCACCTTTTCAGCATCCTTCAGCACGATGGCATATTTGTCTTTTTCCCCGATCCATTCCGCTATCCTTTCACGCAAAGCCTCAACGCTTTCATCACAGGGATATGGCATGAATCTGTTGACTTCTGCATCAGAGCGCCATTCAAAAGCATCTTCTGCATCGCTTATGCGAAACGGACGGATAAATAGTCTTTCAGTCTCTATCATGATAAATTATCAGAGTACAGCAAGCTTTGCGTACTGAGCCTTGAGAGCAGGGTATATCTCTCTGTAGAGCTGATAATACTTCTCGTACTCAGGAACGTTCTCGGCTTTAGGAGCCTGTACCTTATCAGTCTTGATAATAGCGCTGCAAGCCTCGGATACGCTGCTGTAAATGCCTGCACCGACACTTGCCAGAATAGCAACACCGAGAGCAGGTCCTTCCTTCGATGCAACTGTCTTGACATTGCAGTTGTAAAGATCGGCAAGCATACTTCTCCACAGCGGTGATGATCCGCCGCCGCCGCAAGCCATCATATCGCTTACGTTCACGTTCATCTCGCGGAATACCTCAACACAGTCACGAAGTGAATATGTAACGCCTTCCATAACAGCACGGAGCATATCCTTTCTTGTGTGTATAGCTGAAAGTCCGAAGAATACTCCTCTTGCGTCAGGATCAAGGTGCGGAGTTCTCTCGCCCATAAGATACGGGAGATACAGAAGTCTGTTTGCTCCTACAGGAACTGTCTCAGCCTGCTTATCCATGAGGTAGTACTCGTCGACACCCATGAGCTTTGCAGTCTCCTTCTCAGCCATGCAGAAATTGTCTCTGAACCACTTGAGGGAGAGACCTGCACCCTGAGTAACGCCCATAACGTGCCATGTATTCGGAACAGCAGCACAGCAAGTGTGTACTCTGCCCTTCTTGTCGATAGATATATTAGATGTATGAGCGAAAACAACGCCCGATGTACCGATAGTTGTGAAAGCCTTGCCGTCCTCGACAACGCCTGTACCAACAGCAGCAGCAGCATTGTCTCCTGCGCCGCCGACAACGATAGTTCCCTCGCAGAGACCGAGTGTCTCAGCCATCTTCTTTGTGAGAGTACCTGTTACCTCACAGCTCTCATGCACCTTGCCCAGCCAGTTCTTGTCGATCTCAAATGCGCTGAGAAGCTCATCAGACCACTTGCGGTTAGGAACGTCAAGAAGCTGCATACCTGAAGCATCTGAAACCTCTGTTGCATACTCACCTGTAAGGATAAGTCTGAGATAGTCCTTTGGAAGAAGGATATGTGCAACTTTTGAGTATACCTCAGGCTCGTTGTTCTTTACCCAGAGTATCTTTGCAGCTGTCCAGCCTGTGAGGGCAGGGTTAGCAGTTATCTCAACGAGCTTGTCTCTGCCGACGATACGGTTCATTTCCTCGACCTCAGCAGCTGTTCTCTGGTCACACCAGATAATAGAACGGCGAAGCACATTATTATCCTTATCCAGCATTACAAGTCCGTGCATCTGTCCCGAGATGCCGATACCCTTAACGTCTTCCTTCTTAACACCGCTCTTAGCCATTACAGCCTTGATAGTCTCTACCATAGCATTTGCCCAGTCTGAAGGCTCCTGCTCAGCATAGCCGTTTTTAGGCTGATACATCGGATATTCGATAGTCTTTGAAGCGATAACGCTTCCCTTTTCATCAAAAAGAACTGTCTTGGTACCACTTGTACCGCAGTCCACACCTATTAAATATGCCATAATTTACAACTCCTTTATGAATATTTGCAGAGTGCCTGCTCTGCATCATGATCCTCTAAACACATGATATCTCATATCAGTCTGTATTGCAAGACCTTTTTTGCTCATTTTTTTACATTCTGCGCTTCTTTTGCGGACTTGCAAACCATATAATTAAACGCAAGGCGTTGTGAGCACCACTACTTACGAGAGATCTGCCCACAGCGCCGTTATATCATATTCAATTAAGAAGATCAAATGAGAAATGTCTTGAATTTACATCGTAATAATCATCTATCTCCGCAACATAGTAGCGGAATACTATTTTCTTGTCAGCTGTTATTATATCTTCACCGGGTTCAGCACCTTCCTCTGCGGGCTTATCGTGGCGCAGAGCAGAAAGTATCATAACATCTCCGCTTTCGGAAACGCCGAGGTAAGCAAGCTGCTCGTCGGTAAGGGTGTTAAGTCTGATATTGTGGTACTTCTTGACATTGAAAAGAGTGATACCCGTAGGAGCGTCAATGTGATCGGAATTATACACCTTCCACTCCTTATCGGTAAGATCCTTAAAGTAAACTCTCTTGTTTGCCTTGTCTCCGAGAGCCTCTCTCATGCGATCAGAGATATCCTTTATATAGTATCTTCCGTCAGGCTCCTTGCCGATGCCGAAGAAGTCGAGCTGTTCCTGATTCAGGCTGTCCAGCGGAACAGGGTCAACATCGGAAGCGGTAAGACCCAAAGCAAATTTACGGCTTGCAGAGAGCGTTGTGAGCATGAGCTTGTTATCATAGGTATAGCCGATATGTTCAAGCTCAGCATCGGTAATAGAAAGCTCTACCTGATCTGATATTGAGTTAAGGTAGTCTGTTATCTCTTTGCGTGACTGTGTAGTCCACTCGATAGTTACCTCGTCGTCCGAAGGTCTGTCAAGGTAAACCACTCTTTCGATATTCTTGAGGGTGAATGATACCATTTGGTAATTGACATCAGCTGTATTCGGCTCAACATAAACTGCTGTGCTTCCGTTTGAACTGTCCTCTGTATTGACGATCCTGTATCTGTATGTTCCCGACGGTGAAACACCTGTTTCGATTACCTTCTCCTTTGTAGGTGTTACAAAGAAGGACGTGAACAAAAAATATCCCAGCGCACCGAATATATACATGAGAAGTATAATAGTGGCGATCGCGGTCTTCAAGCCTTCAGATGCACCCGATAGCAGCAGTATGATTATTCCGACTATAATAATAGGAAGTATAGCTCCCCACTCGCCGAAGTACAGCAGCACCACGGGCAGCATCGCAGGAAGTATCACAAAGCTTGCTATACGTGTGAATATTTGTTTTCGCGTATACAGCATGATGATGAGGGCTGCAAGCGATACACCCGATATTGCCAGACACAGTGAAGCCCGCTGATGTACGTGGATATCGTAAAAGATTGAAAAATAAGCAAATTTAAAAACAAAATATGTGTAAACAAGACTAAGTGTCGCTACGACTCTCTTTGTCCAGACATTTGCTAAAAAACTCTTCATTATTGCCTCCGAATTATCTTGATCTATGTAAAAAGCTATGCGGCATAAAGTCACACACAATATATTATATCATTTTTATTCTCAGGTTACAAGATATTTTTGAAATTTTTCCCAAAAAAATTCCTCTTTACAAAATTGAGCAATAATTGTATAATAGAATATGTAAGAATAGGGGGAAAACAATGCAAAATAAAAGTTCAAAAATTTCAGCCTTACAGTTGATTTTTCTCGTCCTGACGATAGCTGTTATGGTGGCGATATTCGTTCTTTCGGCTGAAAATGCTGAAGAATCGTCTAAAACCAGCGGTTCAATGACCAAAGTTGCAGTCAAGATCATTGATAAGGACTACTCCAAAAGGTCGCTTTACCGACAGCATGAGATATGGAACACAGCCTCATTTATCGTGAGAAAGCTTGCGCATTTCACGATATATACCGCACTTGGATTCTGTGCTTCCATGACGGCAGGCAAAAGGAAGCTCATTTCGCTGAAAAGTCTGTGCGTCGTTGTGTTCGGCTTCCTTTATGCGCTCTCTGATGAGCTGCATCAAACCATGTCTGAGGGACGCTCCTGCGAATTCAGGGATATGATGATAGACACAGGCGGAGCTGTGCTGGGAATGATCTTTTCCTTAATAATAATGTATATCGTCATGCATATCATAAACAAGCGCAAAGAGAAAGCCTGAGAACATTAAGTTCTCAGGCTTTCTGAGTTTTTACTGCATACCGCCTCTTACATAGAAGTTATCCTGAATGATAAGAGCACAGCCGCCAAGGAAATTGTTCTTTCCGTCAAGCTTGCTGAGCACTACTCTGTCAGCGATCTCCTCGCTTACAAGACGGATCATCTCACGTTTGCAGTAGTCAAACTGCTTTTCGTTGAGCTTGAAGTTGTGAAGAACTATCTTCTTCGCAAAATGGCTTATCGAAAGGTTATTGATAAGTACAGTGTACTTAGCGATAAGGTCGTCTACAAGGTTCTTGACAGGCTCCTCGCCTCTCATAAGAGCCATGAATACATTGTCAGTATTGATAGCTGACTTGTCACCGTCTGTGAGCTCATAGAGCACAGGGGTCTTGTCCTTGGAGTATATCTCACAGAATGCGTTCATCATAGCTGTTCTTGAAAGCTCAGCCTTGACAGAACCGTTAGGATAGCCCTCGTAAGACTTACCGTTGGGGCAGACGATATATCTTTCGATAGTGGACGTATAGGATACGTAATCAGCTGAAAGCTCGTTTTTATTGATGATAGCGAGATTTACCTGATTACCGTTGTGGATAAATGCCTGATTGGTCTGATAGCCGTTCTGAGTTCTAAAATCATTGCTTGCAAGAGCCATAAGACCGATAGCATTTCCACAGTGGATCTCGAAATTGAGACCGCCTGAGAGCTTATCAATAAAGTTAGTGAAGTCAAGTACTCCGTCTTTATAGAATATCTTGAGCTTTCCCCACATTGAAGGTACTACGCCAACGCCGAGGCCGAGGATCTTATCCTTTGTAAGTGCGCTGTTCTCGACCATTTCGTTGCTGGTCTTTATAATGTAGTTGATAATATCCTTGCTTGTGGTTCTGTCGTCGATCACCATGCTTGCCTTATCGAGGACCTCTGAATTGAGGTTGGTCAGACCGATGCTTACTTCCTTTTCGTCAACAGTTGCACCCAGCGCAAATCTGCTATTTACATTGATGTCGATAAGTATCTTTCTTCTGCCCTTCTGAAGTTTCTCGGTGTTTACGGGTGCTTCTCCGATCTCAACGAGAACTCCTTCCTCGATCATTTCATTTGTGATAATCGTTACAGCAGCTCGTGTGATCTCAAGAGCGCTCGCAACGTCAACTCTTGAGATAGGGCCAGATTCTCTAATGACTCTGAGTATCTGCATACGATTTCTTCTTTTCAGATCAAGCTTACTGATTCCTCTTTTTTCCATACAACAACAACTCCATTTCTTCTTGATTAGATGTCGAACGCGAATTCCGTTTGCACAATCTACATATCCCCTGTGGACTGTTTTGCAATATGAGTCATTTGATAACTGCCTGTATAATTTTGACGTTTTATTGTAAAGTCATTCTCTATTAATGTAATTATATTATAACACAATATTATTAAATTTCAAACATTTTAGCGCAAAAATTTATAAAATCAGCATTTTTGCCAAACTTTTCAAGACATTTTTGTCAAATATTCCGTAAACTTAACAACCAGCGGCAAACTGCCTACTGATAAAATAGTACCAGCAGTAAATATTTCCGATGAATATATTGAATTCTTACCGTAACGTATACTGAGAAGGGTACACATGGCAGCAGGAGGTGCAGCAGCGGCAATAAGAATAGTCATTCTCACGATCTCGTCCACTCCGTGCAGAAGTGAAAAAGGTACTGCCAATATCAGAGGCATAACAAGCAATTTCAGAAAACATACATAGTACACCCTGATATTTTTCAGCAGCTTTGGAACATTCGTTGCCGCTATAGTAACGCCCGATACTATCATCGCAACAGGTGTATTCATATCCTTGATGTAGCCCAGTGCTGTAAGCGCAGTTTCAGGAAGCTTTACCTGTGCAAAGAAAGTGATCAGTCCAAGAAGGATCGAGATGATAGTCGGTGAATAGAACACCTTGACCACCTGTCTGAGATCTTTCTGTCCTGAGATGAGTATTACTCCATGTGTCCATACTACAAGATTAAAAACAGTTATGAATGCTGTAAGATAAAAGACGCCTTCTTCGTGATAAATGGCATTTACAAGAGGTATCCCCATAAATCCGCAGTTTGAGTATACAGAGGAAAATCGTTCTATCTCAAACTCTTTTCCTTCCTTTTTCCTTACGAATACATACGACAGCAGAACAAGCGCCGCCATTGCTCCCACAGATAACACAAACGTGAGCAGCAGGTTCTTTGCAAGCTCTGTGCGGTATTCACGCTGATAGGAAACAAATATAACTACTGGATTTACTACCTGAAGCACGAATTTTGACAGATCCTTGTTTGATGCTTCGCTTATAAGCTTTGTTTTGGCACATACCACGCCAACGCCTATCAGGATAAGCATAATGATCGTCTGATTCAATATAGTTGATGCCATAATATCCTCCGATATAATAGGATTAGACATAAAAGATATTATATCTTTTTACGTCATTCGTTTCACAGCAACCAGATAATTTTAACACATTTCCGACAAATAGTCAATATTTAATGCTGTGTAATAAAAAAATTATATACAAAAAGAGCTTCTGAAGTAATAATATTACCACTTCAGAAGCTTTTTTCGTCATTTTAGTATATGAATATTGCTATAATTTACGCTTGACAAAATGCAAACTATTAATCATTCATATCAGTCAAGCGAATTCTTTGAAGCCGGGATTATCTTCCAGCCGTCACCCTTGATCTTTACAACGCATATCTTTGTCTTGTGATACTCTGTATCGCCGTCTTCGTCCTTGCACTTGGTTTTGATCTTCATTTCATAGCCCTTTGATACCTCAATGTCATCATCAACATCGTATATCTCGCATATGCCCTCGAAGTAATCCTCAGCTCCGTCAAGCTCGGAATCATTGAGCTTTGACTTTGAAACGATCTTTGCGAACTTAGGCATTGTTTCCTTATCCTCAAGATCGTCTATAGCGTCTTCGACCTTTTCGTTGAAATCATCGACCATATCATCGAACTTGTCCTTTTTCTTGAGCTTCTTTATCACTTGTTTAGGATATGTGTATGAGTAATATGTCTTTCCGCCGCTCTTGCTTGAAGCAGCCTTTACATATTTCTTCACAGCGCTCTTTGCTCCGCCGCCGAAAAGGCACATAAGGAGCATAAGGATAAGTACAGCTACGATGCAGGCTGCGATATATACAGCATTCTTGCTGTTCTTCATATTTCCGGGAAGGTTCTCCGAGATCTCTCCTGCGAGTCCATCGACCTTCTTTGCGATATCCGCACCGCTTACCGGCTTGTTTGCGCTGTCAGCAACGTTCTCCTTAACCTCGGAAGCAGTCTCCTTAACGGTTTCCTGTACAGTCTCGGCAGCCTGTACTGCTTCGTTCTTTACCTCAGCAGCAGCTTCCTTTACACTTTCAACAGCCTGTTCAGCGCTCTGCGGTGCATTGCTGATCTCCTCAGCTGCTTTTTTCTGTGCTTCAGGACAATCACAAACTCCGCCCTCAGGTATCTGCTTTCCGCAGAATCTACAAAATGCCATATCTAAAAACCTCCATAACAATAGTTTATCAAGCTTTATTTTATCATGTTTTTGCTTAAAATGTCAAGCAAAACAGTTTACTCCCTCAGACAATCCATATTTTTTCAGCAGATTGCATAAAAACGCCGATTTTCGGGCACGATCCTTGAACGGTAAACGTATATCCGTCTATAATGTACCGCGTCTTTTAGTGCGCAGGTACGGTATTATCACTGCTGCCGCGGGAACTGCCGCTGTCGGGAGCATCATCAGCAGCTCGTTCAGGGAAAGCGATGACGACAGCGCATCTGGCTCAATGAGGTTATAATACTGCAAAAACGTCGCATTTATCAGCTTATGCCAGCGATAATAATCAAATCCGCCGCTGTTCGCCGATACATACAGTATGATCCAGCTTATAAGCGCAGGCAGAGATGCAAAAGCTCCCGCAAGTATCATTCCTGCGCTGCCCTGTTTGCCTTTCAGATCGGTATGTGCAGCTTTTACTGCATGGTCACCCAATACTGTGACAAGTATCCCTGCCGTACACACGGCACATACCGCGCGTACAGCCGTACTGCTCGAACCTGCCAGCGTCATATTTATGAACATACTCAGTATATCGGCTGCCAGAAGCCTCAGCAGCACGTTGACGACCTTCATCTTCCCTCACCTTTCATTCTGCAGCATCATGAATCAAAATCAAAATTTCGGGCATAATACCTGCGGAGGTGGTATTATGCCCGATAAACCAGAAACTGACGTTAAAATTTACATTCCGAGAGGTTCTGCCAACAGCGGCAGCACATCACAAACTCCTCAGTCTTCAGCGGAACAGTCTGAACAAACTCCGTAGAAGACTGTCTGCGAGAAGTCTATCTTGAAGCCGTGCTCGCCCTCGATATGACGGGTAAGGTCTGCAAGATGTTCACAGTCAAGATGTATCAGTTTGCCGCAGCTAAGACATTTGAGATGGAAATGGCTGCGGCACTGCTCATTATCCTCGATATACTGATAGCAGGCACAGGTCTTGCCATCGAAAGAATACTTGCGGACAATCCCCTGATCCACAAGTTTGTCCAGCTGTCTGTAGATAGTTGCAACTCCCACAGGAGTTCCCTCAGCAGATAAATACGCACTTATCTCCTGAACATTGGTATGCTTCTCTTTATTCTTTATAAGATATTCCAGAAGGTTCTCCTTCTGCTTGGTATTATAGCCGGACTCTCTTTTCATATCTTACCTCCGTCACTGTGTAATGACTTTCCAGCCCTCATCGTTCAGCTTAAAGACTATGACTGTTTCAATGGCAGTAGTCTTATTATCCTTGAGATACTCATATGTGGTCTCATAGCCTTCCTTGACATCGAGTCTGTCCTCTGTCAGTGTTGAAAGGTACGGTTCACTTAGCTCCACTAAATATTTCTTTACCCCGGCGACCTGCTTTTCGCTGAGTTCCTTTGATGTTTTTATTCCGCTGAACTCATATTTTACATCTCGTGACTTCAGCACATCGCTCTGAGATTCGTTGAAGCTCTTTACAAGCTTGTCATACTCGCCGTTTTTCTTCATAGCCTCAATGGTCTCATTCGGATACATATATGAATAAAATATCTCTCCGCCGCCTTCATACTGCATAGCCTTGAAGCATTCCTTCAGAGCGTCCTCGTATGAAGCGCTTTCCTGCTGAGTGATCTTTTCGCTCTTGATCTCCTTCTTTTTTGGCTGACAGCCTGTAAAAACACAGCCTGCTGCCGCTGCTGCAACTATAAAAGCTGCTATTCTCTTCATCATTTTTTCCTCCGAAGTATATGTTTTAGATGTATTTATTTTTTCGCAACTCTCGGTGCTTCATCTGCTCTATGGCAGGCGCTGTCCTTCTTTTCGGCAAGTGCCACCTCGAAGTTTTCAAGTGCGATGAGCAGCATGGAAGGAAGGAGCCTTCCCTTGTATTCACGGATCACGCGCTCGAAATCGCCGCTTCTTCGCATAAGTTCAGCCGCAAGAAGTATCATATCGGGATTGGCTGCGAACTCTGCCCTGTGAAGATCATATATCCTGAGAGCAGCTCTGCGGCACTCAGCTGCCTTTTTCTTGTCATTCTCGTCGTCATAGTACCACGCGGCGTACAAACAGGCTTTCACAGCCTCTTCGTAGACCTTGTTCTTCTCGCATACCAGCGACATTTTCATGAACTTTTCAGCAAGTCCGCTTCCGCCTGCTGTATTATATCTCTCGCTTTCAAGGTATCCCCTTGTGAAGCGGACAGGTATATCTATAGATGCATTGCAGTATCCGCAGTGCGGACACTCGCTGACCCAGTATTTCAGATATGAACGGTGCTCACCATTCGGTCTCATGTCAAGATCGGGAGTACTCGTATCCGGATCAAACTCTGCAATAACAGTCTGCACGGAGCTTTTTCCGCAGACTGCGCACACTATTTCTCTTTCCTCTGTTCTTAATGGCATACCACCATCTCCTTACTTCTGCTTGATACGGAAACTGCTGTTGCGTATCTGTGAAGCATCAAAGCCCTTTGGCTTGCGGTCCTCACGCTTTCTGTTGTTAGGTCTGCGCTCGGACTTCTGCTGCTTCTTCTCTTCTTCATCGTTAAGGCGCATTGTGAGCGATATACGGTTTCTCTTGAGGTCAACGTCAAGAACTCTTACCTTTACTACCTCGCCCACCTTTACTGCTTCAAGAGGGTGCTTGATGTAGCGGCTGCATATCTGAGAGATATGAACAAGACCGTCCTCATGGACACCGATATCAACAAAGCATCCGAAATCAATGATATTGCGGACTGTTCCCACAAGCTCCATACCGGGCTTCAGGTCTTTTATCTCCATAACGTCGCCGCTTCTGAGGAGTGGTGCGGGGAGCTCGTCACGAAGGTCACGTCCAGGCTTTTTGAGTTCGCCGATGATGTCGGTAAGTGTTGGGACACCAATGCCGAGATTCTTGCTTATATTATCCAGACCGATGCTTCCTGCCTTCTCTGTGATGCCATCAGCTCCGCTGCCTGCGATATCCGCAAGAGTAAATCCGCACTCACTGAGCAGTGATGCTGCTGCTTCATAGCTCTCTGGGTGAACAGCGGTATTGTCGAGAGGGTTCTTGCCGTCGCGGACTCTCAGGAAGCCTGCACACTGCTCGAAAGCCTTCTTGCCCAGCTTCGGAACTTTAAGGAGCTCCTTGCGGTCTGTGAATCTGCCGTTTTCCTCACGGTAGGTAACGATATTCTTTGCAACTGTTGCGTTGATGCCTGCGATATACGAAAGGAGCGAATGTGAAGCAGTATTCAGGTCAACTCCGACGGAGTTAACGCAGTCCTCAACAACGCCGCCGAGGGCTTCGCTCATACGTGCCTGCGGCATATCGTGCTGATACTGTCCTACACCGATAGCCTTCGGATCTATCTTTACAAGCTCAGCAAGAGGATCCTGCAAACGGCGGGCAATGGAGATAGCTCCTCTTATGGAAACGTCATACTCGGGGAATTCCTCAGCAGCCACCTTAGATGCAGAGTATACGGAAGCTCCTGCCTCGCTTACTACCATGTAGCTTACGTCCTGCGGCACTTCCTTGACTATCTCTGCGGCAAAGCTCTCTGTTTCGCGGGAAGCCGTACCGTTTCCGATAGAGATAACGTTTACGTTGTATTTCTGTATAAACTCCTTGACCTTCTTCTTTGCAGCCTCAACTGCTCCCGCAGAGCCTACAGGATAGATTATAGCTGTATCCAGCACCTTGCCTGTGCCGTCGATAACAGCTGTCTTACAGCCGTGTGCGTAACCAGGGTCAAGGCCGAGGATAACGCTGCTTTTAAGCGGAGGCTGGAGAAGCATCTGACGGAGATTTGCTGCGAATACCTTTATTGACTCCTCAGCAGCCTTTGCGCTCATCTCCGAACGTATCTCGCGCTCGATAGACGGGAATATAAGTCTCTTATAGCTGTCTGCGGCAGCTGCTCTTACGAGCTCACCGCAGGCATTGTTAGCCTTGATATATTTGCCGAAGATGACATCGGTCGCCATAGTCTCGTCAAGGGTAACGGACACCTTGAGGAAGCCCTCCTTCTCACCTCTGTCAAGGGCGAGCACACGGTGATTTGCCACCTTCGGGATAGCCTCTGCGTACTCATAGTAGTTCATATATACGCTCTCAGCCTCGGGGTCTGCTGCCTTGGATACCAGCTCGCCCTTATCGCCTGCAAGAGCACGGAGCTTCTTTCTGATATCGGCATCGTCGGAGATATCCTCAGCAATTATGTCCATAGCTCCCTGAAGAGCTGTCTGAGCGTTATTGATCTTCTTCTCCTCGTCGATGAAGGCTTCTGCTTCCTTCTCAGGCTCTGTAGAATTCTCCTGAGCCATGAGCATCACTGCAAGAGGTTCAAGGCCGTTCTCACGGGCAATGCTTGCGCGGGTACGGCGCTTTGGCTTGAACGGACGGTATATATCCTCGACCTCCACGAGAGTTACAGCTGCGCTGATAGCAGCTTCGATCTCGGGAGTCATCTTCTCCTGCTCTGTGATAGCGTTCGTTACCTCCTCCTTGCGCTTTTCCAGGTTACGGAGGTACATGAGCCTGTCATAGAGCTCACGGAGTATCTGGTCATCGAGAGAACCTGTCAGCTCCTTACGGTAACGAGCGATAAAAGGTATAGTCTTATCGTCGTCAATAAGTGCGACAGTATTGTCCACCTGCTCCTGTTTAAGTCCGAATTCCTTTGCCAGTGTCTTGTTGATATCCATAATTTATCCTTTCATGTTTACGATATAAGGACCGTCGTCGCTGCGGCGGTCCTGTAAGTCATATTATTGTTCCTGCTGAGCGCCTGCCGCTGCCGCAGCAACAGTTGGCGTAACAGTCATTGACTCGGCGCGTTCCTCATTCCAGCGGTCAAGCCACGAAAATAAGGTCTTCGCAATATCCTTGTATACATTAACGCTGTTCTTTTCCACAAGAACATCATGACGCATACCTTCAAAAAGTCGGTGAGAAATGCTCTCATAGCCGCTCTTTTCGAGCTTGCCCATCATACTCATGAACTTCTTCTCCGAGATCATTGCAGGGTCGTCCTTACCCGATATAAAGCGTATGGGCAGTGAAGGATTCTTCACCTGCCAGCCCCCTGAAGACTGAGAGCTCTTTACAAGCCACAGGAACTCCTGATAGCCGTTAAGGGTAGGTCTGAAATTACAGAGAGCGTCCTCGTTGTACGCAAGGACAACGTCTGCATCGCTGCATCTCCATGAATTAATGGGATCTTCAAAGAATTTGCCGAAGGTATCATCAATGGTATTGAAAATCTTCTCGCTCCTGAAACGGCTTCCCGGGCGCTTGGACGCAACAGAGTTTATGGCTCTTGTCACAGGCGAAAACGAACTGTAGCATATCGTTCCCAGAAGAACGAGCCCGTTGAGCTTGTCATCGTTCTCCTTCAGGAAGCACTTCGCCCCTGCCGCACCCAAGCCGCTTGCCAGCATAAATACAGGCACTTCAGGATATGCTGCCCTGATTCTTTGGTTGAGCTGTGCTATGTCACTTATAAAGCCCTCGCCGCCCTTTCTGAACATAAATCCCAGATCATCAGGCTCAACGATACTTTTTCCGTGACCGCGGTTATCGTGTATAACTGTAATGAAGCCCTGCTCGGCAAGGTAATCCATAAACGGATAATAGCGTTCCTTGTGCTCATTCATGCCGTGAACTATCTGCACGATGCCATTTATATCACCCGAAGGCACTGCGAGAACAGCTGAGATCACAAGTCCATCAAAATCAGAAGTAAATTCAAATTCCTTCAGATCAGCATTAAGCATAAAGTTCCTCCTGTCGAAAAGCGGAAAAAATAAAATTAATGTACGAATAATATTATAACACAGAATGTCCGAAAATGCAACTGTTCCTTTTCATCTGAGAGCCGAATATCTTTTCGGCAGCACTGCCGCCTCATTCAGAGGCGGCATTTTTCGCTTTCTTTTTCGTCCTGTCAACAAGCTCATGGCTCATTTCAAGGAGAGCTGTTACCTGTCCGATATCAACACTGCCGTCCAGAAGCACCGACACCCAATTGTTCTTGTTCATGTGATAAGCAGGCACTATCCCCTTCATGGCAAGCAGCGAACCTGTCATCAGGTGGCTGCATTTCACATTGATGATATCCAACTTTCCCGTATCGGGAAGTCCGATCTTTCTGCCGTCAACGTTCATGATTATGGCATACCACTTATTGTTTCCGCAGCGCAGGACTCCGCAGTCAGGTGTCCTGCTCCAGAGATATTCGGGCTTTGTGCCGAAGCGTTCCTCAGCGAACTCCAAAACAGCTTCTCTCATTTTCTTTTCAGCCATAGCTCAGTTCTCCGACTGCCTGCGCATCTCGTCGCGCAGACGCAAATAACAGGCGTTGCATATCTCGCAGTCCTTTGCAGCACGATGAGCTCCTGTGATCTCTATGCCGTAGTAAGCCGCTACAGTAGTTTGTCGGCGGTCGGGCAGCATGGTCAGAACTTTCCGTGCAAAGCGCAGAACGTCCACGAAATCATTGCTCAGGCAGATCCCGTGACAGCGCAGAAGGTTGTCATACAGGAAATTGATGTCAAAGTTGACATTGTACCCCATGAGCATATCATTCCCTGCAAAATCGTAAAAATCCTTAATAGCAGTATCTATTTCGGGAGCATCTTTCACCATATCGTTGGTGATGCCTGTAAGCTCGGTAATAAAAGGCGCTATGGCGCTGTGGGGTCTTATAAGGGTATTGAAGAAGGCAGTTTTCTCGCCGTTCCTGTAGCGCACCGCAGCTATTTCGATTATCTCGCACTCCTCTGGCGAAAGTCCCGTAGTCTCTATATCCACAACGCAGTAATCCTCGGGAAAAGCGATCCTGCTCTTTCCCTTTTTTCTCTTTATGCGTTCCACGCAAAAGCTCCTTTCAGTTATTTCCGAATACATTATAATATACCAGCCCGAAAATGTCAAATCAGCAGGCATCGTGGCGCTGCACCCTTGCCACGCTGTCGCTCGTTAACTCGCTCACCTTACCGTCATGGACGTTCGCTTTTATAAAAAAACAGCCGACTCACCCTTTCCCCATGGTTTGTCGGCTGTTGATATTATATTATATTATTCGGTAGCCTGGAATACGGCTCTTACAAATGAATAGAGAGCCGAATGGATAGAATCGTCACCGTGGTGACCGCCCTGAACTACGTGCCATACATGAGGTACGCCGTTCTTGTTGAAGTTGTTGTGATAGCCCTCAGGAGTATTCAGTCCGACAACATCGTCCTGAGTACCGCCTGTTATCATTACGAGGTGAGGTGTCTCCTCCTCGCTGTTCCACTTCCATGCGCCCGAAGCACCTGGGGCAGGACAGATAGCGCCTACGTAGCCGAACTTATCGCCGTACTTCATACCGATCTGGAGCGATTCCATACCGCCCATAGAGAAACCTGTTACAGCGGTATTGTCTCTGCCTGTAGCAACGCTGTACTTCTCCTCGATATGCGGCATAAGGCTGTCTACGATATCATCAACGAAGTTGTTATAGCCCTGTACAGAACCCGCATCGCCGAAGCCTGTAGCACTGTTCATCGTTGCACTTGTGAATATCAGCGGACAAACAACTATCATATCCTTAGCTGCGCCTTCGGCAATAGCGTTTCCGACGATCTGTCGAGTATACATTACACCGTTGCCCTTTGTTATCATACGATCCTCGTTCTCGAAGAAGCCGTGGAGAACATAGAGTACAGGATACTTCTTGCTCGGATCATAATCAGCAGGAAGAAGTATATTATAAGGCTTGTTCTTATTAGCCTTCTTTGAGTAATAATTCTCCTTCTTGATAGTTCCGTACTTGACTCCTGCCTTCTCCTGATGCGAGCTTGAAGGCTCGTTATTGACAAGAGAATCCTGAACTATCTTGGTGAGTTCCTCCATAGTGTATTTCAGCTGTCCCGGAACAATAACAGGCTCAACCACTGGGAATTCCTGTATCTTTCCTGCAACGAACTGCATGATAAGGAGAGCATCATTGAGCTCATACACACCGTTGCTGTCAGCGTCGGCAGCCTTCAGCATCTTCTTGTCGGTGATCTCGGTTATGAGACCCTTTCTTGCGAGAACGATATCCAGCGAATTAATAACGCCGTCGTAATTTATATCGCCCTTGTGCATCTGCACGGGAGCAGACGGCTCGTCGATAGCAGTGCCGCTCTTTGCGCCAACAACCTCGTCGACATAGAAGTTGCACGTAGTTTCGTCGGTCTCTACATAAAGCTGTATATCCTCTGCCCCTTCAGGGATAGTAAAGCTTGCATTCTCAAGGTGTGCCCACTTGCCTTTTTCAGCAGTCACCTCTGCTATCTTTGGATATTTTGCAGTTCCGCCGTCACTATACTGGAGAGTGAGGTAGAATGTTACAGGTGATGAAGTATCATCTGTCATAACGTATGCACTGAAAGCGTAGTCCTGCCCTGCCTTAAAGCTCGAACCGAGACCAACAGTTGCACCGTTCCATGCTGCTTCTCTGCCGCTGGTATAGAGTGATGATTCTCCCGAACGGGACGTACCTGTAACGACCTTTACGGAAGCAGAGCCTCGTCCGTTCCACTGGTCTTTTCCGTCCTCAAATGTGCTGTGGAGAAGATAGTCTGATTCAGCAGCACAGGTCGGCATTGCTGCGGCTGCTGAGAGGGATAAGACCGCAGCTGAGATTGTAGAAATTGTTTTTTTCATTTCCAATCCTCCTTCAAACAATATTATGCTCAATTTTTAACATAAATTTCATAAAATGTCAACCCAATAATTGCGAAATGTTCATATAATACTCATATTTTTCACATAAGGTACATAGTCTGCTCTGCTTTTCATAGTAAAATAGCGATATTCAGTCCCTTGAAATTCTTCCGTCAGGCATAAAAAAACAGCTCCTGACGGTACATTCCGAAAGGAGCCTTATTGATTTCTTATCATTTTTTTATGGTAAACTTTCCGAACACACTGTCAGAAGCTTCAATGATCTCGGGTTTGACCTTCTTTTGCAGGATATCCCA
>NZ_JAILNU010000083.1 GCF_024691275.1 Ruminococcus sp. | reverse complement strand
GCTCCAGCATAAAATCATGTATCACAGACGGGAAGTTATCAGGCTTGTCCTCGGGCGGCTTGTCAAGCAGCTTCCACTTTGCTCCGTCCCTGATAACATTTATGTCGAGCGACGGTGCTCCGCGACCACTGATGTTCAGTACAGCATTTTTGCTGTCTCCGTTTCTCTGAAGTACAAGACAACCGTCTGATGCACCGGGGATACCATTTGTGCCAAGTATCATGTTGTTCGGATTGGAGTCCTGCTGCTTTCTGTTGTGGTGAACAAGAATTATTGCGATGCCTAACTCGTCAGCAATAGATTTCAGCGTTGATACGTCTTTGTAATCACTTCCGTACTTCATATCAACTGTATCGCGCACCTTTTGCAGAGTGTCGATGACTATCAGCTTCAGGTCTGAGAATGCTTCCTTGCACTTGCGAAGGTCATCTTCGAGACCGTTACCGAGAGTGTTGACGAGCAAAACGTATTGCAGATTATCCGTCGGCTCATCTGTCAGCTCATACATTCGCGTCTGCAAATTGTCAGACGTATCTTCAAGTGCCATGTACACAACGTGACCTTTTTCAGTCTTGCGTCCGAGAAACTTTTCACCCTTTGCAACTGAAAGACACATATCCATCATCATCCATGACTTACCGATCTTCGGATCGCCTGACAGTACATGGAGACCGGGATAGATCATTTCATCAACGATGAAGCGTCTCTTTTTCATCGGAGTGTTCATTATCTCGACGCTGCTTTTGAACTCGATTTCGATTCTTTTTGTCAATAAAAATCATCCTTTCTTCATAAAAATGTGGGAGCAGTATCCTTTATGCAAATTGACCTGTTTTTGCATAAGTTTTTAACTGCTCTGAAACGTTTTCCGAAACACAAATTCTTTTTTATGAGAACCGACCTGTTCTCACAGCAAACTGATATTGACCGCAAAGCGCATAGAATAGAGCTTTACAGACATTTCAACTCAAAGCTGTTATTATTACAGTTTTGAATGTTTTTCAGTCAAAAATGAGCGTTTCGGAATAAAAATGTGGGAGCAGTATCCTTATTGCATTTTGACAGATTTTGTGATATAATTTTAGCAGGTGGTGAGACCATGAAGTACAGGATATATGATCTGTCCGTCAGAGCCATGCTGAACTACTCCAAGCCTGACGGACTGTTTTACAAAACAGTTATTGATAAAAACGCACTGCGGAGCTGTCTGAAACACTCAGCTCACGAGCAGGACGATAACGCACTTTTCTATCAGATAATGTGCGTGCTTCACGGTGACGATTTCAAATATGACGGCGCTGACCTTGTGACGGATCTGTCCGATGTTATCTTCTACGCAGACTTCTCACGGGTGTTTGACCGTGACGCATCGCACCCTTACTATGCACAGCTGCAAGAGAAAGCTGCCGCTCTGTTTACGAACAGAGGTGTGGAGATAGATTTCGGCAACGGTATGCACAAGTACGTTGCGTTTGAGCGCTCTGCAAGCATGAGCAGAAATGCTGTGCTGTCCTTTATCCGTGAGGACATTTTCTGGAAGGTCACGGAGCGCATTCGTCTCGGAATGAATATCACTAAGTGTCAGCTAAGCAAGCTGTACGCATACAACGGACTTATGCTCTCTGGCGGTATCCGTGTTGACGGAATAAATATCGACAAGCCTCACAGAGTTATCGTTTTGGAGAATCAAAAACACACCGTTCACGACACAGATGTTATCACTGTTGAGGATGACGGAAATGACAATGCCGTTCGCAAGTATCACCGTGTTGAGCGCAGGGAGAGTGTTGATATTCTCGGTTATGACGGCGAGGGAGTTGTCTCCAAGGAATTCTCCAAGGTCATCAATAAAAAGATAGGAGGCGAACATACCTCGTTTCAGATTCGTCTGCCGTACATCAAGGGAATGCTGCATCAGATAGATATTCACGACTTCTTCAAGAGCGCTGGAGTTGCAACGCTGACCGACATCTGGGGAGTTGAGCATAAGGTTTCAGACGTTGACATAATTCTCACCAAGAGTATGTTCAAGGGCTACAGTTGGCTCTGCGACAACAATATGAGCTGGGAGGACTACTGGGACGCATTCCGCAGATACAAACACGCTCTGTACATATCTGGTGTAAGCAAAGACAATCCGCAGAAGTTCACAGAGCTGAACTATCAGTTCCTCAATACACTTTCAATGACAGCAGACGAGTTCCGACCTCTTGACCTGCCGCTATCATTCCCTGCGGACGATAACCGTCACTGGCTCACCAAGGAAACTGAACGTGAATATTACAGGCTTTGCACCGACAAGGAGTACCGCCTGAGCTTTTTCACAGGCAGGAAGTATAGCCGAGGAAGCAAGGACTATTATCTTAAAAAGATACTGGAGAAAAATCCGAAGTTCATTGCAGAGCCTGTTTATGCTGACAGATTGAAGTCACGGGCACAGGCGGTGCTGAAGCAATATGCGCTCGGTAGACTCATAGTTGCAGGCGACAACCGCTATCTCTCCGCGGACCTTCTCGGTTTCCTTAAAGATTTTATACCAAAAAAGGCAAAGCGAAACACAAGTCAGCGCAACTTCTACAACGGTGCGGTGCAGAGTGATTTTGAGAAGAATGCTTTCTATGCTCCGTCAATAGCGTATACTCACAGCAATGAATGTACGCTTCTGCGTAATCCACACATTTCCCGAAACGAAGAGGTTCAGCTGCAAGTCTATCCCGACGTTGAGAATATGAGGAAGTATTATCTCAGTCATCTCACCGATGTTGTTATGGTGAACTGGGACTCGCTGACTGCGGAGCGTCTCGGCGGTGCAGACTTCGACGGCGATATGATAAAAACTATCTCGGATCCTATCGTAAATCGCTGTGTCAAGCGCAATTCAAAAGCGGATACTCCGCTGTTGAAAATACCAAGTGCTGAACCTGTTATCCGTGATGCAACCGACTGGCAGGCACGCTTCGAGACGGTCAAGAGTACATTTTCTTCCCGAGTTGGACAGATATCCAACGCTGCTCTTAACAGAAGTATCATCGCATACAATGAGAACTCCGACGACGAGCTTCGAGACAAATGCCGTGAGGAAACTGAGACACTTGCTATCCTCACAGGTCTGGAAATTGATTCGGCAAAGAGCGGTGTGAAGCCTGATCTGACGGAATATCTCGGCACTAAAACTGTCGCCAAAAGCAAGTTCCTGAAATACAAGAGCCTGCTTGAAAAGAGCGAGGGTCGCCGTGCGTGGTACAAGCCTACCTTCGAGGAGCAGTTTGTGAAGTTCTTCGTTGATACCGATTGGAGCAAGGTTGACTCCAATGTAGAGCGTCTGCCGTATCTTGCGTATATGCTTGGAAAGAACACAAAGACTATCGTTGACAAGCCTGCCGATGACAGCGATCTTTTCACATTTGCCGCTGATGAGAACTGGAAGGATAAGCTCAATCGTGAGAAAATGGAGCGGATTAAAGCTCTTGTGACGGACTATGAACGTTGTCTGTCACGCATCAGAGCCTGCGGTCAGCCAGTCAAGGACAGACAGCGCAGGAACGACATTCAGCGCATACTGTACAGCCGTGGTCAGGACCGTGAATACGACGCAGATATGCTGTATACACTGTTTCAGGGCACACCGCCCGAGAGGATAACTGCTATCAGGCAGGAATTACAGGCTAAGAACTGGCACCTTACTCCGAAAGAACAGCGTGAAGATTTTCTCGCAGATTTGATACCTGAGCTTGAACGGTATTATCCGCTTTTCAGCGACTTCCGTTTCAGCGGTTACCGTGTTCTCATCGACCTCATAGGTGACATTGACGATGAAAACACTCTCACTGACAGGAAACGCCTTATTCGCGACGGTGATTCGCCTGAGTTCATGCGGCTTATGGAGGCTTACCTTAATAAACCAGTGAATGCGTACTACCGTGACGCTGTTGCTGGCGAGTGCCGAAAGCTGATAGAAGCCGTAATGAAGCCTGATGAGGCGGTAAAATACATAGTGGCTCTGGGCAAAAGAAAAGTGCTCTTCGATCTGCTGCTGGACAGGATCGAAAAGCACGTCAGGAGGGAGAAATAATGCTGAACGAAATTGAAGAATTCAAGGCTTACACGGGCAAGCGTGTTTACAAGTGCAGCGGCAAGCGGGACCTCTCCTTCCTCGGACGTTTCAGCTTTGAAATGATGAAGGACTTCACAGGTCTGAGCCGTGTGCTGACTATTATCGCTCGGGGATATATGTTCAGAAACGGCACTCCTGATATCGACTATGCACGGAGAGCTCTGTGTGCGTGGTGCAGTATTCCCGACAAAAAAACTGCCGCTCCGAAGGAGGAGTGGCAGTTCAGGACTGATTTCAGTGATCTGCATGAGGAGTTTCCCGAATTGGTGGATAAGACGGGAAAAGGCTGGTTTTACAGACACGTTCACAAGGTTGAAAAGTTCATCACCAAGAACAGCGAAAACATGAGCAAGACCACTCTCTCCAACGCTGAGCCGCTGAAAACCAGATTTGATGCCGCATGGAGAGATAAGGTGAAGCAGTATCAGGTGTCGCTCTACTCGCCCGAGACCAAAGGTGCGTGGGTTCTGCGGTTTGATGATGTGCTTGCAGACGCTCTTGAGCTCGGACCGCTGGCGGATAAGACTTTTGCCTTCTCTGATGATGAAAAGGAGCATATAAAGGGACTGCTGCCTTGTGGTCTGCCGTATGAGGTGGCGGAAACTGTTATCGCTTACTGTATCGCCAACAAGCCTGATGATTCGGACTATGTTATCCTGCCTGTTTCCAACTTCGATGCTTACTTTGGGAATACTTCTTTCAGCCACAAGTGGCTCAATTTGTTCCCTGACACCTTACTTGAACGTGATAAGCAGAGCTTTGGAGTGTGTAGGGTGAATATCACTTTGTAACCAATATTAAAACTCAAAAATGTAGCATATAATATGCTGCATTTTTATTTTGTTATGATA
>NZ_JAILNU010000052.1 GCF_024691275.1 Ruminococcus sp. | reverse complement strand
GGAAGGGAGCCTTGAATCAGAGCTTGATTCTGAGCTCGGTTACGAGCCGTATGACGTTAAGAACAAGGAAACTGATAATAGCCGTAACGGTCACAGCAAGAAGACTCTTCGCACCAGTGTGGGCAAGGTGGATATCGAAGTGCCTCGTGACAAAAACAGCGAATTTGAACCAAAGATACTGCCTAAGAATCAGACATGTATCTCTCAGGATATGGAGAACAAGATTATCTCTATGTACGCCAAGGGTATGTCAACGTCCGATATTGAGGACCATATACGTGATATTTACGGTCTGGAGATATCTGATACCACCGTCAGCCGTATCACAGACAAGGTCCTCCCTGTTGCAAAGGAATGGTAGCAAAGAACGCTTGAAAGCGTCTATGCAGTCGTATTCCTTGACGCTATCCACTACCATGTACGCAGTGAAGGACAGATAATCAAAAAGGCTGTATATATAGCGATAGGCGTTAATAT
This sequence comes from Ruminococcus sp., assembly GCF_024691275.1. Classification (GTDB taxonomy): domain Bacteria; phylum Bacillota; class Clostridia; order Oscillospirales; family Ruminococcaceae; genus Ruminococcus. Next base: position 2,420 of record NZ_JAILNU010000052.1, on the reverse strand, counting down.
GGACGGCAGGAAGGATGTTCTCGGTATGTGGGTAAATGTAAAAGCTTTAGTAGTGTTATTTTTAGTTTTCATATTATATCGAAATATGGCTTCATAATCTTACGTTGTATCCATTAAGTTTGGCTTCTAATCTCAATACCACGTATTCAGTGTTAAGAATGTTTAACAAAAATCAATCTAATCCTACACGCCCCAAAGCTCTGCTTATCGCGTTCAAGTAAAGTATCAGGGAACAAATTGAGCCACTTGTGACTGAAGCTGGTACTGCCAAAATAAGCGTCGAAGTTTGAGATAGGCAGGATAACATAGTCAGAATCATCGGGCTTGTTGGCGACGCAGTAAGCGATAACAGTCTCCGCTACTTCGAATGGCAGCCCGTCAGGTAGCAGCGCCTTTATACGAGCCTTTTCATCATCTGTAAAGGAAAAGGATTTATCCGCCAGCGGTCCGAGCTCCAGAGCGTCCGCCAATATATCATCAAACCGCAGCACCCACGCTCCTTTTGTCTCAGGAGAATACAGCGACACCTGATACTGCTTGACCTTAGCTCTCCACGTCGCATCGAAGCCTTTTTTCAGCGGTTCAGCCTTGGCAAGAGTAGACTTGCTCATAATATCGCTGTTCTTGGTAATGAACCGCTCAATTTTGTGAACGTGTCTGTAAAACCAGCCCTGCCCCTTAGCATCGACCAATTCTGGGAACTCCCCGTGCAGGTCACTGAAATCAGTCCTGAACTGCCACTCCTCCTTCGGAGCGGCAGTTTTTTTGTCGGGGATACTGCACCACGCACAGAGAGCTCGCCTTGCATAGTCGATGTCGGGAGCGCCGTTTCTGAACATATATCCGCGGGCAATGATAGTGAGAACACGGTTCAGTCCGATGAACTTCATTATCATCTCAAAGCTGAAACGTCCGAGGAATGAGAGATCACGCTTGCCATTGCACTTGTAAACAGGTTTCTCAGTGTAAGCCTTGAATTCTTCAATCTCATTCAGCATTACTTAACCCTCCTTACGTGCTTTTCGATCCTGTCCAGCAGCAGATCGAAGAGCACTTTTCTTTTGCCCATAGCTACAATATACTTAACTGCCTCGTCAGGCTTCATTACTGCTTCAATAAGCTTTCTGCACTCATTTGCAACAACGTCACGGTAATACATATCAACTGGCTTGTTCAGATAAGCCTCCATTATCTTTCGAAACTCCGTTGAATCGACGTCGCGGATAAGACGTTTCCTGTCTGTGAGAGTGTTCTCGTCGTCAATGTCGGAAATAAGGTCAATGAGAATACGGTAACCGCCGAAACGGAAGTCGCTGAAAAGCGGATAGTACCGTTCAAGCTCAGGCAACCACTCAGCTAACAGATCATCACGCTGTTCCTTTGGCGTCAAGTGCCAGCTCTTAGCCTGCAGCTCCTGCCTGATAGCAGTTATCCTCTCTGGAGGTGTGCCCTGAAACAGGGTATACAGCATATCTGCGTCGTATTCACGGTCCTGACCACGGCTGTACAGAATACGCTGAATGTCGTTCCTGCGCTGTTTGTCCTTGACAGGCTGACCGCAGGCTCTTATGCGTGACAGACACCGTTCATAATCAGTAATAAGAGCAGACAGCTTTTTCAGTTTATCGTCGTTCAGCTTATCCTTCCAGTTATCATCTTCTGCAAAGGTGAACAGTTCCTCATCTGTGGCAGGCTTGTCAACGATAGTCTTCGTGTTCTTTCCAAGCATATATGCAAGGTACGGCAGACGCTCTACATTGGAGTCAACCTTGTTCCAATCGGTATCAGCGAAGAACTTCTCAAACTGCTCCTCGAAGGTCGGCTCGTACCACGCACGGCGTCCCTCACTCTTTTCAAGCAGGCTCTTGTATTTCAGGAACTTACTTTTGGCGACAGTCTTAGTGCCGAGATACTCCGTCAGATCAGGCTTCACACCGCTCTTGGCTGAATCAATTTCAAGTCCTGTGAGGATAGCAAGAGTCTCAGTCTCCTCGCGGCACTTGTCGCGAAGCTCGTCGTCGGAGTTCTCATTGTATGCAATGATACTTCTGTTCAGCGCCGCATTGGAGATCTGTCCAACTCGGGAAGAAAAGGTGCTCTTGACCGTTTCAAAACGCGCCTGCCAGTCAGTGGCATCACGGATAACAGGTTCAGCACTTGGTATTTTCAACAGCGGAGTGTCAGCTTTGGAATTGCGCTTGACGCAACGGTTTACGATTGGATCCGAGATAGTTTTTATCATATCGCCGTCGAAGTCTGCACCGCCGAGACGCTCCGCTGTCAGCGAGTCCCAGTTCACCATAACAACGTCGGTGAGGTGGCTGAGATAATACTTTCTCATATTCTCAACGTCGGGATAGACTTGCAGCTGAACCTCTTCGTTTCGGGAAATATGTGGATTTCGCAAGAGCGTACATTCA
>NZ_JAILNU010000042.1 GCF_024691275.1 Ruminococcus sp. | reverse complement strand
TTTGGTACAATAAAAGAGTAGAAAAGCGATGTGTCCAAAGCATTGCAAAGCTACTCTTTTTTTATTACAATAAGAGAGAAAAGGTCCGGCGTAATTCTGATAGGATTAACACATCCGTGCGATAAACTGTCGACCATCTCTTATTGTAAGCATTCGAGTAAACAGGTTGAAGCATAGCCTTCGTGTAACGAACCAAAATGAGTGTCAATAAGAGTAGTGGTTCTACCTTTTCAAATTCATTCTTAGGAGGAAACACTATGATTAGTATCGGTATCGACATTTCAAAGGAAAAGAGCACTGTTTGTATGCTTCGCCCTTATGGTGAAGTTGTTGAGCCCCCCTACAATGTTGCTCATAACGAGTCAGAGCTAAACGCTCTTATTGAACACATCCAGTCGTTTGATGAGGATGTAAAAGTCGTTCTTGAAGCTACCGGCGGCTATCACCATATTGTCGTATCTAAAATGCTTTCTGCTGGAATCTTCACGGTTGTGGTCAATCCATACATAATGAAGAAGTATTGTGCTGCAACTTTGAGAAAAGCGAAAACAGACAAGATTGACTCTGTAAAGATCGCTAATTACGGCATAGACCATTGGTTTTCTATGACGGCTTACTGTCCACCGGATGAGGTGTATGCTGAATTAAAGCTACTCGGCAGACAGTATGAACAATATGTCAGACTGAAAGTCGGCTGCAAGATTCATCTTGCGGAGCTACTTGATGGTGTATTGCCAGGCATTAAGAAAATCTTGACGGGGAATGTTCCTGCATTCAGCACAAAAGACAAGCTCTGTGACTTCGTAGAGAAATACTGGCATTATGACCATATCAAGAAATTAAGTGAAGAGCAGTTTCTTGTAAGCTATGAAAAATGGTCTAAGAAAAAGGGATACCGTTACAATGAAAGTCAAGCGATAGCGATATATCAGCTTTCAAAGAACAATATCCCCACTCTGAAATCCAGTACCTCATCGACCAAAATGCTGGTACTGCAAGCGGTTAAGTCCGTCAGAGATGCCGAACTAACCTTATCTCTCATTATATCACAAATGCAGGAAATTGCAAGTACTTTACCTGAATACTCTGTTGTGAATGAGATGAAAGGCGTGGGAGCAGTGCTTTCTGTGCGCCTGATAGCAGAGATTGGCGATGTCAGGAGATTCCATAATGGCAGTGCGCTGGTGGCTTTTGCAGGAATTGATGCTCCACCATATGAATCCGGATCTTTTGTGGGAACCAACCGCCATATCTCCAAACGAGGCTCAGCATCGCTTCGCAAAATAGGTTATGAGATCATGCACGCTTTGAAAGTTACCAAGCCAACAGATGATTCTGCTGTCTATGACTTTATGATAAAAAAAGAAAATGAGGGAAAACCAAAACGTGTGGCTAAAATTGCAGGTTTCAACAAGTTCCTGCGTATCTATTACGCAAGAGTAATGGAAGTTTATTGTTGATCTGTTGTACCTTTTCCTTCTAAGCCGAAAAACAATACTGTTATTCGGCTTTATTTGTCATGCCCATGTGTTGAAAACTTGTATGTTGAAAATCTTTTAAAAAGGGCTTGACAAACAGTAACAGGTTTATTGATGCAAAAATTATGCGCGTGTGTGTATCTGACCGCCTGCAAGTGTCTTGCCGTGAGCCTTAGCCATATCAGAAATGTTTACGTTCATGTAGCCATTCTGTGCGAGCCATGGGAGAACTTCTTCCATCGCTGCTGCTGTTGTTTCATAGTTCTCGTGGCAAAGTACGATAGCACCCTCAAGTGAACCGTTCTGTGCTGCCTGCTTGATAGTATTTACGATCTGATCCTTTGACGCATTATCCCAGTCCTTTGTGTCGATAGCGCATGAGATAAGCGGAACGTCGTAAAGTGCAGACTTGACCTGTCCGCCGCCGTCAAGGAATGGCAGTCTCATGATGTGTGAAGGCTCTGCGCCTATGATGCTCTTGAGCTTGCTGTTGCACTGCTCCCACTCGCTGCGTATCTGCTGTGAACCGAGCGAGCCAAGTGACTGGTGTGACTTTGTATGGTTAGCAACTTCCATTCCGTTCTGGTATGCAAACTTGACCTGATCGTTGGTCTGGATCCAGTCGCCTACATAGAAGAATGTAGCTGTCATGTTGTTCTTGATAAGAGCGTCCATTATCCTGTAAGCAGGTGACTGTCTGCTTGTTGCGCTTGCGCCGTCATCAAAGGAGATAGCACAGAGCTTTTTGCCTGCTGTATTAGGTGTAACAGGATTATTGTTGTTGTTGTTTGTATTTGTGTTCGTGTTAGTATTTGTGTTTATAGTTGGCTGAGTGTTGCTTCCGCCGCCGCTGCTGATAGTGAGCTTTGTTACGTTAGCCTTACCGCTGCTCTCCCAGCCTTCAACGTTGAGTGCAACTTCTGTGAGGTTGCCGATGTTCCAGCCTGCTTCCTTCCAAGCCTTGAAGTGGTCGGATACTGTAATAGTACCTGATGTTCTCTTAGACTTGCGGACGCTGAAATACTGCTTGAAGGTACGTGTATCGCCGAGGATAGTAGGACCTGTATGGTCGAGCTGGAATATCTCGTATTCAGCACCGTCGATAGTAACGGTCTTGCTGCCGCCCTGAGCTGTTGGACGCCAGTTTACCCAGTCCTCGATAATGTAGTACTCAACCAGCGGATCTGTCATCCAGCCGTAAACACACAGACGAGAGTTGCCCTGTGAGCTTGCTGAATAATCTGCTGCATAGTCCATTACGATAGTACCGCAGTCGGTAGCCTTCTTAGTACGGTCATAGTTTCTGCCGCGGCGAGCGAGGAAGTTACCTGCATTGACCTGAGCACTCCACTCAGTGCTGAATGCACCGCCGCTGCCGAGAGTCATAGAACCGCTTCCGCCTGTGGTGTCAAGCCATATCTCGTAGCTGTAGCCGTCAACGTTATCATTAGCAAATCTATTCTGACCGTTGCCGACTTTGAAGGTCTGTCCGTTGGCAGCAGGGTTTGAATTGTTGCCCTGCTGACCGTTGTTGCCGTTATTATTGCCCCAACCTGTCATGTCGAAACCGTTGTTGCCGTTATTGTTGCCCCAACCTGTCATATCGAAACCGTTGTTGCCATTATTATTGCCCCAACCTGTCATGTCGAAACCGTTGTTGCCGTTATTATTGCCCCAACCTGTCATGTCGAAACCGTTGTTGCCGTTATTATTGCCCCAACCTGTCATATCGAAACCGTTGTTGCCGTTATTATTGCCCCAACCTGTCATATCGAAGCCGTTGTTGCCGTTATTGTTGCCCCAACCTGTCATATCGAAACCGTTGTTGCCGTTATTATTGCCCCAACCTGTCATATCGAAGCCGTTGTTTGGATTTGTGTTGGTATTTTGATTGTTGTTTGCGTTATTATTGTTGTTATTTGTATTAGTGTTGTTATTTGTATTTGATGTAAGATCCTTTGAATAGCTCTCAGGAAGAGACTTAACAATTCCTAAAAGATAGTTCTGGATAGAAGCTGCATCGTTATTTGTAACGCCGCCTGCTTCATAAACATCAGCATTAAGTCTGCCCTGATCTGAAAGCTTATACTTGTCAGGATTTGCAAGAGACTGCATGATAAGTACAGCATCACTCATATCAACTGCACCGTCATTGTTTGCGTCGCCCCACTTCTTGACCTTTGCATTGAGCTCTGCCTTTGGATCTGTATTGGTTTTCGGATCAGTATTGGTGTTAGGTGTATTGTTGTTATTATTTGTACTGTTGTTATTTGGTGTGTTATTATTAGTGCTGCCCTCACCTGCCTTGAAAGCATATCTCATGAATGTGTAGAGATGAGGCTTTACAGAATCTGCACCATGTCCGCCGCCCGGGATAGACTGGTAAACGTGCTCAACGCCGTTTCTTGTGAGGATATCGCTGTATGATTTCGGGAAAGTACCTACGACCGAGTCGTTTGTGCCGCCTGTTATCATAAATACGTAAGGTTCAGGACCTACGTCCCTGAACTTCATCTCACTCTCCTGCATACAGCCGGGGTGAGTCATGAACATATCACTGCCAGGGGTGATACCGGGAGCAGGACAAGCTCCGCCAACATATGCAAAGAGATCGGGACGCATAAGACCGATGTAGATAGCCTCTCGTCCTCCCATTGAGAAACCTGTGATAGCTCTGTTCTCTCTGCCCGTCTTAACGCTGTAGTTGGACTCGATGAACGGGATAAGGCTGTCAGAGATGTCATAGAGGAAGTTGTCGTAAGCTTCGCAAGTTTCCTGATTGATGCCGAAGCCGCCGCCCTGATTGCCTTTTTTGCTTGTGAACTGGCTTGGGAGAACGATTATCATTTCTTCAGCCTTGCCGTTTCCGATAAGACCTGCAAGAAGTTCCTGAACGCCCATGCCGCTTACCATGCTGTTCTCGTCGCCTCCGATGCCGTGGAGAACATACATTACAGGATACTTTTTATTTTTATCATAATTAGGCGGAAGAACTACATTACAGCTCTTCTGTCCGCCTGTAAATTTACAGTTATAGGTCTTCTTCTCGACCTTGCAGGCGCCGCTCTTCTCGCTGCCGCCGGGGACAGTTGTAGGCATATCGTTCTTTATCTGAGCGTTCATACCTGATTTTGCGTTACCGCCATTGCCTGCATCGCTGCCAATATTGCCGCCGCCATTATTGAAGCCGCCAGCCATGCCGCCCCAGTCGATGTTGCCGCCATTGTTGCCGCCCATGTTTCCGAAATCGAAGCCGCCGTTGTTGCCGCCCATATTTCCGAAATCGAAGCCGCCATTGTTGCCGCCCATATTTCCGAAATCGAAGCCGCCATTGTTGCCGCCCATATTTCCGAAGTCAAAGCCGCCATTGTTGCCGCCCATGTTTCCGAAGTCAAAGCCGCCATTATTGCCGCCCATATTTCCGAAGTCGAAGCCGCCATTGTTGCCGCCCATGTTTCCGAAGTCAAAGCCGCCGCCTACATTGCCGTCTGTAATAGTGCCTAAATCAACGTTCACACTTGCGGCTGTAGATGGAAATGGTACCATTGCTGCGATCATCAGCGCAGAAACGGTGCCGCTGATAACCTTCTTGATTTTTGATAGTTTCACTTCAATCACTCCTTTGTTTAAATAAAGCAAATTAATGATTTCAGTAACCCCCGTGCGTTTTAACGCCTTTATTTTTCTGGTTATATTATAGTCTCAAAACCCATAGTAAAACAAGTCATTTTTTGTCCTAATTGTTTAAGCTTGCCAAAAATTGCTAACACTTTGCACAAGTATAATTCAACGCTGTTAAGAAACAACGTAATATTGCCAATAAATGCGTTGAATAATTTTGAGCGAGCAGACAAATAATCTAATTTTTGTCATTATGCACAACTGCTCCATCGCCCAGAAATTATAAAAAAAGCGGTTCTGAAAATTGAACCGCATCAGCAAAACGCAAAAAAGTCCTTCCATGGTCTTACAAACACCATAGAAGGAACTTCATCACGGAATATTATGCTATGTAGTTTTTTATATTGAATGTTTCTCCGGTACGCTGTTCCTCATCTATTATTCCCGGAACCAACTCGGTAACATATGTGTCTCCTGAAACAGGATCAATATAATAGCGTAACTGTGCAGCAGTATAAGATCTGTATAATACAACTATTTCATTGGCATCATTTGTGGAAACAGTCCAATAAACACTGTTTTCTCCTGAATCTACTATATTTTTCAGGCTTGGATTACTGTTAATACAGTAGCTTTTGATCGCCTCAAGTGCCTGAGTCTCTGAAATTGCCGCTGCTTTAGTCTCGGTCGGCTCTGTTGTTGCAGCTTCGGTTTGAACAGGCTGAGGAGCCTCTGTCTGTTCAGGTAAAGTAGTTTCAGCCTGAGTAGTCGCGGCAGCCTCGGTGTTTTCAGCCTGAGTTGTCTCTGTTGATTTGCTTGTCTGCTCAGTTGCAGTTGTAGTCGTAGTGATAGACTTGGGCAGTACATCTGTATCCTTGTTTTCTGTACCGCATGAACTTAAACCTGCACACATCAAACATAAAACCAGTGTTAAGATTTTCTTTTGCATATTCCTTGTTCCTCCTTTTCAGCAGAAGCCCTGACTTCCGCTAAATCAAAATTATAGCACACAAGAAATAAAAAGTCAATATTGAAAAAGCGACCATTACCCACGGTATTTTTATGAAAATATCTTCTTTATCCTCAGTGCGGGAGCTTACTCAGAATAGGCAAAAGAGCACTTAACAAAATCTGCAAACTCGTTTATAATTGCTTTTACCAGCGTTCATCTGCCGCATTTGCGTCGGACTGTATCGTATCAGCCAGCACATCTATGTGCAGCTCATACCCTTCTGTTTCATCATATACTGCTTTGGAAAGCTCTACCGATGACAGCAGTGCCGATGTTGTCTCGCCCTCAGCCAGATCGTCTGTGTAGACGAAATACTCTTTGGCGCTGTTGTACTCCCACTTTTCTTCCCAATAATCATCAAGGCAGCAGGTCACAATGACCTCGTTATAGCCGTTCAGGAATAAAAGTGCAGTTCTGTCTTCGTTCAGGCGCTGATAGCGGAAATCGCTGAGATTGCCGATGCTTCCACAAACAGTATCGCTGCTGTCCTCTTTGTACCACATGGGGACAAGTTTCACGCGGAGCTCACTCTTGTCAGCTGTCGAATCGCCTGCCGCCAACACCTTGACCTGCTTATCCGTGCTGTAATTGCCGCTTTCGGAAAGCACGAAAGTATACTCATGAGTGGCAGTTTCTGCTGCTGTTGCTTTCTCCTCGACCTCTATCCCGAGCTTGGCAGGTGCGAATTCATTACTCTTAATACTGCTGTGACAAACTACAGCAAGCACGATGAGCGGGACAGCAAATGCCGCTGCCAATGCACCTGCTGCTGCGGCAGAGCGCTTCTTATTCTTAATGCTGCTCACAATGCTGTCCCCCCTTATTTGCGTTTTATCGTATTCTCGGCATATGACTGCGAGCTGTAATATGCATATTCAGATTCGCTGTTGATGAAGCTTGCTGTCGGACGGTATACCGTTACAGCGTCTATAACTGCCGAAGGACTGCTGAACTTATCCGCCTTGACATCACTTACGGAGAATATAACGCTGCTGTCGGAACTTGTTCCGCTGCCGTATCCCTTATACTGATTCGAGCCTTGCCAGAAATCGTAATCTGTTCCCGACCAGCCGCTCACCTCAGATATACGGTACTTTCCTTTTTTGGTCACGGCTACAGTCTTTCTGCCGTTCCATATGCTGCAAGGATATGTGTACTTATCACCGATGCCGTACTCTTTTCTGACCTTTACATTCGGAGCAGTATCAGTTACAAAGATCGAGTGCGTTGACGATGACGTATCATCTACGTGCCAGAAATCATATCGGTAATCATCTTCGCCGATCTTCACATCATTGTCAGCTGTATAGGTCATTTTTTTGTCACAGCTAAGATCAACATAAAATGATTCGATAACATTTGCAGCTGTGAACGATGTCTCGTTCTCGGCAAATCTCTCCACTCTGAATATAAAGCGCTGCTCCGCATCGCTGCTGTCGCCGTGAACGTTCTTGTCAAGGAAAAGTATCTTTTCAATGTCAAAATAGTAATTCAGCGGTATCGTTCTGTTGGTAAAATCCACCTTTACGCTTGATACTGCCGAAATAACGAACTGTTCTGATCCGATGGAAGTCGTGGGCGAATCATTTCCGTTAACAGTTTTGATATCACCCTCATTCACCTGTACATCAGTGACAAAGATATGTTCTTCGACGGTATTGGGATCAAGTTCCACAACTTTATATGTGCCTTTTGAAAGTCCCGTAATATTGGCAGTCTCACCGTTTTTCAATGTGAAGCTGACAGGTGATCCGTTTGCGATAGGCTCGCCGTTCACCTTTACCGAGCCGTTACTGTTAAGGTCTAAAAACTCAGCTTCTTCTTGATCGTATACTTGTATTCTGAAACTATAGTCCCTGTCAGGATCAACTCTGTCGTACTTGTCCTCGACATTCTTGCTTACACTTAGTCCCAGCTTCTTTTCGTAGGTGTTGCTCACCTCGATGATCTCACCTGTGCTCGACTGCGTATATGCCGTCTTTACAGTTTCGGAACGAGTGGTCTTGTCGTGCGAAGTGCTGTCCATAACAAAGTCAACGCTTACGTTTTTTCCGTCGCGGAGAGCTCTTGTCTCCTCGATACGGTACTTAATATCTGTACCAAGCCCGACAAATATCGCCGTCTGCAAATGCTTCAGCGTGAATTTGCCGTCCTCGGTAACAAAGGGCTGTCCGTTGTTTTTCTCATCGCCGTAAGGAGCTCCGTATCCGTCACGGAGATAATACCTGAGCTGTTTGTTTTCAGGAAGATCAACATATCCTCCGCTGTCGTAATTCTTTATACTGAACTCAAACTCATACTCGCTGATATCCTCGACTTCAAGAGGATTCGTTACTTTTTTTCTCACCATCATAACGTTCGGCACGTTTATGAAGTCCGCTGTATCGACCTTATTGCTCTCATATGAGCCTTCCCACGATATGTACTTCTTCAAGCCTTCCGTTTCAAGAGTGTAAGACTCGCCGTCCTCAGCCGACTGCACTGTCAGAGGACTGAACGACGGATTCAGCTTTTCGCCGCTTTCGTTGGTTATCAGCTCCCTGACTTCAACAGGAGTATTCTTCATGATGCCCTTTATTTCCATGCGCTGATTGCTCTTTAGCTTTATCACCGCAGGAGACTCGCTGTACGGGAAAACATCTGTCTCGATCAGCTCATCGCCTTCATACTTCTCATATTTGCAGCCCGAAGGCGATGCATCATCAATAAGGAGCTCGAAGGTGAATTCCTCGTCGAAAATATCTGTACCCGCCATGTAATTGACGGTCTTTTTGATCGTAAATGCATCGTTCGGTCGGTCAAACAGGTTCTGCACCTCAAAAAGATTCGCGTCAGTACTGTTATACTTCAAGCCGATACCGTTTTGCAGAGCCTGCACGGAATCGTCATAAACTCCCGAGAACTTAGCATTATTATATGTCGCTAAAAGAGCCGTATCCTCGATTATGTAGTAGTAGCTGCTCTTTATCTTCTTGAAGTACACCTGATCGCCTTCACTGCCGTCAAACAGGTAGAACTCGCCGTTTGTTCCTGTGCTGAAATTCTTGGTAGTCGGCAGATCCGCAACACTTATGTTATCGACCTCATGGCGACCCTCAGAGTCGTAATAGTACCCTTCATAGCCGCCGCTGCTGTCGATGGGACGGAGTATCAGGTCAACTCCCGAAATACCTTCATCGCTGTTGCTGTAATTTGAGCTGTAGAGGTAATAGCCGTACTTATTTGAGCGTGTGTAGATCTCGCCTGACTTCGGCGCGATATTCTCGCCGCTGCTGCCCTCCAGCAGATACAGCCTGAACTCGTCCTCGCTTAGGTTGTTTTCGGTGTAAAACTTCTTGTCTTCTTCCGCACCCGACCTCAGCGGCAGATCGCTTGAAGCCTTGCGGTAGATCTCCTTGGTCACGGTAAGACCCGTCACCATTTCGTTTGTGAAGTTCATCTGTGGTATACCGTCTGCCGCGCCTGACCATACTGTCATAAAAGTCAGGGCGACAACAAATGCCGTCACAAGACTTGCAAGACGTTTTGATAATGTTTTGTTCATTGCCGCCCTCCTTTCGTTAGTCTAATAATTCCTTTTTCTTTTCAAGGTAGATGTCCTTGTGTGTGATGATGTTTTCGGACGCTGTTAAATGCCGCGGTGCGGGAAGTGTACCAGGACCTGCTAATTCTTTCAGCATCGCTCTTACATCTGCGTTCCAGAAATTGACGCTCATATCAACACCTCGGATTATATCATCGTAATGACCGCTGATAGTGTCCTTGTAATAGAACTGTACTTTAGAATCACTGCCGCCTGATTTAAGGTTAGTATACTGTGTCGAGCCTTCGACCTGAGCCTGTGTAAGGTTTGTAAAGACATATATCGTCTTTGTATTTGAACTGATAGTATCATTTACAAAACCTTCAACTCTAAGGTCTGCAAGATTATCTGTCTGAAGTATTCTGAGATATGTTTTGCCATTGTTATTCTTTAAACAGTTTTCTTCAAGTGTGAGCTGTCCTTTTGGAAATACTATTACTTGTCCCTCATACGCTGCATTATGTTTGCCAAACTGTTCGTTAAACTCACTTTTAACAGTTATTCCGTTTTCATTTTTACCAATTACAATTGTAGGCCACCTCATAGGCTGATAATGGAAGCTGTTCATCCGAAGTACGCCTACATCATTTTCAATCGTACTTGAACCAATAACATTAAATGATGTTTTCAGTTCAGATATACTGTCACCGCTTCCAATTACAAATGGAATAAATCTCTGGCTTGTATTGCTGTATGATGAAGTTCCTGAAGTACCGGCATAAATTTCAAGATTACCATTTACAGAATATGCACCTTTTCCAAGTGCCTCATCCGATAAGCCACTATCATTCAGAGCAAAATAGCGCAATGTACTCGGTAACATTTCACCGAATTTATATACATATTTTGCATTTGCTCTTGTAACTCCATTAGCCGGAGGTGCATTTCTCCATTTGTTATCACCATATTTATTAGTCTTATAATCCTTGAAAACACCTGCTTCTATAGTTACAACTGTTGGCGGAAGAACAACATCGACGCTTGTGCTACATAACGAATAAGCGCCGAGCACCTTTACGCCAAAGCCGTCTTCGGGGTCAGAATAGGTAACATAGTATTTATTTGGATAACTGCCGCCGTATGACGCAATTGTCGCACCATACCATATTACATCTCTTAGATTTGTACAGCCCTTGAATGCATTGTCGCCTATCTTTTCAACATATTTAGGCATGATAACGGTATTGATGCCCGTATTTCCATTATACGCATTCTTGCCTATGCCGACTATTCTGTGGCTTATGACTTTTTCTCCGACAAATGAATATACCTTATCAGGAAGCACGACCTCAGAGCCTTTATATGCAGCCGCTGTTCCACCTGTACTGTTCCATACAAGCCCATTTGTGCCATCATGAACTAAAGCTGCATCACCTGTTGAATAAAAAGCCATATCACTGATAATATACTCCGGATTATTATACTTAGCAGTTGAATCTGATGCACTGTAATAGTAATTAGCATCTTCGCCATTTCTTGTATGTGTCCTGTATATTCCGTCTGCATCGTTTGGAGAATCCTCTGATTCCACATATTTTGAAAACATCGGAGCTCCAGCCGCTGCAACACCGTTTATGATAACAAGATCATCACCCTCTATATAGCCGCTCAGCATATCAAGTGTGGTATGGAACTCAAAGCCCTGCGCGATATACTTAGCGCCGTAGGCGGTCTGTGAATCAGTATCTGCATAAAGAGCAGAATCGCTTTCACCGCTCGTGATGTTGTCATCATTGTCGGTAACGAGCTTGTACTTACCCGTGTTGTCCTCGCTCACCTGCCAGTACGCATTCTTCGGCAACTCAATGACAGCCTTTTCGCCGCTTTTCAGCGTGAATACGCCCCAGCCCGTGTTCGGGTCGTCCTCGGCAAGGTCTGTTACGCCCGTGCGGACAGGAGTAGTCATTTCGGTATCATCTTTGCCATAGACCGCATAGCTGATATGCGGTGCAGGCTGATAACCGCTGCCGACAAACTCCGAAACAACGAAGCTGAACATAGTATCCTTATCGCCTTCAGCCATTGAAGTGACTGATTTTGTGAATGCGACTTTTTCAGTGTCCTGAGTGTTTACGAAAGTATCGGCATTCTTTATAGTCCAATGAGTTGTTTCACCTTTTTTCAGAAGTCTCTCATTAACATAGGAATCTTCCGAACTTGATATCTCATAACCCGCAGGAGCACCCCAGCTCTTGTCCGTAGCAATGGTGTTCTCGGTAATGCTAAGTTTACTGCCTGTGGGATTGATCCTGACTTCGCGGTCGAAATACAGTTTAAGGAAATACTGCATATTCTGGCTGGTACTTACCCAGCCGCTGTTTTTTATTTTATCATTTGAAAAATCAATGCTGATTATTCCGTTTTCGTCAGAAACACAGCCGTAACCAGTGAACTCTTCCGTCACGCCGCTGCTATCATACTTTGCCACCATGCACTTAACGCCCTGTACGGGTGTACCTGTGCTGTCCTTTACCGTAAACGATATCGCACCTGTAGGCGGCTCGACATTATTGTCTCTGAAACCTATACGCTTATAGATAACGTTTCCTGAATCGAACTTAGTTACGTTGTTGACTATTACCGCTTGTTTTGTGTCCGCACCGAACTCCCACATTGCATCTGAATGAGCAGGCTCGATCACGTACCAGCTGCCGCTGTTTTCGAGCTGATGGCTGTAACCTGTTTCGGCAACTGTAAAAGTACCGTCCAGCGAAATTCCGTAACCTGCCGCAGCTGTTTTCAGTCCGTTCATATTGATAATAACGTTATCGGTACGTTTGAATTGGATACTGTTGATATTTGCAGCAGGATCACCGCCGACCGTTATATTTCCGTCCGCATCGAGATCATCAAGATATGTTCCGTCAGTTTTGCGAAGTTTAATTGCAACGGTCAGCGTATCCTCATCAAGAGCATCTGAAATATCATTGATATCGCTGCCTGTGAAACGCTTTCTGAGCACCATATAACCGTCTGCACCGTTTACAACGTCCGTTGTATAATCGTTATCATACGGAAGCTCTATTGCCTGCGCGTTTGTATAATCTCCCGTATCATAGTTAAGTGACAGCGGCTGGTAATCACTATCGTATTTCTCGTAAAGATAATACTTATCTCCTGCCTTGCCAATGTCCTCAAACGTTACGCTCTCGCCCTCGTGTATATTAAATGTCCAGCCATAAGCAGGAGCAGAAGCAGGCACAGCTGTTATATTTACTCCTGATTTTCCGTCCTTGCCGATCACCTTGCCTGTCAGATTTGAACCTGGGAGCGAATCCGCGCCTTCACGGCAAAGCACCATGGTAAATGCCTTGTCGCCGGACGGTATAGTGCTTGCTGCAACTATCTTTCTGACGGTGATATCACGCTTGAGATAGTCGTTTTCGATATTTGCATTTGTAATAACGGAATTGCCCTTGACCGTCACAGTATCGCTTTCTTTCAGAGCTCTGTAATCACTGTTGAGCTCGATCTCGCTTACCGTGAATTTTGTATCCTTTCCGCCTTCATCGAGCTTCAAATAGCTGAGCTTTATAACGTATACATCGCCCGTGCTGTCGGCAGGATTTCCGCAGTCTTTTACAGCAAATACTCCGTCCGCCCCGACTGTTCCGCTCTTGCCTTCGCCTGTCAGAGGAGTTATCTCTCCTTGCGGAGACATCTTGCAAAGGTTCCATGCAACGCTTCTTCCTGATTTGTATTCATGATATGGGTCATCGCCCTTTGTGAGCTTGAAAGTGAACGTCCGGTCTGCAAGTGCTGATGCAGAAGGAGCATGAGTAACAGTCTTCTTTACGAGGAGCTCCTTGTACATATAATTGTTCGTCCAGATAAAAGAGTTCTCACCTGTTCCCAGCTCTCCGCTGTATTTGCCGCTTTTCGGAGATGAGCAATACCAGTCATCTTCAGGAACTTTTTCTATCTCGAAACGGTAACGTGCTTTAAGTTCGCCGTCTTCTTCATATAACATTCCCACATCTTCACCGCTGACTTTATGCTGAATGTATATCGGTACGGCTACGGTATTTGTTGTATTAGTGTCAAATGTTACAGTAAAACTGCTGTCAGAAAGATCAAAAGCAGAACCTGTGGTATTATATAGACTTGACGAATCATTTTTGATCTTCCAGCCGTTCGGGATATCATACCAGCCTGCACTTCCGTAAACCTTATACCAGTACAGTGTATTGTCAGAACGTATTGCATCTACCGAACCTGTTTTGCTGAGAAGCTTATAGCCGCCCTCTGCATCTGAAAAAGTTATCGGAACGTCGGGAGTTGAACTCATGTTATCGTATATCTTTATCCTGTAGCTGAATTCAGTATCATCAGGAACAACGCCCTCGGGAACTCCCTTGGTCTTTTTTGTCAGATATATGACAGGTCTGTAGTAGTTATTGAATGTTGCGGTCTCTGTACCGCCTGATGAAACGCTCTCCACACTAAGAAAATAAGGAGCACTTTTCTCGATTATCCTATAGTTGTCAAAATCGTACCCCGCTGCTGCTCCTCCGAGAGCGCTGACTGACGGCACCTCCGAAAATTCAGCTTTTTCTCCGCCGTTAAGCGTGAATTCACCGTTTGAGTTTGTGGCATGGATCAGTTTGTCATCTTCCGATTCACCTTTTTTGAACAGTTTATACCCGATATTTGAAAAATCATAGTCTTTAGAAGCCTCATCAGTACTGCTATTATAGTAATAAAGTTTCGATGTAACAATGAAGGTAAATTGTTCGGCAACTTCTTCAGGAAATTTACCTATAACGTTTTTCACAATGTTCAGCGTTTTTCTGTCGCCGTATGTGACAGCTGTTATCTCACTGTTGCTGTATTCATATGCACCTTCCTCTGTAGACAGCACATAATCATCACCTGATTTTTTATAATCATGGAAGTAATATGATGCCTGATTGAGCGCAAATTTTTCATCTCCTGTAGGAGCTTTAATTTTAATGTAGACATTGATAATAGCTTCACCTTCAAAAACATGATCGCCAAAATCTATTGCAATGCTTTTTACATCTTCTGTCCTGCCTACATACTCCGAGCTTTTGACCCATTTATCAGTCGACAAATTATTAGCTTCCTCAAAAGACCACTCTGCTATTTCTGATTCATCACCTGTAAGCGAATATGCTCCCGGAGTTCCATAAAGCACTTTCGGAGCATTTCGGCTCTCTGAATACCATATCGTTGTTTGGGATTCCAAACCTGAAAATTTCAGGAATACCTCATTAAGGTCAACTCCATGGAACACACCATGCCCACCGTAGTGCTCATCGCTCATTCTCTCGACATTATCGAATATTACTACATTACCGACAGCTCCCTGAGCGGATTTATCAATGTGTATTTTATAAGTGTAATCCTCTCCTTTTGGAACGCCTATCTCTTTTTCATATTCGGCATATGTATTTTTATCAGCTCTTACCAGCTTTTTTATACCGATAGTACGCGCCATAGTGATATTTTCCATATCATTTGCGTGACCGTACAGACGGTTTCGAGCATCAGGAGTTCCTTTAGTATGGTCTAATGTTTCGCCCTCGAAAGGAGAATAATCCGCACTCGAAACAGTATTCGGTACGTAAGTTCCTGCGCCGTCATATACCTGCGACTCGTTGGTACCTGTAAATTTACCGTAAAGATTGCCGCCGTTTTTGTCATCAGTTTCTTCAACAGTATATGCGAAAATATTGTCCTTTTCTCTTGCAGGACCATAGTTATCCCACGAAACATAGCCCTTGAATCTGATACCGCAGCCAACGAACCAGTTGCTGTCCGTCATTATAGCGTTATTGTCTCTGAAATCAACGGTAAACGCCACCATTGTTCGTCCCGAATCATTCCAGTTCTCTTTGACATCTATCTTTGTAATTTTAATCTTACTGTTGTCCCACGTATCAACGAACTCATCAACGTCATCGTATGATATGCTCTCCGCATCGGGATCGCCTATCTGAGTAGTGGTGAGCTTGCCTGCTATGGGCTCCTCAAAGCCGTAATAGTTCACTCCGTATGGCAGAAGATCGTAGAGTATTACTTTTTGGCGCTGCGGCGGCGCTGCAACTCCCATACTCTCTATCAGCGGACGGAGCTCCTTTGAAAGCTTGTAGCCCTCGTAGCCCGAGATAGTATAGGTCATTATTACCTGACCGTTCTGGGTATCGTTTTCCCAGCTTGCAAACTTATCAGCACGGGCATCGTTTTCGAGAATTGAAATGTCGATAGCTGCATGATCGCGGTAAACGTGTCTGTTTGCCTCAACAAAATCATTTAAAGATCCAAATGTCTGATCGCCGTTGATATATTTCAGCGGAAGATACTCTGATATTCCGTATGGGCTTTCAAGAGTACCTTCTGTTTCCAGCAGTTTTGTACCAAGAGCACTCTTTGTAAGGTTGTCTTTCTGCCTATACAAAGGTCCGCCTGAATAAAACTTACTCATATCCACAAACTGGTATCTGTTGGCATTTACAAGAGTTCTGTCAGCCAAGCCTGCGATATTCTGATAAGTCCCTCCACCGTTATCGTAGTGATCTATCATATCACCTTGTACTCCGCCCTTTTTTTCGTCATATACTGTAGACTTTGTTGCGGAATAGTTCCTGAGACTTATCCTGAACATTTCATATGTCGCACCGGAAGTCACCGGAGTACCGTCATCAAAATACATTTTGCTGCGGATACCTGTTTCGTTCAACGTTGATGAATCAAGTTTTAGCTGAGTTTCAAGATCCCAGTTCATTCTTGTGTTGTAAGCTATGCTGTTATGCTCTACCTTTAATCGGTATGGACATTTTTCGCCCTTATCCTTGAAATTAAAAGTAATTTTCAGCTGATCGCTCTTTCCGCGCATTTTGACATAATCCTGAACAGAAAGAGTTGAATGTTCACAACCGTATTTTGTGAGGTCTATCGGTACCCAGTCTGAACTGTCTTCATACCAGCCGTAAACGATCCAGTCACGGTTCTTGCTGTTATCAGGTAAAATTTTCTGAGCAGCTGCCTCATCATCAAGGGCATAAACGTAGTCCTCATAGGGATCTACCTCAAACTCCGAGATAGTCAGAACAGCCTTGCTGTAGAAATAATCACTTCCGTCGAGAACCTTCGGAACTCCGTATACTCGCTTTATTTCGCCGTTGTACTTTACTTCGCCGTATGGCTGAGCGGTCAGAACATCGTCAGTATTCACGACTTTATAATATTTACCTTCCTCATAAGAATAATCTTTTGTATTATGGCAGCATTTGTATCCGCCGATACGATAGCTTTCATGGAACCATATATCACCGATATAACCGTCTGCTCCCGGTTCTGCGGCAAGATTATCATAAACGCTCAGAAGTCCGTCTTTACATTCGCCATCTACGCGCTTATAAGTGTGAACGTAATATTCTCCGCCCTTCCACTCGAACTTCTTGTAGACGATATTATCGTTCGACACACTTCCTGCATACTGGTCAACTGCGTCATCTCTTGAATAAAGGTGTACAATAACTTCGTTTTTGAGCGGCGGATACTGTTCAGACTCGCCATCGCCGTAAGATGAAAGTTCATTTCTCGGATAGGCAACCACCACATAGTAGCCCAAATTGAATTTATGCTCCTTGATAACGCTCTGCAATCCGAATGAGCCGCGCATCTCGGTATTTGTATCCGCAACATACCACCAGTCGCCCATTTCCGACCAATTATCAATATCAACATAACTTTTAAGTCGTGTTATGTCTGAGGAATTACTGCCGACTTTGCTGTCAGTACGCTTGCTGTAGCTGTTAGGCAGCATGGTCGAAACGCCGAGAACGATAGCACCGGGAACATCATTATAAACTATATTACCGCTGCCGTCCTTAACTACCTCAGCGGTACCGGAAACAAAACTTGCTGCCTTCGGGGTTTCCTGTAAAAGCATAGACCACGGCTGCGTACAAGTGCCCTTTGTGTACACTCTCCAGCAGGTATAGATATAATCATCGCTGAGTTTATTTCCGCTAAGCACCTCGGAAGGCAGATTATTGACGTTGATGTACTTGCTCATCTGTCCCTTTGTGTAAAGCTGAGCACCGTAACCGCTGCTGTTATTGCTCTCGGGATATTTTGTGACAGAATCAAGTGTTACATCTGTTTTAATCTTGCCTGAAATGCCGTTGTCAATTTCTCTGTTAACTTCTTCTGTATCATAGCATACCGTAATTACAGGGAAATCTTCTGTCATCGGGTCGCGTCCGGTAACGAGCCACTCGGCAGAATGCACACCTTCCACGCCTGTTATTGAATACCAGTTTTTTGAATTTTCATATACATACTTCGGGTTTCCGTTTGAATCATAATATACTATACGTTTGTTTTTTGAGGTATCCTCTTCTGCGGAACTCATATAGAGGTATTCGTCATTACACATACACTGTGTCAGGTAAAGCGGCTCACCTCCAACGTCCAAAACAGGAGAACCATTAACATAAAGATGACCTGTCTTTTCAATAAAATATACAAGCTTGGCTGATGGTTTAATACTCCATTCAGTGCTGTCTCTGACTTCAAATACATCGACCTTGTTATAGCTTACCTCTACTACAGCTGCATTACTTGTAAGTGTACCATAATTGATGAAAACATACTCATCGGTTTCATTATCAATATAATAATTGAATACTGCCATACTTGGACTATAGTTTTCACCTATCTGATAAATACCATTTTCATCTTTTACGGGTATTACAGGGAACTCACCCACCGCAACACTGGATATCTCGCAGTATCCGCCGTTTCTTTGCTGAAGCAGATGCCTCGGCAGTCTGAATTCCATGTGTCCTGCTTCAAGGATATGCTCGGTATTTACAGTTATCTTGCCTTTTATGATGAAATTATCAGAACGCTCTATATAGTGAGCAGTATCGCCTTCCTGCTGCTCGGACGATGTAAAAACATACTGCAAAATGTACGTCTTCATTGATTGTTCAGCTATATCACCTGAATCACTGATCTGCACAAATCCTGTTTCGCCGTCTTTGAGGTCGACTTCCTTCATATTTGAAATGAAAAGCGCCTTTGTTATTTCTGCCTGCTCCTCATCACTCATAGGGACATAGCTCGCCGTGACCTCCGGGAAATCATCCACAATAACATCGTCTGTCTCATCAAAAGAGTACTCGGGAATACTCTCATCGCCGAGAAGTTCCCCGACGATCTCCGCAGGCATCTCTTCTGCTTTTGCAGAGAAAGCAGGATCACCAACAAAGGTGAGTCCTGCTATAAAAGCCGTTAATACGGCAAATAACCTCGTACCAAGAGGTTTATATTTAGTCTCAAAGTTGTTCTCCATAAACCGTCAACCCCTCATATAACATCAATTGCTGTTGAAATAAGTAATAATCTCTTCTACCGTCGGTGCTTCAGTATAATTTGATGCAGGAACAGCCTCAGCCTGTATATTTATCCTGAAGCTTTGATCGAATACTCCCAGAAATTCGTGCTTGTATACAGGGAGCTCTATGGTCGTAAACAGCTCAGTTGTGCTCTCACCGGGCATCACAAGCTTCATGATATCATCTTCACCTTTTTTTTCGCCTGCTGTATAGTAAAAATAGAACACGAGCATATCCCCTGAAAGGTCCTGTCCTTCTTCCGTCCATACATAATCTCCGTGACTGCACCCCCATGAGTCAAGAGCTGCCCCTGTATTGGTAAACAATGAGGCTTCATTTATCTTTATGGCATCGAGTATGCCTTTGTTTCTTCGTTCATTTGTCGGTATGCCAAGCTCGCCTGTGGAAGCATTATCGGTACCCGATGTAAGATTTCCGCTGATCGGATCAAGCTCTATCGTCATTTTAAGTCTTATATACAGTTCTTCATCTCCGTTATTGAGTCCCTTCGGGTCTTTGGGTATGACCATTCCTGCTTCCATAGCTCCTGCCATTTTCTGTCCTCTTGCAGTCCACAAAGGCTCTGAAACTGTAACAGATGCAGCGCTTTTTTCAGCAGAAAACCTGTTTGTAACCTGATCGCTGCCATGAAAATATGAGAAGATACCTGCGGAAGCAACAGAATAAACTATCAGAAGAGCTGCTATAACAGTTATTTTCTGACGCTTTCTTTTATGGAAAAATTCAGCTATAAAACGCATGATATCCCCCCTTCCTGTCTCAGAAGGCTCCTTCAGCTCTCTATTTTGCCGCCTCTGAACAAACGTCCTGAAATAATGATAGCAATAACAAAAAATACAAGTATCACACGTCCTGTAATAGAGTTCAGCGAGTTGAGGAACTCACCGAGGTACGGTATGGCAAATACTGTCTTTCCGATGTAATTGTCCCTGGTAACGGGATCGGGGTCAATACCCTCATTGCAGTCCCCTTTGGTCATCACGCCGTCTGCCGTGATATCCTCTGCACGATGAGTTACCATGACATCATCACCTAAACGGAAAGAGATTATATCTCCGATACTTATATTCTCATACGAACTGTAAGTGCTCACAAAGCATAAACTTCCGAGCGGGACAGCTTCTCCCATAGAACCCGACCTCACCTTGAAGATGCGTATGCCGCACAGGTACAGCACCACTACTATGATGCCCGTCACTATAACAGCCGTAGAAACTATCATATATACTGCGTTAAGTATGCGTTTTAAATAATGTGTTTTCATATCTATGCGCTATTCTATTATTCCTGCAAGAACTCCCCTTGATTCGTCAGTCTCAAAGGTGCAGGTCGAGAGAAGCAGAAGCCGCAGCTCCTCACGTCCGCTGAGTTCTTCAGCTGTAAAAAATGATGTATGATCTGCTGATCTGAACAGGAAGTCTGTGTACTCCCTGCGTTCGCTTTCCGAGACAAATACCGTGTTGTATAACGGCGATGTACTCAGGGGGCTCAGGTAAGCAAAAAACCTGACATTGTGCTGACCGTCTTTAAGAGTCAGAACTCCGCTGCTGTGAGCCTCCAGAAAAGCTTCGTCACGAAAAAGCGGGATATCGGCAAACATTTGCCTGCCCTCCATATTATGGGCATAAACTATCGAATTCAGTCCGCTGAGATCGCGGCTGCACCTATAATCAAGAAACGGACAGCCAAGTTCATAGTTGTACTGTCCGTCCACTCCATTGTGCAGGTAGAAATCATTATCCTCACCCTGCACTATCGGAAGATCAATATTTGTATCGGGAATGGTGATCCACCCAACTATGTCATCATTCACATTTTCACAGTATTCAAGAGGATCGGCAGGGGTTTCGCCCGAAGCTGCGGCAAGTGCCCTTACATCGGGTCTGATCCCTGCAATGATCTCCTCTTGTTTTTTAACTGCATCATCAAGGCGTTTCTGCGGGAGATAAGTTGTCGTATAATACCTTCTTCCGCAGAACGCCCCTGCTGCCGCGAGCAGTAACGCCGCCGCAGCTATTATCTTTGTCTTCATGCGTGCTTCTTCTTCCTTTTCTGCCTGAACAGAAGCGGCAGCATCAGTAATATCATTGATGCTACAGCAGCCATACAGTAGAGCCATGTGCGTCCATTAACAGCAAGCAGTCCTGTGTGCGGCGGAACAAATTTCTCGTCAACAGCAGCATAGAATATCCACTTGAACTCGATCTCGCCGTAGTTTTGCCCCTTTGTCTCTTTAAGCACCTTAGTGCCGTCAGTGCTGACGACTCTTTTGCTGCTCTGAGAATAGTCCACAGATGAAGCGTCATTCCACAAAACGCTGCATTTGAGGGTATGAGAGTCGCCCGGCTTATAATTGCCGAGGTCGAGAGCTTCCTGCGTGAGATCAAGGTTTCCCTTGCCGTTGACATCGCCGCTGTAAACTTCCTTGCCGTCCAGATAAAACTTGCAGACACACCCTTTTTCAAGGTCTATATCGCCGCTTCTCGATATAGGCTCTGTGTGCAGATAGATGTTATATGCCTGATCGTCGCGGAGGTTCATAAGCTGAACGTCCTTTGAGTATGTCTCGCCGAAAACCATATCATCGACGGAGAAGAAATACTCGCCGCTCTCGCTGTTTACCGCCTTGCCCTCGGAGTCCATGGCAGTCAGTTTTTCGGGCAAGCCCTTGACTGCACCCTTTGGCAGGGCAGTTTCAGCGTAAGCGTTTATCGTGCTGCACGAAAACAGCAGGAGGCAGCTCACAAGTGTTGATACTTTTCGTTTCAAACTCATTAAACCGCCTCCTTTTCGTTAATCAGTTACTTGTAAGTTGATTATTATTGATTATTATGACCATTTAACTGCGCTGATCTCCTTGCCGCTATTGGTAGCTGTACCCTTAGCTGCTGTTGCATTTGCGCCATCTGCAATTCCCCAACCGGAAGCACCGCTAACAGGTGTATCGAGTTCATTATTATCAGTATCCTTAACGATCTGGATAGAATCAAGATGTACATCAAAGTCAAAGTCAAAAGCAACATAAGCGCCTTCTTTAAGTCCCTTATCAAGCTGTACATTTGCAACAAGCTTTGATGAATCATTTGAGCTGTCAAGATCATTAGTATAATAGAATGTATGCTTTGCACCTGTGTTATCAAAGTGCTGCCATTCATCAGGCGCTGTACCGTCGCCGATATTCTCAAGTTCAACATTGATCTTGATAGATGCATCCTGAGAGCCAGCTGCAGCTCCTGCAATTGACGCTGTAAGATATGGATGTGTATTGTTAAATGGCGAATCAGCAGCTGTTGTAGGAACCGTATATGTCCAGGTAAGACCGCTGTTAGCAACTGTAGATTGCGTTGCTGTACGTATAGAAAGTGTTGTGTCATCTTTTATTTTATTTATCAGTGTTGCGCCTGTTAAACCTGTCAGCCCCTTGATAAATACCTGTCTGTCCTGATTTGCCCCTCCACCTGATTTAACAGTTTTATCGGTAAGAGCAAAATAACATTTGTCATCGCCAATTGTTTTTCTAAGATAGCCGCTATACTCTACGCCATCTGTTGCGGAATTAACTCTTCTGAAAATAAAGAGTCCATCCCCTGTAGGCTCAAACGTGTCACTGTCTACTAATCTTACAGCCACATCAGAAGCTGTATATGCAGCACCTGTTTCCTCTGAGGAACCTGCCGCATTTGATGTAAACTTATAGGCACCGCCTGCATATGCAAGTTCACCTGTCTGCATTATTTTACGTTCACTATCACTTAGCTGTCTGTAGAAATTTGTTCCGTCCGTGTACTTGAAATTACCGCCTAAATTTGAAGTTGTCAAAGTAGCAGAGGCAAAATCATCTAAAGTTGTACCGGAATCGGTTTCGGTAACTTTTCTCATAGTACCCGAAAACCACATTCTTATAAATGCGTCTACGTTACCTGTATTAACTACGGTAACTGCCTTCTTGATAGACTGACCAGGTATCCAGTCTTCTGGCGGTGTGAAGTCTTCGGCAATAGCTACGCCGTAATCGCCTGATGCCGACAGCTTATTGGTTACTTCATCAGTACTTGTGAACCATGCGAAGGTACTTCCTGCAACAACAGCAGCTGCTACGCAAAGCGCACCAATAAGCACTCGCTTTTCTTTTGAAGTTTTTTTCTTCTTGGAAACGTCATTATTCATACTCGATCCTCCTATTTTTGTTTTATTCTGTCTTTATACTTTGTTGTGTCTGGGCACTGTCGTTCTTGCTTTTTAAATCGAAGTAGTACTTCATCATCTTAAAAAATACGAACATCAACGCGACCAACGGCAGGATAAAGTACCACCTAAGCTGAACAAATCTGACCATTACCCCTAATTTTGGCACATGGAACTTTACCTTGCCAATCACTCTGCTCTCGTCGATAAGAAATGAATCGTCGGTATTGTTAGCGTCACCCTTCGTTCTGAAGCAAGTTACGCCTGTGCCCTGATAGTCAGTTATTTTTTCAGTAACTCGGTGGGTAAGATATGCATCACTTCCGCTTGAAGGATTGAAAGTGATAATGTCACCTTCTTTTATTTTATTCGCATTTACTACTCTGACAAAGACCATATCTCCGCTTGAAAATTCAGGTGCCATAGAATCGGTCAGTACTGTGTAATACCTGAAACCAAACATCGACTTTTTAGGACTTTTATCTGCTGCAAAGAAAATTGCGACAGCAACAATAAAAACGGACAGGCAATATATAAAGACCTTTCGCGCTACTGAATATATGCGAAATCCTTTACTACTAATATTGTTGCCTGTCACTTCTTTTGCGATCGTACTCACTTTATGGCAGCCCCCCTTTTCTGCATTTTTGATATCAGTTTTATGCTGATACTAAGAATAAATTTTATGTCTTATTATATCATGGGGGGGAACTGCTTGTAAAGTGATTATACCTAAAATTGCAACTTTTTTGAATATTTTTGTACATTTTAACAGCCAAAACGCTGTGAATTTCGTTTTACGCGCGTGAAAGTTTATTTTTTGTTTAATATTTGTTCATATCATTTATACGCTAAGTTGTATGCAAATCCTTTATAACTTTCCGCTTTGTCCATCTGCAATTTTACTGCAAATTATGTGTAATTTGGCATGACAACTTTTTTTGACAACTATGACGAGAGCTTCTCACGAAAAAAACGCTGCTGAATGAGCACGGTGCTTATACAGATAATTTTACGTGAGATATCGGGGAGAACATCTCCTCAGAAAGGTGTCCCCCATGATCCCATGTAGATCATCTATATGAGCATCACGCTTATCAGCAGCGGTTTGCGCATTATCAGTATTCCTCAAGCTTCTTCTTGAAGCTGTCGCCGTATGTCCTTGATACGTGGAGTTCCTCCTTGTTGGACAATACAGCGAGAAGTGTTCGGTTGAACCCGTTTTTATATCCTACAGTCTTGTTCATATTTATAATAACAGAACGTGAAATGCGAAGGAAGTTTCTCTCGGCAAGCATTTCTTCAAGCTCGAACAAACGCTGCTTTATCTCGTATTTACCGCTTTTCATTGCAGCATATACCTTCTTTTCGCCCGATTCAAAGTAAAGGATATTCTCCAGCGGCACCTTTGTCATTGAACCCTTATTTATGACCATTATCGCAGCAGCAATTTTCTTCGCATCTATTCCCTGCGGCAGAATGTCGATCTGCATCTCGCTGTGTCGGAGCTTGTCGGATTCTGCCAAATTCTGACGCACCCGAAGTATCTCCGCACCTATCGCTATCCTGTTTGCGAACTGCTTTGCGTGGAGCGTATAGACATTCGGATCGGCATATCCAATGGTCATGAAGCCGTACACTCTCTTATCAAAAACCAGCGGAAGAACATGGATATTCTGTATAGCTCCAAAGGAAAACATATCGGGATATATATTCTTAGCCCGAAAATCCGCCGTTTCGCCGTTAATAAGGTAGTCCTTCAGGAATATGCATCTGGCATCTTCGTCTTCCTGCTCCATAAGGTTTACGCTCACGCTTATCTGATTGCGGATAAGGTATTTGTGGTTCTTTATGAACAGCGAAAGCTCCTCCTGCGAATTGACCTTGTACAGCTTTTCCTCAAAGCAGCTGTTTCTGAACTCCATATTGGCTGTCTCCATTTTGTGGAGCTCGTCCAGTTTTGCACGGACATTAAGCCTGCTCTTTCTTCCGCAGCCGCAGCTGTCACCCGTGATGACACAATGTTTCTTCTGCTTGATCTGCTCGATCTCATTCCCTGTTATGAGCGAATGGAGCAGCGTAACAGCTCTCTGACCGCAAAAAGGAGTATCCGCAGTATACGTCGTAATGGAAACCGCGCTGTTGGACGCATAGGACGAATCATCAAAACCTGTAACAAGGATATCCTCAGGCACACGCAAGCCCACAAAAAACAGCTGCTTTATCAGCGCGTATGCTATCTCATCGTTAAGGCAGGCAATGGCATCAGGCTTTTCAACAGTACCGTAGGCTATATCCTTTGCCAGAGCCTCTGCACCTGATATCCAGTATCCTCCGTAAAGCAGGTTCTCATCTCCGCACGGGAGATCGTGGCGCTTCATCACTCTGATGAATGCGTCAATACGTTCGTCAGCGATGCTTTTTTCGCCGCCGAGGCAGTAAATTGAGCGGCAATCGTGAACAGTGATAAGATGCTCTACCACTTTCTCAAAATTGTGCCTGTTCTCCATTCCGATCACATTCGGCAAGGTATTCGATCCGCCAATCACCACCACAGGGCAGCGGCAATTTTCCCGCAGAGCCCTCTCTATAGGCGGGATAAGGCTTTTATGAGTGGAAAAAGTGTGCTCAACAAAAATAATGCCGTCATATCGGTCATAGTCTATCAGCTCATACACCCATTCTTCACTGTTTGTGTATAATTCGCTGGTCTGTGGCATAGAAAAAGTAAATGTGCGATAGCCGTAAGCGTTAGCCTGATTCTGTATTCCGATGATGTATCCGTCATTATAGTCGTTTTTGAAATCCGAAAAAATTATTGCGATTGCTTTGTGTAATGACATAAGAACGCCCTCCTGCGCCTAATTATCGCAAAATAATTATATCACAGATATAAAATTGTTGTCAAGTTCGTCGCGGATAAGACGCCATTTTTTTACGACGAAGTGTACATTTTTACAGACGAACAGTCAAATTTGCCCATTTGTCACAGAAACGGCAGCTTAGTGCAATTTTTGTACATTTCGTCGTCATATTCAGCCTTTCGTCGCAAAATACAACGTTTTGTCGCAAATTATTGAAATCTTTTGTACAATATGATAAACTGTTGTTACGGAAACGAGATAAAAAGTTTTCGTAAAGCATAAAATATAAAAACAAATTATTGGAGGAATTTATTATGAAAAAGGTCATGAAAACTATCGCAGCGATCTCAGCTATGGCAGTTCTTGCTGTTCCCGCAAATCTCACAGCAAGTGCAACCGATATCAGGGCGGGTTACCCAAACAATCCGATCATCAATGAATCCACCTACGGTGGAGCGGGATTCACATGGGGCGGACTCGAACAGGTCGATAACCCTGTATTATTCAAGGACTATCTTGACTCAAAAGGAAAATTCACATACTACGCTACAGTGACAGGCGGACGTGAATACGGCGCAGGTGCTCTTTTTGCGATCCTTCACCGCGACATTGCCGAATCATCACGCATACAGCAGGCAAAGCCTTATGTTGACAACATCTCTGTAAGAAGCTCTAAGGGTAATAAGAGCTATTACGCTGTTTGTATGGAGTATAATAATTATTCAAAGGTGGATTCACACCGAAACAGACCAAGCATTACTCCGAACTATGAATATTTTGATTATGCACTGAGAACACTTGAGGGTCCATATTTAACTCACGTTCTCGACCAGTTCTATACGAGTGATCTGTCCGATCTTAACTACAACTACTTTAAACAATACAACACATATACAGGTTATCTTTACCTTGA
The DNA here is from genome assembly GCF_024691275.1 of Ruminococcus sp. Taxonomy (GTDB): domain Bacteria; phylum Bacillota; class Clostridia; order Oscillospirales; family Ruminococcaceae; genus Ruminococcus. The sequence continues at coordinate 22,438 of NZ_JAILNU010000042.1, read as the reverse complement.
CAATTTTTATATCGCAGGACTTAAAGTCACAAGCTCCGATCCGTACACAACGTTTGATACACCTGTACTCGAACCGAAAAAAACAGGTTTCCGAACAAAGATCGCATTCCATATACGCAAACCTGAAATAGAGAAGACTATATTATTCAGTTCATCAACTGTTTCCACAGCAGGCACACGAAACTTTGATGTCCTGACAGGTTTGAAGATAACCTGCAACGGCAGCGGAACAAATTCATACGCCATTGAAAATTACAGCAATATCGGAAGGGTTTCAAAGAAAACGATATCTATCCCAAACAGCGAATTCTATGAGAGAAATAACAGATATCAGGGACTTATGAGATGCTATGAATATCCTGATGATCTGCTCAGAGAAGTTAGCGGAAGCGACAAAAAATACTTTGAAAATAACGATTTCGTTGCTGCAAAACGCAGCGGCAATACACTTTACATCTATATTGGTGACAAGTATGACCATTATTTAAAAGATGTTTATTTAGATGGCCGCAAAAATAATGACTGGTTTTCAACAGGCATCACAAAGTTCAACGCATTCTTCAAGACCATGGGAAGAGATAAATTAGGTCATTGCAGATGGTTAAGAGATCAGCTGAACACAGCAACTCGTGTTAATTTCTATTCTGATGCAACACCAAACTCTTATAGCAACAGTTCATTCTATAACTGCTATGCAAGCGACCTTCTCTACAGACTTAACAACGGCTGATAATATAATTTATATAAACGGAGGAAAACATCATGAAAAAATTCATCAAAACTATCGCAGCACTTTCAACTATGGCAGTTCTTGCGGTTCCTGCAAATCTCACCGCATCTGCTTATCCTGCAAGCCCTGCCAACTCATCTAATCCGCTGATAAACTATGATACATCAGCGGGAAGAGGTCAGCGCTGGGAATATGATAACAATCAGGACGGACTGCCGATATTAACAGACAGGCTTCTTAATTCAAGAGGCAAATACACATACTATGCAACCGTTGACAAAAACAAAAAAGAATACGGCCCATGTGATATGTTTGCACTTCTTTACGATAATATTGCTTCAACTCAAAATATACAGAATGCAAAGCATTATGTAGACAATCTCTCTGTTAGAAGTGCAAAAACAGAAAAAGATAAACGTTATTATGCTCTTGTACTGGAATACAAAGACAACTCAGGCAGAGATTCCTTAACAGGAACGGAGTATGAGGAGGATATAGATAACTCACTGTGTGATTATGGTCTGAGAATGCTCGAAGGTCCGTACTTACAGGATATTTTCAATAAGTTCACTTTTAGCGATACAACTAACCTTAACTATAACTATATCAAACAAAACGGCTTCTTCAGAGGTTATATGTATCTGGAGGATTATTATGTAGCAGGTCTGAAGCTTACAAGCACCGATCCTTATACTACATTCTATGAACCTGTTCTTGAACCGAATCCTGATGGTATAGGCTTCCGTACAAAGGTTGAATTCATTGTCAGAAACCCTGAAATAGAAAAGACCACATTGCTCGGCTTATCAACGGTTTCTACATCAGGCAATAACACTTATAATATCATGACAGGCTTAAAGGCTACCGTCAATGGCAGCGGAACACCGTATAATTATATTGACTCCTACAGCAATGTTCCAAACGGAAATAAAAAGCTTTCTATCCCAAAGAGCGAATTCTATGAAAGAAATAACAGATATCAGGGACTTATAAGATGCTATGAATATCCTGATGATCTGCTCAGAGAAGTTAGCGGAAGCGACAAAAAATACTTTGAAAATAACGATTTCGTTGCTGCAAAACGCAGCGGCAATACACTTTACATCTATATCGGCAAGAAATACGACCATTATTTAAAAGATGTCTATTTAGATGGTCGCAAAAATAATGACTGGTTTTCAACAGGTATTACAAAGTTCAACGCATTCTTCAGAACCATGGGAAGAGATGAATTAGGTCATTGCAGATGGTTAAGAAGTCAGCTGAGCACGGCAACTCGTGTTTATTTCTATTCTGATGCAACACCAAATTCTTATAGCAACAGTTCATTCTATAACTGCTATGCAAGCGACCTTCTCTACAGACTTAACAACGGCTAATAATTATATTGAATCAGGGAAGTTTTTTCTTCCCTGATCCAATTTACAGTCTGATAAATATAAACAAAGGAATCTATATTATAACTTATAAACGGAGGAAAATTATCATGAAAAAATTCATCAAAACTATCGCAGCACTTTCAACTATGGCAGTTATTGCTGTCCCTGCAAATCTCACCGCATCAGCTTATTATGTATCTCAGGCAGACTACGTAAAAAAAACAAGAAGCTATGAACTGAAAAATACTCTTCCAAGCACCTCAAGCGTTTTTTCATTAAGAGGTATTGCATGGAACACTCATGTTCTTCAGGACAATCTTCCAATGTTCCAAAAATCCTTCCTTGATACAAAGGATTCTTTCAGATTATCTGTACCTGTTGACGTAAACGGCGAGCCCTTCGGCAACAGACATATGCTCGGTCTCCTTGACAAGGACGTTGCAACATCTGCAACTATCGCAAACGCTAAAAAATATGTGGATAAGCTCTGTCTAAAAAACGCTGGCCTTGCGCTCTGCCTGGAATACAACAACAACTCATGGGACGATGTTTTCCCTGATGAGCCGTCTGCTGTCCCCGGAACAGATGATTATGTTGTGGATTACGGTCTGAGAATGCTCAGTGAATATGATGTAAACCACACTATACTCAACAAATTATATATGAGTGATCTTGTAAGTCTCCCGGGAAGCTGCTACGAAGGCTACCTTTATCTGGACGATTATTACCTTTCCGGTCTGGATTTCGGAAGCGATGCTCCTATTATCATAGATTTTGATGAGCCTGTTCTTGAAACTAAGGAAAACGGTATGGGCTTCCGCACAAAAATAAAGTTCCATATACTCAATCCTTATAAGGACAAATATCTCGCTTTCGGAACCTCTGTCCCGGGAACTCTCGATTACACCATATTCAACAATCTCCAAGTCATTTATAAATGCGGCGGAAATGCTGTATACTCCACAAATAAATTCAGGAGAACAGTAAAGATAAATAAAAATGACTGCGTATCATCATTCATTTCCGATTATACTCATACAAATTATCAGGGATTTATAACTGATGAAGGATTACTTACCGAGATCGAAGCAGATAATCAGGCCGCTTTCTATGATGGCGATTTTATCTGTGCCAGAGTAGATGGTACAACACTTAGCCTCTACATCGGCAGAAAGCTCGAATTCCAAAAATACCATTTGTTTACTACTACTGAAGCACCGGGCAAAGATCAGTTTAAATCATTTATTGAAAATCACGGTGACAGATTAAGAAACTGCAGCTGGATAAAAACTCAGCTCAAAAAGGTCAAAAACGTTAAGTTCTACCGAGATGCATCATCAGCAAGTATGGGCACCAATTTCTACAACTGCACTGCAGGCAATGTCCGCAGCGCTCTCTATTAATATTTTACGGAGGATATACCAATGAAAAAGCTTATCAAAACTATCGCAGCATTATCCGCCGCAGCAGCTCTTGCACTTCCTGTAAATATGACAGCTCTTGCTTATGATGTGACCTCGGATAATGTCACATACCTTAACAATATATATGACGGCGAGGATTCAGGCGTATACTGGAAATTGAAGCCTAATCAGGCAGGCTTGCCCACCTTCAAGGGCGAATACGCAGCAGCTAACTCCATAATAAATGCTGTTGCTGTTAAAGCTGATAATTACGTTATCTACAACGGCGTGTTCGCACTCCTGAACAAGCACGTTGCAAGAGAAGATTATCTTGATATGACCAAATTCAATGCCGATAAGATATACGTTAAGGTCAGAGAGAAAAACGGCACACTTACAGACCGTGCTGTATGCCTGCGCTACGACAATAACCCTGCATACTCCGATACGATACACTGGGCACTCCAGTTCTTCGACAACAAAAACAAGGACAAGTCATCATTCTTTTCCGACGAGTGCGCAGACCCGTTCTACGACTTCGGCATTGAGAACTACTCATTCGATCAGAACAGCAGCAAATACAGCGGCGATCTTGTAATGTATGACTGCTATGTTCCGAAGATGAAGTTCACCTGCTCAGATTCAACCACTTCATTCAGCACTCCCGTTCTGAAGATGGACTATAACGGCTATGACGGACTTGTCACAAAGGTGCATTTTGAGGGCGTTCTGCCAAGAAGCGGCTCGATCATGTTCGGGAACTCGACTTCTTCGACCTACACGATACTCAAAAACCTTAAATGCACTTACATCAACGGAAGCCGTACATTCACCAACTTCAAAAAGACATACACCTACGAAAAAAACACTGTCTATGACGGACTTCGCGGCGGTACTGACCTCATAACAACCGCAAACGGCTCAACAGCTTCCGCTTTCCGTCAGAATAAATTTGAAGCCTTCAAATCCGACGGCGATACTCTGAAAATATGCATCGGAGCAGGTGTGAATCAGGGCATATCAGACCAGAGCTGGGCAAACGGTTCGGGTGTGGGCAAGCTGCAGGGACTCCTCAACTGCGGCTATAAATACGCTTTCAGCCGCAACACCTGGCTGATGGACAATATCGGCAAATACAGCACCATAGAGTTTTACTGGAACTCCACAACATCAAACATCGGTACTAACTTCTATAACTGCTCGCCGAATACCTTCCGTAATCTGCTGAAATAAACAAGCTGAATGGTATTCTGTGCTTTCGGCATTTTCCCTGAGAGATCATAAAAGCACCGCCGCAGTCACTAAGTGACTGCGGCGGCTGTCTGTATTATCGCGCTGCTCGCTTTTTTATGGTGCTTATGCAGCTTTTTATGATATCCCTGTTGAATATCAGCGCGTATGCCACGCTTACAGCTGCCGAAAGGATATTAGCTGCTGTGTAATTGATATAATACAGCGCTATCACAAGACTTCCAACAGCAAGTGCTCCGAGGATATTCTTCATTTCCAGCTTTACGACCATGTACTTCCTCGAATGAAAATACCTGTACACCATTATCACTGCAAATCCCAATGCTGTGGAGACTGGAGCTGCATATACTCCGATCACCCCGACCAGCATCAAGTCTGCGGTTATATTCACAGCTGCCGAAACTCCGCTGGTGACGGCTATAGCCTTTGTATCCTTATTCGCAACGTATAGTGCGCTGTATAGCCCGACTATTACATTAAAGAAGACTGCTGTCATGTATATGGGGATAAGTCCGTAAGCGTCGGAATATTCTGCATTCGGCACAAAAAATCTGTATACAAAGGGCATAAACGATATCACACTGATGCAAAGGCAGAAGAATATATTGAACGTTGAGTTCACCGTTTTTTCAATATACTGCTTGCCGTCCTTGTCGTTTATATGCAGCACTACTGATTCAGCCCATGCCATGTTGAACAGATTATAGACCATTATATACGCGCTCGAAAACTTTGACGCAACTGCGATAAGTCCGTTTGCGGCAATTGACACAAATATATTTATCACCGTCTTGTCGGAAGCCTTCATTATCCACCACGAAAGCTGATTTGGTATGAGCGGAACAGAGTATGCATAAAACTCCTTTATCCTGCTGCGGTCAACGGCTGAAAGCGAGAAAAAGCTATACGCCTTATTGCTGAAAAGTCCGTATGTTCCCGAGCAAACCGAGGACAATGCAGATGCTAACAGCATTCCGTTTGCGCCCATCTTCACAAAGACCAGAAACAGGATATTCAGCAGGATATTCATCAGAACTCCGATAAAGCTCTGTATGGAATAGCTCATATTATGTCCGCGTCCGCGGGAACAGTTCGACATAAAGGAGGAGTAGACCGAGCAGATTATATTCAGCAGAAAGAACCATTTATATCTGTTGTCTATGAACAGCTGAACTACTCCGAAGATGCCTATGTATACGACCAGCTGTATGACTGAGAAAAATGCCATGGTCGAAATAATCGTCCTGCATTCGCTGCGGTCTTCCCTTTTGTTTACAAGGAAGCGGAAAAGCGCCTGATCGAGCTGCAAATTAACTATCGGCAGCAGAAGCTGTATATACGACAGTATAAGATCGACCGTTCCGTACTCAGCAGAGGATAATATACTGGTATACAGCGGCAAAAGCAGAAATGTAACTATCTGCGAACTAAGCTTTCCTATGCCGATAATGCCCGTATTTTTAACAAGATCCTTAGTTTTGCTCATTATTTCTTTATCACAAGCCTCCTCACACTGCGCAGTAACTGCTTGACCTCATGGATACGGAAAAGCTCATACATCTTTCCCGAAAAGAGCTGACTGCCTATGGCTTTATTGACAGCCTTGTCAAAATCCCTGTCCGCAGCGTATTCACGCACAAACACATTATGTGCTTCTGTTCTCTCGGAAGGGTGCTGAAGCTGTTTCTCGACCTTCAGTGCTTCATCGGCAGGACGTTCTTCATATACAAGATATTTCGACGCTGCCTTGAAAAAACGCTCTCCCTTATCGGTATTGACCATGATACAGGAGACATTATATCTCTCACCTGTATAGGGCTTTCTCGAACCCAGTCCCGAGAAATCGCCAATAGTTATATCGGCAATGCGTTCAGGTCTTGCGTATCTGCATCTGTAGCAGTTCTCTCTATATATCAGAGCCGAATGATAGCCGTTCTGATAGGTATCTCCGCTTTTAACACGCTTCTTATAGATAACTTTTTCCTTTTTTCTGAGTGTGAACATATAAGACCAAGTTTCCCAATCAGGATCGCGGAAAGATATCCTGTCAACGCTCTTATGATCTCCCGCAACAGCATCAATATGCTGTAAAAGGTACTCAGCAGGTGCGACTCCATGGCAAATGATATCACACGTTATCAGCTTTTCAGAGCAATTCTCCCTTTCGGCAAGAGCTCTCACCGCAGCTGTGTGGCACGGCAGACCGATGAACAGCACTCCCCTGCCCTCTCTGAGCTTTTCGGCAATTTCAGGGTACACCTCTGCCGTTTCGCAGAAAACATACTTGGAGTTTCTGTATGCAGGCGTAAAGCCGTCCTTGTCAAACAGCTCCATTCTCAAGATATGTTCATCTGTGAAACGTGCTCCTGTAGCCAGCCAGCCATTATCAAAGGCACACTGATAAAAAGCAGATGCAATGCCGCCCGAAGCAGCATTTTTCCTTATGTCATTATCTGTATTCCAGCCCACATATACCCTTCGCGGCAGACTGAACACTTCAGGCTTTATACTGTTCGACGGACAGACTTTCACGCACTCCGAGCACGAAACGCACTTTTGCGCATCTATATGAGGATAAACCGCCGCAGAATCGTCCTTGACAAGCGAAATACAGTTCCTCTTGCAGATGCTCATGCACATTCCGCAGCCTGTACAGCTCTCCCTGTCAACTACAAGATCATTTTTCATATTCAAATACCCTATCCAGATAATCATATGACTTTTTACGCCATATTTCCAGTTTCTCGTTTACAGCATCATGATCCATACTGCTGTAGGCAACATCTCTGCCCGCAAAAAGCTCCCTGTCTTTTATCCCCATAAGATCAGCAAGAGTGTCCATTCTTGACTTGTGGCACCTGTTGAAGTAATAAAAGTCCTTACCGAAATTCACAGAAAACGCCATGCCGTGATAAGAGGCAGTCACTACCAGATCAGCATAATAAATATACGAAAGGAAATCCTCAAGGCTGTATACAGCTATATTGTTCACGCCCTTCATAGGCTTGCCGCTGCTGATATTATATACAGGCAGTCCCAGCTTCTCCGAAAGCTTTACCGCCGTATCCTTTACAACGCCTTTTTCGTCTTCAAAATATGTGAGTATATACGATTGGGCTTCCCTGCGCGGCGAAATATGCTTTTTCCACGCTTCCCTGTCGAGGAGCAGCGTAGGGTCAAGCACGGTCTCAGCCTTCTTCCCCGATATTTTTTCCACTATACCGCGGGCATCTTCCTCGCGCACCGCTATCATATCGAACTGTTTTAAAAGCTCTCCTGCCTTTTCCCTTCTGTCATCGCGGAGTATATAATCCGAGCCGAAGCTTGATGCATATGCGCACTTTTTCACGTTGCAGAAATCAAGGAAATAGGTATAGTCCTCACCTGTGATATCAAGTCCCCAGACAATATCGCTTCCGACCATTACCATGTCATACTTCGCGGAATATTCTGAAATGCTGTTCTTGTCAAGAACAGGTGAGATCTTCATATTCTTCTCGGCAAACGCACACAGTTTGCTGTATTTCTTCTGCTGTCTGCTGTGATATCGGATATAGCGGTAGATGTCCCTGACACTTCTCAGCCTTGTGACGGGCTTAGGTATCTCACGGTCATAAAGCTCCTTGCAGCGATAATTTACGATCTCGCAGCCGGAATACTTTTCGCTCACGACCTTATACAGTGCATATGTCTGCAAAAGCGAACCGAAGTTATTAGTATCATTGAACGTCAGTATACCTGTCTTTATATTGCTTTTCATACTATTTATCATTCCCCTTTTCAACTTCATGCACCTCATTCGCTTTTTCAGGCAGCAGACACAGTAAAGGTATAACAAAGCATATGGTGTCATATGCAGAAAGCGAGAGCGACATTGCTGTGACTGCAAACATTATAAAGCAGAGTCCCATAGGTTCTTTTATGTCCGCAAAGAATTTCTTCAGGCTTTCAGAAAAGATCATGTACAAAAGCACACAGCCCGCTATGCCGTAATCTGACAGCAGCTCGATAAAAACATTGTGTGCCGCCTGAGCTTTCCCGTAATACGGTATGAGAAGCTGCTTTGCATTATCCACACCTGCTCCGAATATAAGCACATCGGGTCTTGACAGCATAAGTTCAAGATAAGCCTTCCATATTGCAGCTCTTCCGCTGGTGAAATCGACTGTAGCTGTCACTCGCTGGAATATTCCGGGAATTATAAAATTCTGATACAAATAGTATCCCGAGTACGCTATTATGGGAGTAAGTATAAAGAATATCATGAATATCAGCTTATTGCTTCTTCCTATCCGATAGATATACAGCAATGTTATGACAAACATTATTGCAACAGCAACGTAAAAGCTCTTTGAAAACGTCAGTATACCGCTATACATAAGGTATATACAGCAAACAGCGATAATCAGCCTGCTCTTTATATCCGTCCTGCATACTGTCAGTGCGCTTATTCCGAGAGCTATGCCGATTATTATGAGCTGAGTGTAATAATTGGGGTCTCCCGCTATACCTGCATATCTTGATGATATCTCACCGTTTACTATTACCTTCTGCGCTGTGACCTCAATATGCTTTGCCATATCAGGCATTGACCGAGATGCAGCTGTCATCAAGGTCAACGACAACAGGTATAATTTGGCAGAATCAAGGAAAAATCCCTTTTTTCTCTCCTCATCAGCTCCCAGAAGGTTTCCCGACTGCGTGATGAACAGCCAGTTCACAGCAGAGCTGATAAGCGGTACAGGTGTATGCTCATATTTCAGGAGCAGCAGCAGCTGTAACAAAAAGCATATAACCATACATATCTTGACGCTGCTCCTTATCTTATACCCTTTTCGCAGACTGTCCGCAATGAAAACAGTATAAAGTATGACAGATGTACTCGGAAGCGAGACCGCAAACTTGAATATTCCCATAAAAGGCAGCGCCGAAAATGTAAAGAGCCACTTTTTCTCTATCGAGAAAGAAAAAAACAGAACACAAATAACAGCAGACATGACCATACTTGCCTTAAAACCGTACACATTGAATAATATGCTGTATACAGTCCAGAAGCATAACGTCAGGTATATAAAGCCTTTTTTGCTATCTGTGGTCATTCAGTTCACCTCTCACTGCTGACAGTTCCCTTGTAAAACTCATTAAGGGTAGTACCCTCAGCATATGCCGAAATATGGCTGAAAAGCTCTTCAAGCATATAATACAGTTTTTCAATATCTTCGTCCGTTTTGAATGTCGGGTTCAGACCTGCACTCAATTCAGAAGAATGTATCATAAACTCAAGGTACTTGCAGTCAGCACCCACTTTTTTATCGACTAACAGTTTCATCTCATCAAGATTGTTAAGGCTTGGTCTCAGCCATCTGTTCCTGAACATCACCCTGTACATCGGCTTGGGCAAACGATACTTTACAGCATCAAAAGGCGAGAAGAATTTTTTCCTCGGGAATCCCTCGATAGTCACAGGCACTTCCAGTATCCTGTTTCCCGAAGTATTATCCACGAAATAGTAATGGTGCGGACTGCGGTAATAATCAGTTCCGCCATTGCCGTCCTTTTTTCCCTTTACGCCGCTCCAGTCAACTCCCGGCGTGACCGAACAGTCCACAGTATATCCGTATTTCCCCAGAATATTGTAATACGCAGGGCTCATGCCCCATCTTCCCGCACGATGCGATACTATAGGAGCCGTAAAGCGTGAGCGCAGCAGCTCCGTCATAAATCCGACCTTGCTGTCGATCACTGACTCGGGATACTCAAACAAAAACGGCTGCTGATGCATATCATCACCCGTAAGGTCATACTCAGGCGGAGAATTCCACGCATGAAGATGCATACCTATCTCACATTGTCCTCTGCATGAATAATGTTCCCCTAACTCAACAAAGCCGTCGTCCATAGCCATTTCATAATTTGTCAGGTATACAGGCTTGAACGAGTACTTATTGCACAGTTCCTGAAACCTGTGTAATCCCTTTGTATTGGTTGTCCCGATCACCTCGGGCTGCGACCAGAGGTCGTCGCCCTCTGTATCTATAGTTATTATAAAAGGTATTTTTTTCATTACCGAGCACTCTCCGATCTTTTTAATTTATGAGTGCATTCACACAGAAAAAGTATAAAAGATATTACTTTTCATACTTGAATTATACACTTTCACATAAAAAATGTCAACAAGAGAATTCAGAGGCACGGGTCTTATGTCTCAATATAACGAAAAAACATTGTCAAAGCACCTGTTTTCTGTTATAATGATATCAGAACATAACCGCACTTTTAAACCCGTTTTCGTCACTGTAGTCTAAGGAGGTACATATGTTATACAAAAAATTAGAACCCGCCGAACTAACAAGAGCTGCCGAAGTCATGGCAAATGCATTTGCGGATTATCCTTTGTGCGACTGCGTCAGGGATAAATTTACCACCAGAGAACAGTTCCTGCGCTTCATGACAGAGATCTTCAAGGTCTATGTCGCGGCATACAAAAGAAAAGGCTGCCCTGTCTTCATAGGAAAACGCGGAAATACTATTGCCAGCATTTCGATCCTCGTCCGTCCTCATACTCCCAGCGTAAAGCTTCAGGATTACATAAAAGCAGGCGCATTAAAAATATTTCTTATGACAAGTCCTGCCAATATCTTCAAACTGCTAAAAGTCATGGACTCAGGACACGGTCCGTGTGAGGAGCTTATGAAACGTTCCTGGTTCATCGAATCCCTTGCAGTAGCTCCCGAAATCCAGAGCAAACACCTCGGCACAGGTATGATACAGGATTGTATCCTTCCCTATATACGAAAACAGTCCCGCGGAAAAAATGCTGAGCTCACACTATTCACCAACAACGAGAAAAACCGCAGATTCTACGCTAAAAACGGCTTCGAGGAATTTGATGCCAAGGAGATCAGACAAGACGGCTGTATCATCGGCAACTGGAGCTTCCGCATGAAAGTTTCGTGCTGATCGTCCCGCTTGATGAAACATTATAATAATTCGTAAAACCAAAAGCCTTCCTGAACCTGCTTCGGGAAGGCTTTCTCATATCAATTATCCAAAATATGTCTGTATTATCTCGTTTTCATAATTGAATACATTTTTAAACATCTTGATGACATCAGTGACATACTCATTCGCGTCCTTACACAGTCCGCTTTCGGTCTGATACAAAAAACGCGCGATATTTCTGAATTTATCTCCGCTTTCTTTAAATCCGTCCGCCAGACATCTTAACTTGTCTGATGAGCATTTTTCACTCAGATAGTAAATCGAATCAGCAAACTCACTTCTGTTGAAAGTCGCCGAACCCGAGAGCAGTGATTTGCGCAGCATTCTCAGCTTCAATCCGACAATTTTAACTTTGATCGCATCATTATCCACGCTTTTATCATTTATAATGTCATATAAGCTTTCAAAAAACTGCATGAGATGATCGTATCCGTCACAGCCGCAGTACACCTTTATCTGCTGGTTGGTAAGGTATGAATTCTCATCACCACCGATATCATCTGTTCTCTCCGAGATCACCCTTTCGACCATCGCCTTTAAATATTCGGGCGTATTCATCTTCTCAGCGAGATCATCAAAATGAGCATTATCACTGATATGGATCGAGATAGATTCAGGAGCGGAAGGATAAACCTTAAATGTACGGGAATGCTCCAGAACCTTTGCCGATATCTTGGAAAAGCTTTTTTCCCTGCTCAGCTGTGAAAAAATGAAATTGTTAAGCTTATATCCTATCAAAGTTATCCCGCTGCACACACCTACCTGAAATGTTGCCTTATTCATCTTCTGATGAAGTATAGAATTTGAATCACACAGAATGATAAATGCACCTTCGTTAATCAAGGTCTCCTTCAGCTGACTTTGTGTTTTCAGATCTTTCCTGATACTATGCTCAATATTCTCTTCTTTAAAAAAAGCCTCTTCAAAATTGTCGCAAAAGCCTGAAAGCATCGGCAGCTTCATATGGCTTAGATTCATCTCCGAAAAACCTATCAATGAATTAAAGCAGGTCAGAAACAATGCATGAGGAGACACCTTCATACCTTTTATCTTTAAAAGATCACATAATGACTGAACTCTGCAATTGCCTATTCGTTCATCTTTATCCACACGATCAACAAGGTCAATTATCATTTTTTTCAACCTTTCCGTCTGCAATTTTGATAACACGATCGCAGTAGCGAAGAGTCCTGTTACTGTGTGTGACCATTATGACAGTAATTTTTTTCTCTTTATTCAGCTTTGCCAGCAGATCAATTATCATCTCAGAATTCTGACTGTCAAGACTTCCTGTTGGTTCATCAGCAAAAATGACCTTCGGCTCGTTCACCATAGACCTTGCAATAGCAACTCTTTGCTGCTGTCCGCCTGAAAGAGCTTCGACCTGTTTATCAATGCATTGTCCCAATCCAACGGATTCAAGCAGAGATACTATGTGATCGTGATACTTGTTCGGATTCTTGTTCGATAAAATAAGGGGGATCTCCATATTATCCTTCACGCTTAATCCCGGGATAAGATTATGGAACTGAAAAACGAAGCCTATCTCATTATTTCTGATATCGCTCATTTCTTTCTCATTGATAGCCGTGATCTCTTTTTTATCAATAAATACCTGTCCTTTAGTCGGTTCAACAAGACCGCTCATCAGATACAATAATGTACTTTTTCCTGCGCCCGATTCCCCGACAATACCTACGAATTCTCCATCTGATATTTTCAATGATATATCATTAACTATTACTGTTCCGTTATATTCTTTTGTAAGTTCTTTCAATTCAACCATAGTGAACTCCTCATTTATTTAATACCGGATCATACTTTCAATAGGTGATTCTTTCCGCATGATCCTAAATAACCGAAATGATTCAAACAGCATTACAACAACAGCACATAACGCTATTATCAGATACAGTACTACATTCGGCGTATATGAAACCGAAAAATGACTTGATACTTTATTCAATTCTATAAAATCCTTTGAGAAAAGCGGAACAAAAAGCAGTGTTATGATTATCTCAGGTAAGTGAAATGCCGTTAGTTCACACATAAGCAAACTCAGAACATTCTTCCTTGGAAGTCCGAGGATACGCAAAAGTGCAAACTCTCTTTTGCGGTCAAGTATTGTATTTTTATTTTGATTGCTGAGTACAAGTATCAGTGCAAAAGCCATGACAGCACATAAATACAAAAGAATATCATCACCGTTGGTTATCGAATCCTTCCATGAAGCTATAAGATCGTCTCTTGACTCGATCTTTACGATATTCGGGTTTATGTTCTTTCTCAATTCCGAAACATCATAATTATCCTTCAGATCCACGTTTGCACAGTATTTGCTGAAATCAGCTGCATTGAACAGTCCGTCAGGAAAGATCATGATATACGAAGAATAATCTTCTGTTTCAAAAACTGTTTTGATATTTACAGTTTTTTCCACGCCGTTCATTGTCACATTTACAGGATCGCCGATCCTGAGGTTAAGACCGTAAAATATCGAGCTCGAAACAGCAGCTTCATTGCCTTGTATTTCCGATATTTCTTTATCATCATACATTTCCGCGATATATTCGCTATTATCTTCAATGGACATAAAATAGCTCGTTATGATATCAGCCTTTCCTGTTCCGAGGTAATAGCCGCAAACAGGAGTGACATTTTCATTATTGGTGAATTCCTTCATCTGACCCTTTCCAACGGAATCATTGTCAAGAGTGATCCTTGCAGAGAAATTCACCTGAGTTTCTCCTTTATCGCCTGCCCAATCTTTGAAAGATTTTGAAAAATCGGTCAGTATACATATCATTATCAGGCTTATGGATAACGACAAGATCAATCCGAAATGGTTGTTCACCTTTCTCTTTGAAAGCTTATTTGTGATCTTGGCAGACTTAGCAGGTATCAGACTGATCTTTCTCAGCAGATACTTATGTACGATCAGCAGCACACAGACTAAAGTACAGCCTGTGAGCAGCATATGCAGGATCAAAGCATTCGAGCTTTTTTCGCTCTCTTTCGTTATAAATGGTATCGCTATGTCAAATGCCAGCAATATCACTGTAATGATATCAAAAACAATTGATCTTCCTTTTTTGGCTGAATAATTCTTTGCTTCATCTTCATTCTTTATTATCATGAAACGCTCTTTATTTTTGCGGACAGATATAAGCAAAGCAGCGGATATTATTATAATGTTCGCTGCCAGAAGCACAAGCATCAGCATCAGATCAACGGATATTGTAAATGCAGTATCCGTAAGTTTACATATGACCTTCGCAGCTGCAATTCCTAAAAAATACCCGAGAACACTGCCTATAACAGTGACGATCGCACTTTCGGTAAGCATGAATCTATTCAGTTTTGACTTTGACATTCCTAACATTCTCAATGTTACGAACAGCTTATTTTCACTTCTGAATACCTGAGCAAAATGAGTGAAAATAAATATTACAAAGACGATTGTTATTGCAATAACAAGTATCAATAAAACGGTCTGAAGATTTTCAAATTCCTTATCTATCTGTTCGGTACCGCTGAACTGATTGATGTATGTTATTTCATTCTTATCCAGTTCGTTTTTCAGCGCTTCAACTCTTTCAGTATCATGTGAAAGATCCAGTGTTGCGATCATCTGATCCGTCTGAACCGCTTCGCTGCTGTTTAGAAGTACGATCTCGGCATCAGGTGCAAAACCGTTTATCTTATTAGATATATCCGCTATGATATGATCTTTATTATCAATTTTTATTGTATCTCCGATCTTGCAGCCAAGCTTTTCACAAAGAAGCGTATTTATCAGGACCTCATTTTCTTTCACGTTTCCATCGCTGATATGAAAGAACTCGTTCATCTTTGATATGTCAGTAACTACTTTTACGGAATATGAAGTCTTATCCTGATAATCAGTTTCACAAGCCAGACCGTCAATATACGCACAAGCATTTCCGTCAGAAGAATCCAGATCCTTCGACGGATCATATTCCTTTGTATCGGAATAATAAACTATCATGTCGGCACATCCGTACTTATCCCAGTACGTAGACACCGCGTCTTTTTTTGCATTGTCCTGAACAAAAAATACCGCAGCCATTATCATACAGAAAAAAAGCGGCAGAACGCCAAGACCTATTAAATGTTTACGATGATATTTCAGATTAGTAGTTTTTTTAAGTAAATTCAAAAGCATTGATCTTGAACCCCATATTTTCAGAATGATTTTTCCTATTGCAAGCAAGGTAGTTAACGAGAAAAACAGCAAAATACCATATCCGTAAATAACATTTCCGTTATGAATGTAATTAAACGATCTCCTGATTATTCCCCAAACAGAAATTGCAATGAAGATCACGATCAAAGCAGAATACAGCTTTATTGACAAACTGCCTTTCTTCTTGCGATCGTCCGGCTCTGAATAAAACAAATTCTGCCAGAAGGACAGGCGGATATCATATTTATTGATCAGAAGCGACATGATATAATATCCGTCAGACAGTCTCGTAGGCATAAAATTTGATACGATCATAATGCCGTTAAGCAAAGCAAAATGATATGCACTATCGGCCACAGAAGCAGGAACCCATTGCTGCAATGACAAAAAATAAGCACAAATAACCGCAATAAAATTAACGTAGATCCCCGCAAGAACGACTTTCAGTTTTGTTTTTGGATCTGCGATCTTCATGTCTCTGTATCTGAAATAAAACATCGGGATAATACCAAGATATAATCCTAATGAAAAATCTTTGATACTTACTTTATTATTGATCGCTGCAAAAGCGTGACCCGCTTCATGAATACCGAAACAAGCGATAGTCATTATGACCGTTTCTATGATCGTATGCACGGCACTTGAGTTCGCAATATGCTTTATGCGAAGTTCATTGCCGAAACAAAACGAAACAAACGTAATTATGGCAAACACAGGTACAGCCCATACAGGAAATGTCAAAAAGAACTTATATAAAAGACGGATAAGAACGTTATCTTCTCCCCAGCCTTTTTCAAATCGCTTATTGAACATAGTAACGCCGAGCGCTCCCATTTCATCGTCGATCCTCTTTTCAGTTCCCTTGATGAGACCTGCCGATCTCAATCGGTCCACAAAGGCGTTCACATCTATTTTCTTATCAGGATACTTACCTTCGAGTTCTTTTTTTAATTCTTCCAAAGAGCTCTTTTTTTTCAGAGATTCAATTATATCAGATGCGTATTTATAAGTATTCTCATTCATCTTGATATATGAATTTACTGATTTACTGCCTAACAAGATCACATTTTTTTTTTGGAATGATTTCTGGATCACAAATTCAATATCTTCAACAACTTCAATGAGCAAATCATTCATTTGATATTAACACCTTTATCCTCAATGAGCCGATTCCATGAATACCTCTGACTGAGCTGCCTGAGATTGCTGACAAAGATCTTGTTCTTATCAGAATTATATACTTTCACAAGCTGTTCTATGATCCTTTTACCGATAGCCTTCTGAACAAGACAGCGTATGGGAGCAACAGCCATTTCATCTCCACAGAACAGATACGATCCGCCGGGACACCAAAGAGTACAGAAATTACGTGCAAAGCACTCCTGACACTCACGGATATCCGAACGATAACATCTCTTTTTTTCAGATACAGTTTTCTTTAAAGCCTCGATATCAGATATACAGCCCAGAGATTGATCTGTTCCGCTGTAATACATCTGACAAGGATAAAATTTACCTTTTTTGGTATAAAAGAGGCTCTCTTTTCCTGCGGTGCAGGTGCGTTTACTTTTCTTTTTTATTATATTAATGATAGCACTCAAAATATATGTGGGAGTTTTTGACCATCTATCATCTGATAACAGAATTTCAAAACTGTAATCAACAAGGTCAGAATAGAACATTTTTATTCCATTCACTATCTCAGGATCATTGAGATCACATTCAGCTGATTCAGCAACAAACGGAGAGACCGCATCAAATCCGAGATCATCAAAGGTCTTCAGATAATCACGTATTTTTCCCGAAGTATATTTTTTAAAAAAAGCTACTCCTAATGTAGCTTCAGCGACCAAAAAAAATGACCTCTCTCCGTAAGAAGTTAAGTTACGAGCAATTACATCATAGACGCTTTTATCTGAATGAGCAAAAACTCGCATCGTATCATTCTCGCTCTTATTTCCGTCAAGGCTTATTGACACACTAAAATCCATCTTATTAAAGAAATCCCACGCCTCTTTTGTAATAAGAGTACCATTTGTAACGATCGAGAAATGTGGTTTATCCAAACCGAGTTTTTCCGATTTTTCAGCAACATATTCCGAAAACTCTTTGATAGCGCTGAATGCCAGCATTGGCTCACCGCCGAAAAAAGTATAGTTCATTATTCCCTTTGGATAGACAAGAAGCAATTCATGAAAAACTTTTTTCATATCTTCTGCATTCATATCCTGCTCTATTGCCGAATGATCGTAAGCGCCTCCATTGGCATAACAGTACTTACACGCAAGATTGCATCGTTCACTTACACACAGCGTAAGACCGATCAACTGATCCTTACATTTTAATTCAGTAACCTGATCGCTTTTACATATTTCTGAATTAGCTTTTGAAGGAGCAGAAAAAGAATCGAGCTGTCCGTTATAAACAAAGATCTTATGAGTATCGGAATTAAAAATAATATATTTATTCAAATCGCACTGAACGGCGAAAAAATCGTTATTGATTTTGATCATAATTAAAAGTCCTTTTAAAAGCAATAAGGGCAGTAATATGCAGCTTACTGCCCCCCCATTATGTGTACAAGATATTTTTATCAACCGTAGCAGCAATTGCTAAAGCCGGACACACTTCCGGTAACGATCTCTTCAACAGTCTCGATATCGTCAAAAGAAACCTCTGTTAACTCTTCATTCTTTCTGAGCTCATCCATTTCCCACACCTCCTTACAATTTAAAATCATAAACACACATCCATCATTCCGCTGCACCGTTTTGTATGCCTGTGTGAATATAAACGCTTTTTGGTATCTCTCTAACCGCAATTAAATATTAGACAAAATTTTTTTGTTTGTCAAAAATATTATATCATATAAAAACACAAATGTCAATAAAAAATAAAGTTTTTTTGAACATTTTTGTGCATATCTGTTAAATAAATATCATTGAACAACTTTTTCTCCTATGTGATAAACCGTCCCATATTTTACAAGAAGCACAATATGAGACACCTCTGCTATCCCTCAGTCTTGTTTTCATATTATAATACACGTCCAAACCACAGACTGGCAAACAACAAACGTCATATCAATATATATGTATAAAAAATGAGCTGCACATTACTGTGCAGCTCATTGCCGTTCCGACTATGCTCAACTATAAAATGGCATCATTTTTTCAGCAGTTCAAAGAATGCTGGTACGTCCGCCAAGAATAAATAAGAAATAATAATACACCAGCGCCCTGACATTATTATTCTTTGTTATTTATTCTTTCTTATATATTATTTAAGCCTCGCTAATCTTTAGCGAGGCTATGTTGGTTGGGGTGGAAGGATTTGAAGGGAGGGTAGCCACCCCCTCTTCAAACGATCCCAGCCGAAATTATTATTTAAAACGACTAATAATATATGATAAATTATATCATATTTACCAAATTAAATCAAGTACTTTTTTTGAAAAAAGTCTGATATTTGCTGAAACTTTAAGTGTTTAGTCAATATCAGGCTTTTTTATTATATGCTATAATTTTCAAGGGGTATTCCCCGAATAAACGACATTTTGGAGGTACACTAAAACAACGGATCCCATTATGTGCTTCTTCCTTGCAGAGGGGTTCAGGCATACCCATGATAAGAAGAAATACTATTTCAGATTATTATTGTTTGCTGTCATAAGTCAGCCTGTATACTATATATATGTATATGGAACTGCACCTACAAGTATTCTTCACTTCATGCGCAACATGAGCATGATGGTTAGTCTGATGCTTGCGTTCATTTGCTTGCTGATCCTGACGAATGATAAGCTTAACATTACAGCTAAAGGTATATTAACTGTAATCACAATTTCGTTCGCACAGTTTGCGGACTGGGGATATATTATTCCAGTCTGGACGATAATTTTTTTCTTTTTCAATAAGGGAAAATATATGATGCTGGCTGCATTTATAGCAGCAACGATAATAATTCTGCCGGTAACATTCCTGAAATACTATGATAGCTTTGCAGCTTTCTCTTTCAATTATGGTGCGCTCTTCGCTCTGATCCCGCTACAATTATATAACGGGAAGCGTGAACGCAGCAGCACTCCATTGAAAAAGAAAATCAATTGTTGGTTCTTCTATATCTACTATCCTTTGCATATGATGGTGATTATTTTAATCGCTATTGAATCCCAAAAACGTTATTATTCATTGACTTTTAGATATATATGTGATATACTTTATGAGTTGCTGTTCATTATATAATTTATCATAATAATTTTCAAATAATAATTATACTAAGGAGAAATCTATGAAAACAAAAAAGATAATATCATTTTGCCTCTCGGCAACGCTTGCCTGCGGAAGTGTATTAACACTTACAAGCAATACATATTCTGATAATTTTACCAATCCGATTGTAGCTTCGGCAGCTATCAGCAATTATATTGGTGATGGACTTAGTTGGGAATATGATTCATCTTCCAGAACTCTTACAATAAGCGGTACCGGTAAAATGAAAAACTTTAATGGCATCAATTCAATTCCATGGAGAGTCAGAGCATCAGAAATAAAGAAGGTTATAATTTCTGATGGTGTTGAAAGCATAGGCAATTATGCATTCGCCATGTTCTCAAATCTCAAATACATTGAGATACCTAATTCAGTTCAAGAAATAGGAAAATTTGTTTTCTATAATTCCGGACTTGAAGCTGTAGAAATGAATGCAACAACAAGAATAATTCATGAATCCGCATTCAAAAATACACCTTACTACAGAAACAAGTTCACCACAGAAAGAAATTCGTATATGAGTATTGGTTCTGCTAAAGATATGACAGGCCGTCAGCTTGTTGTAAATATATTTCCGGCTGAACTAAGAGGTATGCCAGGAGTTGCTACTCAAGTTGACGGGGATTACATAGTAGATCATGATAAAGAGTATGTGATATATAAAGATTATAAATTTTACAAATACCTAAAAAGTAACTTACAATACACTTTTTTATCAAAATGGGGTTATAATGGTACTTTAGAATGCGTAAGTAATATAAACGAAATAAATGCAGAAAATCCAGAGCAGATTTATGCTAAATCTCTTGATACAATAAATTATTCCAGTCTGGTAGATGCTGATTACACCTCTTTTGCTACAGATGCAACAACTGATAGCATTAAAGACTGGTACGTAACCTCTCCTGAAATACAGGAAACGCTGAATACTGTTAATGATGCACTTGAAGACCTTGAGGCTCAGGCAGCAAATTATGATCAGTATCTTGAATTTGTCATGTCTCCGGAAACGAATTTTTATTATACCTATAATAACTGGGACGATACTGTTCAGTATGATTTTAAAGTAATGGGTCACGATGTAAATGTTGAACCTATAAAAGGTAGCTATCAGGAAATTACAAAATGGACTAATACAGATATTATATTAAAGCAGATGAGTGAAAAAGTCGGATTGGATTTTATGATATCAAAGGAACAAGTCAACCGCGATGAATATACTTCTCCACTTACAAACCAATTAATGTCAGAGTATGATGTTGATGGTGTTATTTACATCGTACATATACCTGGTAAAAATGATTTTGGTGGTATAGCTTTTCCAAATAGCAGTACTGATTTAAAAGATTTTGCGAATAACAGTAATCTTACAACAGCTACTGATGAACACTGCTTAATAAAAAATGAAAACAAGCTCACAATTATGCATGAAATATGTCATCTCTATGGTGCAGAAGATTATTACATTCGCTCCAAACTTAAAAGTGGTCAAGTTAATTTGAATAATGTAAGCTCAGGATTAGTCTATACAAATAATTATTATACAGGCAAAAACGCTGACCTTATGTGCGGAACACTTATGAATCTAAATCCTGATGAACCTAAAATAGGCGCAGATACCGCGTACAGCATTGGTTGGAGCGACAGCATTCTTAAAGATACCTTTGAGGTATTGTTTAATGGAAAGAACTATCCATATGGTGATGTAAATATGGATGGTGTTGTTGATACAAAAGATTCCGACTGCATAAGATATTACACCCTCTATAAGGAATACGGAAGTATCTATGATAACCCATCTGCTTCACTTACTCCGGTACAAAAAGCACTGGGAGGTATAGCTCCTTTCGGAGAATAAACAATTAATATTATTAATGATGAATAGCAGCAAAATGACCGCTTGTGAAATGATATGCACTCCAAAAGTTATATATTTTTGGAGGTATCACTTTGTGGGCGGTTTCTTTCTTTATAGGCATAGGGGGATACTTTACAATTTGTCGTCCATTTGCTCGAACTTAAACTGTTAAAGGTAACCGCCAACCAATCCCAGCCTATGTATGCTAAAATAAAACTGAGCCAGTTAGCCTCAAAATGATAATAAAAAAATGAGCCACTAAAATAAAAATCCTGTATAATAAGAGAAAGAGCTTGTGTACAGGAGGAACAAGGAGTGGCAATAGCAATGGAGATCT
>NZ_JAILNU010000035.1 GCF_024691275.1 Ruminococcus sp. | reverse complement strand
AGACCTCTCATAGACTATGAGTTTGATAGGCTCAAAGTGTAAGCGTGGTGACACGTTCAGCTTGCGAGTACTAATCGGTCGAGGGCTTTTCCTTTTTACTTCATTCAGAGTTTTTGCCTCGCATTACGCTTTATTCTTTTTAAGACTTCAAAAATTAGTCGGTGCTTATGGCAATGAGGTCACACCCGTTCCCATTCCGAACACGGTAGTTAAGCTCATTCGCGTCGAAGATACTTGGCTGGCGACGGCCCGGAAAATTAGATCAGTGCCGACACTAAAAGCAAGCTCCATTAGGATATCTAATGGAGCTTTTTTGGATTTACGTTACAAAATGAGAGATTATGATATGAAAAATAAAAGTAACTTATTGAATGTATTACCTTATGGCGTTATTGCGTTGTTTGTGGTGTGTACTTCTTTGGCATTATTTATGAACGGCGATGATTTTCTGTGGTATTTTTCCCGTAGTGACGAAGCATTGAGTTCATGGACCACTCCAAATGGCAGATTATTTTCCAATCAGATGACATATTGGCTCGTACGAAGCATATTATTTAGAACAATATTTATCTCGATAACTTTTTTTGCCTTTATAATACTTCTGAGTAAACTTTTTGACATTGAGAATAAATGCGGAAAGATCAAATACTATGCGGTACTATTTTCTTTCGTATGCATACCTCCGGCAACCTATGCAGAAACGGTTAACTGGATATCAGGATATACCAATTACATTTTCTCACTTATCCCGATATTTTCATATTTATTTTTCATGTTCAGGTATGTATTCAGCGACCGCAAACCTCCGCTAATGTACGCATTGATTTTTACAGTACTTGGACTTGTAGGCGGACTATGTGTGGAGCATATAACAATTTACAGTGTAATTCTTGCTGCGGCAATGCTTGTGATAGTGTTGAAGAATAACAGAAAGTGTGTTATTCATGCTGTTGGATACCTGATCGGTGCAGTTGTTTCATGTGTTATAATGTTCAGCAGTTCTGCGTATTCCGAGATCTATTCGGACGGTGACAGTGTTGGCGGCAGGCAGTTCAAGTTTGATTTCTCGGATATTATGCATAATGCCTACTCCTATGTAGTCATGCATTATACCAAGGACTATTGGGCATTGGGGTTGATACTGACTATTGGACTTTCCGTGTTATATTTCAGAAGCAGTTTCGGTGAGAAAAAGCCCAAATACCTTGATATCTGCATGAGGATATGCTGGGTGTATGCAGCTTATTCTGTTTTCACCTCATGTGTCTCGAACATTGTCTCCTATTCACCTGCTATGAAGCTTGTTGCAATTGAGACTGCATTTTCTTTCTTGTATGTTATTTCCATAGCATATCTCGTGACGTTTTTCCTCAGCAGAAACGGCAGCATAAGAGCCTGTATATATCTTGTGAGCACGTTTATTCTTACAGCGGTGTTTGTATTTATTAGTCCTGTTACAGCAAGGTGTTTCTTTGCAAATTACATTTTCTGGATACTTCTTTGCGGAGAGGTCGTTTCTGAGGTGATAAAAGGTTCAGGTGAAAAAGCTTTGGGAATGATCGAAAGGCTTGCATTCACAGCTGCAATGTCCGCGGCATTTCTCATATCATACGAGTGCCTGTCGAACAAGTATTATAACGAGCTTCGTTTTGATTACATCGAGGAGCAGATGCAGGACAAGAACTGCCGAAGCATAAGGACGATAATACTTCCGTATGGAAAGTATGTCAATGACGATCTTGAGGACGGACTTTTTGATTCTCAGAACGTTATTGGAAAGTTCGAGTACTCAGACTATATTCTCCGTTATTACGGTATTGATGTTGAGCGAGCAAGACAGATGGCGATAATAAAGGTTTCTGTATACGATTATAATATAGAAAAGGAAATGTAAATGTGCAGCGGTCATTTGACCGCTGCTTTTTATGTTACAGAGCTGTGGTAGATTATGGGACGGAGCTGAACGCCGTTCAGAGCTGCTTCAATTGCCTGCGGGAGCATTGAGAATTCAGCCACAAGGGACGCTGGTTTCTTTATCCAGTCGTCCTGAACCATTGGAACGAAGTAGTAATTCTTCCTATTGAAAAGCTCCCCGAGATTTTTTGCCGAGCCCATAAGTGAATCATTTGAAGCAACTGCAAGCACAACAGGCTTTCCGCGTCGTAGGTGCGACTTTACCGCCATAGTTACGGAGGTATCCGTAATAGATGAGGCAAGTTTTGCGGCAGTATTTGATGTACACGGAGCGACGACAAGAATATCTGTCATATTCTTTGGCCCGATTGGCTCTGCATCGGCTATGGAGGTGATAACGTCCCTTTCGCATATATCACGAAGTCTTTTCACGTTATCGCAGCCTTTTCCGAAGCGTGTATTGAAGGAAGCGGCGTGTTCCGACATAATAGGTATAAGCTCCGCGCCGTACTCTCTGAGTATCTCAGCCTGTATGAAGCACTGCTGAAAAGTGCAGAAAGAGCCTGTCATGGCAAAGCCAATACGCAATCCTTTGAATATCTCACTCAAGAGCTACACCCCTTTCCGCGAGCATGGAGCTGACTGTTTCGGCGATTATCTCACCCGAAGTCACAGGAGCGGTCTTGCCCGGTAGTCCCAACGCCCATATAGTTTTTATACCGAGGTCGAGGGCAGCGTCGAGGTCGATACCTCCAGGTTTAGAAGCGAGGTCAATGAAAAGGGT
This sequence comes from Ruminococcus sp., assembly GCF_024691275.1. Classification (GTDB taxonomy): domain Bacteria; phylum Bacillota; class Clostridia; order Oscillospirales; family Ruminococcaceae; genus Ruminococcus. Next base: position 30,068 of record NZ_JAILNU010000035.1, on the reverse strand, counting down.
CTTGCGGTCAAATTTGCTCAGAAGCTCCCTGTCGAATATCATGTGCGGAACGGTATTGAAAACAAGGCTGTAGCTTCCGTTGAGCCGCCGCAGAGGTACAGCCCTTATACCTTGCAGGCGAGCTTTAGCAGCGGCTCTCTGGTTGTGTACGGCAGCGGAAACATATGCGCCGAAGCCCTTCAATATCTGTGCGAGAGCAGTACCTATTCTTCCCATACCGACTATGAGGACGTTCAGTCCGTTAAGAGTCACGGGAAGTTCGTCGAGAGCTATCTGTACAGCTCCTTCAGCTGTCGGAACAGCGTTTTTCAGGTTGAGCTCCTCGCTGAGCATATAGTCGAGTATCTCATGACCGCAGAGGCTGTCGCGAAGAGTCTCGTTTACTTTGCCAGCGAATATGACTGCATCGGGTTTAAGAAGCTTTTCCAGCATATCTACAGACAGTGTCTGAGAGCTGCACGGAGCGAAAATACTGCCCTCATCTGTAAGGGGAGGAACAGGAAGCACAGCGCAGTCGAATGGATCATGCTGTGAGAGGTCGGCTTGCGGCAGGTCGAGATCATCAGGGAAGCAGACCTTATCGAAGCCGAGAACGGATATCTTAAATTCATCAGACAGCTTAGCGGCGCAGTAGAGCTGCCGCATATCACCGCCCGCGATAAGTATAACAGGTTTTTTCATACATTTCTCCAATCCGCCGAAATCGGCATAAAGTGATTATCTCTAATCAACATATTATATGTCAGGACGGGGAGAAGTGACAATAGTAGGGGCGGATATTATCCGCCCTTTGTGAAACTGTGGGGCTTTGCCTCATGCCCCTGCCTCTGGACTATCTCAAAGGAACACAGTCCCTTTTGGATACCGTTTATAGTTTCATTGAATAAAAAAGCGCTTCCGAAAACGGAAGCGCCTTGTTATCATTATTTAATTAGTCGATAGGAACGATCCAATTAAATGTATCCTCAATCTTGCCCCACTGGATACCTGTCATTGTATCATAGAGCATCTGAGAGATCTTACCGATCTTGTTGTCGTTGATCTCCATAACCTTGTCGTTCCACTTGAGGTGGCCAACAGGAGAGATAACAGCAGCAGTACCTGTACCGAATACTTCATCGAGCTTGCCTGCGTCGTAAGCATCAGCGATCTCCTGGATAGTGATACGTCTTTCCTCAACAGGGATACCCTTGCTCTTGCAAACGTCGATAGCAGACTTTCTTGTGATACCTGGGAGGATAGAACCCTGAAGCATAGGAGTAACAACCTTGCCGTCGATAACGAAGAAGATGTTCATAGCGCCGACTTCCTCGATGTACTTCTGCTCAACGCCGTCGAGCCAGAGAACCTGTGAGTAGTTCTGCTTGTGAGCCTCGTCCTGTCCGATAAGAGAAGCAGCGTAGTTGCCGCCTGTCTTAGCGAAGCCCATACCGCCTCTTACAGCGCGGACATACTTGCTTTCAACGTAGATGTTTACAGGGTTGAGACCGCTCTCATAGTAAGCGCCCGATGGAGAAAGGATAATGATAAAGAGGTACTGAGCGCCTGGCTTAACGCCGAGGAATGGGTCAACAGCGATAATGAACGGACGGATATAGAGTGACTCGCCTTCCTTTGAAGGAACCCAGTCCTTTTCAACCTTGATGAGCTCTGTGAGGCACTTTAAGCCAAGCTCAACAGGAAGCTCAGGGATAACCAGTCTCTTGTTGGAATCGTTGAGTCTCTTGAAGTTTTCTTCGGGACGGAAGAGCTGTACCTTGCCGTCAGCAGTTCTGTAAGCCTTTAAGCCTTCGAATACTTCCTGACCGTAGTGGAGACACATAGCGGCAGGTGAGAGCTCGATAGGAGCGTATGGCTTGATCTCAGGATCGTGCCAGCCCTGACCCTCATCGTAAGGCATAACGAGCATATAGTCTGTAAAGATGTGACCGAAGCCGAGCTTGTCGCCTGGCTGTGGCTTAGCCTTGAGGCTTGCTGCTTTTGTGAATTTGATTTCCATATTATTCAACCTTCTTCTTAATAATATTGACCTGTTAATCTGTGACCGAGAAGTAATTCTTCTCGTAAATACGCTTGCAGACAAAAACAGTTACAGCAGCGGCAGTAAGAGCCAGAACTGATGTAGAAATTGAGACTGCAAGTATTGTTTTGCCTTTTTTACTCATAAAAACTACTCCTTATCTCAGATCAGAGAAATCTTTCAATAAATAATTATAGCATATTTTTGAACATAATTCTATAGATTTACGATAAAAATACTGCACAAAATAGGCTGTTGAAAAACGTATGATATTTTACTCGTCGAAAGTTCTTACGCGGAGCTTAGCGCCGAGCTTTTCGGCAAGTTCACGAGAAGCCTCTATCTGTTCAGCAGGGATAACGTCGACTACGGACATAACTATTTCAGCTCTTTTTATATTCACGCAGTCCTTAGTGAACTTCTGTAAAGCCTCGAATGCGTTGTCGAATCTCGGGCGTGTGACCTTCATGTACTCCTCATCTGTAGGAGCATTGAGGCTTATGGAGACTGTATCCAGCTCGTAGCAAAGCTCCTTTGCGATGCTTCTGCCGTGGATAAGGTCGCCGAGACCGTTGGTGTTGATACGGAGCTTCGGGCAGTTCTCTCTGCTGCGCAGATAAGCGGCAGTTTCGAGAACAGCATCAAGGCGCTCGGTAGGTTCACCGTAGCCGCAGAAAACTATCTCGCGGTATTTTTTTATATTGCGCTTGTTAAGGTCTGCGATTATTTCTTCCATAGACGGTTCATGTTCCAGCCAGAGCGGGTCTGAGCCGTAAGCGCCGTCAGCGTGATTGCGTATGCAGAACGTGCAGTTGCACGGACATTTATTTGTAAGATTGAGGTAGAGGTTATCGCCAACCTCATAGGAAATTGTCATAGCTTTAGCCATATTATCACCTTCACTTGGATTATTTGTATCAGGCTTGTCCATACATTCGTATATACGAACCTGATATATAAGCAGCTCCCGATGCGACAGGCACATCGGAGTTGCAGAATTTATCATATGATCGTTATATCATGTAGATATTACACAGCGATCTCTCATTGCATTCCGAACTTATGGTCGGTAACTTCCAGTCCGCAGGGAAGAGGGCCTCCCTCTATCGCGGCAGAGAGCATTGCTGCCGATGCATCTGTCAAGCCGCCTGATATCGTGAAGCTGCCATAAGTTATGGGGGCAGATACGGTTGCGGAATGGATCATCTCGTTATCCAACCAAACCGTGAGTGGAGTGGAAGTATCTGCGAGTTCTTTCGTGACTTCGGCAAATTTATCTCCGCCATCCCAGGACAGTTCCAAATCAACATAACGCACAAAATCTGTCTCGGTCGGCATTACCATATTCCGTGCCTGTTTAATATCCGCTCTGTCGATGGCTATCTCGCCTGTAGGGACGGTTTCGCCCTCGGAGTTTACCTCGCTGTCAGTGCCCTTTCTGAATGATACCTCACCTTTTCTGACGATAAAGTCGAGTACATCGTCGCTCCAGAATTGCGGCACTACATTGAATAGTATCGTTGACGTACCGTCATCGTTGTACAAAACATTATACTCTAAACCATCGCACATGGACACAAGTCTTAAACAGGCTATAAAGGTACACTCCTGTAACTTGTCGCTGTCCTCAGCTTTGAGCGTGATACTGTTTAGGTATTTCACTTTTTGCGTTGTATCGGTGCTGTCCTCAGCATTGAGTGTGGTGGCAGTATCCTCAGCATTGAGTGTAGTTGTACTGTTTTCGCTGTTGGACTTGTCTTTCTTAGAAGAATCTGTGTTGGCAGTACAGCCACTCAGGAGAGCTGTCACCAAAACAGCAATTAATAATCCCTTTTTCATATTTTCTCCTTAATCAATGTAAATTCTCGGTACGCGCTTTGAGATTCCGCAGACTACTTCGTAACCGATAGTGCCGTAGACCTGCGCGAGGTCATCGGCTGTGATACGGTCGCCGCCGTCGTGACCTATCATTGTCACGATATCGCCTGCTTTAGCTTCAGGAACGTCGGATACGTCCATCATCAGCTGATCCATGCATACTCTGCCGACTATTTTGCAGCGCTTTCCGTGAACGAGAATCTCGCCCTTAGAGCTGAGAAGTCTCGAATAACCGTCGGCATAGCCTATAGTAACGGTAGCGATACGCATTTCGCGGTCGGCAGTGAATGTACGTCCGTAGCTTATGCAGTCACCAGGCTTGACATTCTTGACGTGGGAGATGACAGCTTTGAGCTCCATGAGGGGTTCAAGACCGTCGGGTATATCGAGGCTCACATCAGGGTGCAGACCGTAGAGTATGATGCCTGCACGGGAGAGTGTGCTGCGGGAGCTGTTCCTGTAACAGGTAGCAGCGCTGTTCATGAAGTGGAGATGGCGGAGCTTTATTCCGCGGCTGACGAGAGTGTCATATGTGTCTGTGATGAATTTCTCCTGTTTGTCTGTGTAGGCGATATTGTCGGGATCGTCGCTGTCTGCAACGGCGAAGTGTGTGTATATGCCCTCCACGGACAGCTTGTCGATCTTCATCATGGCTTCTATCTCGGAAGCACACTCCTCGGGAGTATCATGCTTGAGACCTATTCTGCCCATACCCGTGTCGATCTTGATATGACAGCGGATAGGAGCAGGAGTATTTTTCACAAGTTCCTGAGCGTACTCAGTCGAGACAACGCCCTGAATGATATTGTACATAGCGATCTCGTGGGCGTACTCGGGAGGAGTATATCCGAGGATAAGTATTTCTGATTCGGGAGCAAATTTGCGTACTGCGATAGCCTCGTCGAGATTTGACACGGCAAAATACTTTATACCGCACTGTTCGGCGAGACATCTGACGATGTGTTCATCTCCGTGACCGTAAGCGTCAGCCTTTACTACCGCCATAATATCAGTACTCTCAGAGTTAAGGCTGCGGATAATTTCAACATTTTTTCTGAGCTTCGGGAGAGATACCTCTGCCCAAGCTCGTTTAAGATACGGCTTCATTCCGTTATCCTTCCTTTCTGTGTCTGTATCAGATATAACAAAGTTAAAATTTAATTACAAGTCAGAAAACTTCTTGAAATCATGAATAAATTATGATATAATTTTTATGTATGTATAGAATGTCGGCAGAAAGCCGACTTGTGAAAATTATATGTGAAAGCGGGGTGTACCATGCTTTTTTCACTTGACTCAGGAGTTCAAGTGCTTCCCGCAGACGAGATAGATGTGGATATTTCAAAAGCGGTCTGTTTTACGGGACACCGCGAGACCAGCATCACTCCGTACGGCAGCAAGCCGCTGTACCGCAATATCACCGTTCGCACCGTTCAGCTCATGCTGTGCAGGTATATTGATATGGCAGTAGAGCAGGGGTACAGTGACTTTATAAGCGGTCTTGCAATGGGTACAGACCTGTGGGCTGCGAAGTATGTACTTGCGAAGAAGCGCAGTGACAAAAAGATAAGGCTTATCGGAGTTATGCCGTATCTTCTCCACGCGAAACGTTTTGAAGCTCATTACAGGGAGCTTCTTACTGAAGTGGAGAATAGCACGGATCAGCTTCTGACGACCAATACCGATCCTGAAGTGGTATACGGCAAGAGCAGAAGCGGAGGAAATACCTCACCTGATTTGTATAAGGTGCGTAATTACTTCATGGTGGATCACGCATCTGCGGTCATCTCGTTTTTCAACGAAGGCGCGTTCAAGTCGGGCACCTACCAGACGCTGAACTATGCCGTAAGGAAAGGGCGGAAAATACGCCGATTCGGGCTTGATGACGTGTATGCGCTGATAGAAGAATACGGGCCTGATATAGAAAGTATCCGCCGCAGGCTCACATTCATGGAGAATGTTTTTGAGCAGCCTTACTAATTATAGCACATCTTTTTAAACAAATCAACGACCGCGGGAAGAAATTTCATGTTTGTTGAAAGTTTGGCGTGAAAAGGGCAGCTTTTTCGCGTATACAGCGGCTTTTTAGTATGTTCTGCCGAAAAATGAACACTCGTTCTATTTCAACAGGCTGTTGAATTGTGTGTTTAAACATCACCGTTCAATTCACAATGTGGAAAATGTGGAAAACTCTGTTGACAATCGTGATAATGCGGATAAGTTTTTAACTTTGCATTTGGGAAAACATTTTTATTCATTTTTCGATGGATATTTTCCGAAGATCCGTTATACGAAATGTTAATATCAACTTTAAATTTAAAAAAATTACAGGATAGACACTTTTTTGACAAATGTGTCTGCGAAAGGAGTAACAAAAATGGGTGAAAAAAAGACTGGACACGTTGCGATACCGTTCCTGGTAACTCTTATCATAGGACTTATTATCGTCGGCGGTCTTGCAGCAGGAGTATTCAATTACCTCGGACTTGGCAAGGGTGAGGAACTGAAAGAGCCTGTGCCGCGAACTGTGGGTGAGGTAACATATGAGGACAATCACACGGTACTGCTGATATTCGACGAGCCGGAAAAGAATGAGCCTGTAACATTTGTGCTGATGCGTTCACGTCCGTTTAAAAAGAAGCTGGAGTTCATAGGCATTCCAAACAACTCTATCGCACTTGTCAACAATGAGCAGGCAAGCATAAAGAACAGCTACCAGAGCGGCGGTGCACAGGCTGCAAAGGAATTCGTTGAAAACGTATTCAATATCAAGGTAGACAGATTCATGAAGTTCAATTCAGCAGCCTTCAAGAAAGCCTGCGATATCATAGGCTGTGTAAAATACCCTGTAAATGCCGATATAGCAGGCTTCAAGGACGACGGAAGCGAGCAGGACCTCAACAGCGACCAGATGGAGCTTTTCATATCGTATGAGCTCTTCAACGGCGGAGAATCCGAGAGGACCGTTATTGCAGCAGACGTTATAAGAGCTATGATAAATCAGCAGAAGGGCAAGAATATCGCCGATAACCTCGATAACAGCTTCTCGACTATCATCAATATGGTAGAGACAGATGTAACAGCTGCCGATTACAAGAAGCGCAAGGGCGCTATAAAGTATATGTTGGAGAATGGTTCTACCATTGCAGGTTCCATTGCTCTTGACGGCAAGACAGCAGGCGATGACTTCATTCCGAGCTCAGGCTCTATTGCAAATATCAAAGAGCAGTATTTTGAAGATAAAGAATGATGAATATATTTGACACACATTCGCATTATGCTGACGCTGCCTTTGACGCTGACAGGGAGCGGGTGCTCAGCGAGCTGCCGAATAAGGGCGTTAAGCTCGTAATGCTCGCAGCATCGGGAATGGACGATTCCACAGCAAATTCACAGCTCTCAAAGCAGTATGACTATGTATATTCAGCTGTCGGTATACACCCAGAGAGCGTAGATGAAACACCTGCGGGCTACAGGGATAAGCTCCGCAGACTGATATCGTCAAATCCTAAGATAAAGGCAGTTGGCGAGATAGGTCTTGATTATCACTATGAGAACTACGACCGTGAAAAGCAGATACGCTTCTTCCGCGAGCAGCTTGAATTCGCAGCGGAGCTGGATATGCCCGTTATAGTCCACAGCCGTAATGCCACCGAGGATACAGTGGAGATACTCAAAGAGTATCGTCCTCGCGGAGTTGTACACTGTTTCAGCGGTTCAGCCGAAACAGCAAAGGAGATACTGAAGCTGGGAATGTATATCGGCTTCACGGGCGTACTCACGTTCAACAATGCAAAAAAAGCACTGAAGGCTCTGGCAGAAGTGCCTATGGACAGGCTCCTGCTGGAAACAGACTGCCCGTATATGGCACCTGTGCCATTTCGCGGAAAGCGCTGCGACAGCTCCATGATAGCCTACACAGCAGAGAAAGCTGCGGAGATAAAGGGGCTGCCCGTTCAGGAACTCATTGATATGACCTGCCGAAACGGCATGGCTATGTACGGTATAACCGAATAAAAAAGAAAGGGGGAGACTTATGTACTACTGCTGCGGTGTCACAGAAAAAGGCGTTATGACGCATAACGAAGACGCTTTGCTGATAAATGACAGCGTTATTGATGCAGGTTCGTCCGAGCAGATGCTGAGCGAACCGTTTATAGCAGCTGTTTCTGACGGAGTATCGGGAGAGCGTTCGGGTGAACTTGCCTCGAAGATGTGCCTTGAGCTTGTCCGCGATATAAGATACGGCAGCGAGTGCAAGCTCGATGAGGAGCTGCTTGCGATACATTACAAGCTTGCGGAGTACAGCGAGTCCGACCCTGAGATGCATAATATGCAGGCTACTCTTTGCGGCATAGCCATCGACGAGAAAAACAATATCCTCACTTTCAATGTAGGGGATTCGAGACTTTACCGCTTCCGCGGCGGACGCATAAAGCAGCTCTCACGCGATCAGTCACTGGTGCAGCTCCTCATAGACGAGGGCACTATAACCCGTGAGGAGCGCAAAAGCCATGTTCACCGAAATATTATATTTCCCGTGTTCGGCAATGTGAAGTCTGCTCCTAAAGTGGACACGGTAAGCCTTGACGGCGGTATGGAGTACGGAGACCTGCTGCTGCTGTGTACCGACGGACTGTCGGATTACGTGTCCGTGCTCGATATCGAGGAGATACTCGAAATGCCGAAAAGCCTGAAGAACCGCCTTCACCTTCTTGTGAACAAAGCTCTTGAAAACGGCAGCAAGGACAACATAACAGTTATTGCGATAGTATATCAGGAATAAAAACACACAGGGTAAAGCGGCGTACTCATATAGAAACTTTACACGAAATTATCGGGGGAAACCTTTTTAAAAAGGTTTTTCCTCAATATCTCACGTAAAAAATTCTGTATAAGTACCGTGCTTAAAACTGTGTGTTTTTTGTTTTTTATTATTAGCTAAAAGTTATACACGTCTAACAACTTGGAGGGCATCTTTAGCATATTATTTGTGAGAAATGGTCATTTTTAATAGAAATATGTAACTTATCACATATATAGCATTGTCATTTTTGCATCTTTTGCCAAAAAATTAACGAAGTATAAAAAATTCGATTTTTTATATTGACTTATCTTAATTAAAGGAGTATAATTTATATTGTATGGCAATACTATCTAATTTCATATATCAATCTGGAGGTTTTTACAATGAGCAGAGTTTATAACTTCAGCGCAGGTCCTGCTGTTCTTCCTGAGGAAGTTCTCAAGGAATGTGCAGAGGAAATGATGGACTACAAGGGCTGCGGAATGTCCGTAATGGAGATGTCTCACCGTTCAAAGGTTTATGATGAGATAATCAAGGAAGCAGAGAAGGATCTCCGCGACCTCATGAATATCCCTGATAACTACAAGGTCATCTTTGTACAGGGCGGCGCTTCACTTGTATTTGCAGGCGTACCTATGAACCTTATGAAGAAGGGCAAGGCTGCATACATCATCACAGGTCAGTGGGCTAAGAAGGCTGCACAGGAAGCTGAGAAGTACGGCGAAGTAGTAAGAGTTGCATCTTCTGCTGACAAGACATTCTCTTATATCCCTGACTGCTCCGATCTTGACATTCCTGACGACGTTGACTACGTATATATCTGCGAAAACAACACTATTTACGGCACAAAATTCTGGGAACTTCCTAACACAAAGGGTCACGAGCTCGTTGCTGACGTAAGCTCATGCTTCCTTTCAGAGCCTGTAGACGTATCAAAGTACGGCGTTATCTACGGCGGCGTTCAGAAGAACGTTGGCCCTTCAGGCGTTCAGATCATCATCGTTCGTGAGGACCTCATCGCAGACGGTCCTGCACTTAAGTGCACACCTACAATGATGGATTGGAAGATCCAGGCTGACAACGAATCACTCTACAACACACCTCCATGCTACGGCATCTATGTTTGCGGCAAGGTATTCAAGTGGATCAAGAAGATGGGCGGACTCGAGGCTATGAAGGCTCATAACGAGAAGAAGGCTAAGATCCTTTACGATTTCCTCGACAGCAGCAAGATGTTCAAGGGCACAGTTGAGAAGAAGGATCGCTCACTCATGAACGTACCTTTCATCACAGGCAATGAAGAACTCGACAAGAAGTTCGTTGCAGAGTCTAAGGCAGCAGGTTTTGAGAACCTCAAGGGTCACAGAACTGTTGGCGGTATGAGAGCTTCTATCTACAACGCAATGCCTATCGAGGGCGTTGAGAAGCTTGTTGCTTTCATGAAGAAGTTCGAGGAAGAGAATTCCTGAGTTTATCCTGATCTGAACAATAAGGGGCGGTCATTATCCGTCCCTTGAAAATATACTTAAAAGGAGCTTACTGAAATGTACAAGATTCAGACATTAAATAAGATATCTGAGATCGGAACAGATATTTTTGATAAGAGCAAGTACGCTATCTCTGAGGACTGCGCTAACCCTGATGCTATCATGGTTCGTTCCGCAAAGATGCACGATATGCAGTTCGGCGACAACCTTCTTGCTATCGCTCGTGCAGGTGCAGGCGTAAACAATATCCCTGTTGAGCGCTGCGCACAGGAGGGTATCTGCGTATTCAACACACCCGGTGCTAACTCAAATGCAGTTAAGGAGCTTGCTATATGCGCACTCCTTCTTGCTTCAAGAAAGATCGTTGAGGCAGCTTCATGGGCAGCTTCACTCAAGGGCACACCTGATGCTCCAAAGACAGTTGAAGGCGGCAAGTCAAAGTTTGCAGGTCCTGAGATCGCAGGCAAGACACTCGGTATCATCGGTCTCGGTGCTATCGGCGGTAAGATCGCAAATGCAGCAGAATCACTGGGCATGAAGGTCATCGGTTATGATCCGTTCCTTTCAGTAGGCGCTGCACTTCACCTTGAGCCATCTGTAAAGATCGTTACAGATATCAACGAGATATTCGCAAACAGCGATTATATCACAATTCATATGCCTTATACTCCTCAGACAAAGAATACTATCGACGCTGAGCAGATCGCTATGATGAAGGACGGCGTTCGTCTCATCAACCTTGCAAGAGGTGAGCTCATCAACAGCGAAGCAGTAGTAAAGGCTATTGCTGACGGTAAGGTAGCTAAGTACGTTACAGACTTTGCTGACGATGTAGTTCTCGGCGTTGAGAACGTTATCGTGCTCCCACACCTTGGTGCTTCAACACCTGAGAGCGAGGACAACTGCGCAGTTATGGCAGCTGAGGAGCTTATCGAGTACATTGAGAACGGCAACATCAAGAACAGCGTAAATCTTCCTAACGCTTCAATGAACGCAGTAGGAACAAAGATCTGCATCATTCATAAGAATGTACCTACAACTATTGCTTCTATTACAACAGCAGTAGGTAACGAAGGCATCAACATCGAGAACATGGTAAATGCTTCCAAGAAGGACTTTGCTTACACAATGCTCGATGTAACAGGTGATGTACCGCCTACAGTTGAAGGCAAGATCAATGCAGTTGACGGCGTTATCAAGGTAAGAGTTATCAAGTAAGATATAACATCAAAAGCCGAAAGCTAATACGGATACCCATATAGAAGTTTTGCCCCGAAGCATTTCAAATGCTTCGGGGCTTTGCATTTTACACGGCTGATAAAATCAGAGTTTACATTATCATAACTTATTTTGTAACTTGTCCTTTTCGGTATCTGCCGAAAAGAATACCATCATCAACATATTTATCAGACTGAGAGACCCACATCGGAAATTTTCCTGTTGCTACAGCAGTCTGTCCGTTAAGCATTCCTGTATGGAACGAAATATGGCGGAATTGTCTCAGTACCAGTTCCATTCTCGTATGTTCACAGTTTTCGGGACATTCATATAGCATTTCATCTGTAAGAGAATCAAGATATGCGTATGTTTTTTTCTCTACACTGTCAAGATAATCAAGAAGCTGCTCATCAGACAAGGTGACTGAGGCAGGCTTGTCAGGATTGTCAAGCCCCTCTTCATGAAATGGCGGTTCATCATATACACAAGGATTTATAAACCATTTATCAGCTGAATGCAGTGCATGATATGCCCATCTCCAACATGGAGCACCGCAGCATATTGCATCTCTGTCATAGGTTTGGATAGACGTTCTGATATTGAGGAAATTCGGTTTTACCATATCTTTTATTATCATACATAATTCGTTCACTATAAAAACCTCCTTTAAATTTCGTTTTATGTATGTTTATCATTATAGCACAATATAAATGCAACGTCAATAAAAAAGCCATAGTATCTCTGACTGTACATCAGAAATACTATGGCTTGATACTTACATATGAGCACTGCATTTAAGCTTTCGGGCTTTTTCGTTTATACCTGTCTTGCAACTATAGGGTTTTACTGGTTATAAGCCGCTTTTTCACGTTCAGCAGCGTGGCTGAGAAAAGCAGATATCCTTTGAGCTCGCTGAAGTTTGGCGCGATACCATTATCATCGTATAAAGTGAACTTGATAAGTATCCTTGTAAACACAAAAACGAATCCCGCAACTATCAGCCAGCGGCTCTGAGATATAGAATAACCGCGTATGATAAACCTTATCATTACTGCGAAAAAGGCTGTAATGAGCAGGGCGGAAAAAACGTCCATAGCGATTATCGCGTATAGATACGACATTTTCTCCTGTATAGCGAGGTCGTAGTTGCTGCATTGCTGAGCGAGCTGTGCAGCTTCCGCCGCAATGCCGCATATGGGAAAAAATAATAGGAACTTTGATCTGTCACGCGCCAGTATTATGAGGTTATAGCTCATGAAAGCGGCAGGGAGCAGACCATACATTATAATGACTGTTATAATATTCAGAAATAGTTTGTTGTGAGTAAATTCAATGAAAACAGATGGTGGTCGATATGTTTCGCCGACAGTTATCATACGCATTATTTCATATGAGCAGTTGAATATATAGAACAATGCATGAAGAACAGTTATGGCGAATACCGCTGCAAAAATTATCTTGCTTGATGTCCTGTAAACTTCCCGTTCGTTTTCGGTCATACTGTCGCATAAGGGACAGCGCTGAGAGTTTTCAGGCAGTTTGCTGCCGCATTTGTCACAGCTGCGCATTATAGTTTCCAGTCGTCGCAGAGCTTGTGTATAGCTTCGGTGAGCCGACGCATATCTGCATTTGTTCTGCCGTCGGAGTCCTTGATAAGAGCTGCAAGTCTGTCCGAAGCTGCGACAAGATCGCTGTAGGCGATGTTGAAGTTTGCTGAATTTCTCTTTTTAGGTATAGGAACGCCCTCAGCGTCTATGGTGATGACGTTCTCGGCGATATCGAACTCAGCACCGCTGAATGGTACATATACTTCAGCACCCAGCTCATCGCGCAGTTTCTGACCGAAGCTTTCTGCGGAGCTTGCCTCGCCGTGAATGATAAAGAAGCGTTTAACGTCGGATACCGACTTTGCCCACGCGAGCAGTCCGTTCACGTCAGCATGACCGCTTATACCTGGGAGTTGTGTGATACGTGCAGCGACCTTGACAGTCTCGCCGAAAAGCTTAACTCTCTTAGCGCCGTCGATGAGGCTTCTTCCGAGGGTATTGCCTGCCTGATAGCCGACAAACAGGATAGTATTTTCCTTTTTCCAGAGGTTGTGCTTGAGGTGATGCTTGATACGTCCTGCTTCGCACATACCGCTGGCTGAGATTATTACCTTAGGGCGGGTATCATCGTTGATAGCGCGTGAATCGTCGCTGCTGACAGTACGGATAAGACCGTCGAAGGCGATAGGGTTGATGCCCTTGCGGACGAAGGAAAGAGCTTCCTCGTCGTAGCAGCTCTCGCGGTTGCTTATGAAGATATCTGTAGCTTCGTTGGCGAGAGGACTGTCCACATAAACAGGGAAGTCGTCGTGGTTCTTGACGAGTCCCTTTGCTTTGATATGGCGTATGAAGTAGAGCATTTCCTGTGTTCTGCCAACAGCAAATGACGGTATGATAACACTGCCGCCGCGGTCGAAGGTCTCCTGCAGCACTCTTGCGAGGGAAGTGGTGTAGTCTGTGGGGCGGTCGTGAACACGGTTGCCGTAGGTTGACTCCATTATAACGTAGTCGGCGGAGTCGATGAACTGTGGGTCGCGGATAAGTGGCTGTTCGGTATTGCCGATATCACCCGAGAACGCAAGAGTTCTTGTAACACCGTCCTCGGTTAGCGTGATGAGTATGCTTGATGAACCGAGGAGATGACCTGCGTCGCGGAAGAGTACTTTTATACCTTCGCAGATCTCGATCTCTTTTTCGTAAGGGTGCGGGATGAACAGTTCGATAGCGCCGATAGCGTCGTCCATGGTGTACAGGGGCTCGTAGTTGGGCTCACCGCGTCTTTCAGCCTTACGGCTTCGCCATTCAGCTTCAAATTCCTGTATATGAGCGCTGTCACGGAGCATTACCGAGCAGAGGTTTGAAGTTGCCTCAGTAGCGTGGATCTCGCCTTTGAATCCGCCTGCAAAGAGCAGCGGCAGCAGACCCGAGTGGTCGATATGAGCGTGGGTAAGAAGAACAAAGTCGATATTTGACGGCGAGACAGGTACCTGAACGTTCTCGTATATATCCTCGCCCTGCTGCATACCAAAGTCCACGAGGAACTTTTTGCCGCAGGCTTCAATATATGTACAGCTACCCGTAACTTCGTGGGTAGCGCCTATAAAGGTCATTTTCATAAAAAATCCTCCTTTGCAGATCATTTTATGTATGAAGTAAAAATGATCTGAGCCATCAACTGATTGCAGGGAATGATGGCTGCATGATTCTACACAGATATTATATCATAATTTGCGGCTTGTGTCTACAATATTATTGTGAAAAATGACAGAAAAAATTGAGACTTGAAATGTTGGACTAACGCCGGACCTGTATCGTACAGTTTATACAGGTGCAAGCTCACAGAATCTGCCTTTTTATGTTTAAACATACAATATTTAATGATAAACATTAAAAATACATTGACAAACATTAATTGGTATGATATCATAAACTCAAAGGAACAGAGCCTCTATGTTCTGACGTGAGCAAATATTTTTTAGGAGAGATGAAAATGATGAAATCAAATGTAGAAACAATTATCAGAAGAAGCAGTTTAGTGGTCATGATGATATCAGGAATAATTTCAGTATTTATCATTCTTAGCGTTATATTTAATTATCCGCGAGACATAGAAATTTTTCCGAAAGTAACCAGAAATCTGATCCGTGAAGAGGCGATAGCTCGTTGTCTGTGTGCGGCGGTGCTTTTTGTTGCAGCTTTCATCTTTTTCAGGATATTCAGAAGCGGCCGTCCCTTTACCGATGGTAACATATGGGCAGTAAGGTCTATAGCAGGTCTGTTCGTTATCAAGGGTTTAGTTCCTTTAGCAGTTAAGTCTTTATATAGTGAGGGCTTTATGCTTGGAGTGCCAAGATTGATAGTCGCGGGGATAGGTGATTTCTTTATTGCTGGTCTTCTGCTGTTATTCGCTGAGATAATGCGTTACGGCAAGCTTCTTCAAAATGAATCAGACGAGACTCTTTGATCAGAAAAGGGGCGAGAATATGAAAAACGAAGAACTTACAAGGAAAATAAAGCGGCTGAGCAATTTTAGTCTGGTTGCAATAATTATATACTTTGTACTGAATATACTTGGATTTTTCACTGTTAATAAGTCGTATATAATTGATTTTGACGATCATTCGATGCCTGAGAATATTATCGGCATAATTTCGATGCTCACAGTTGTTTTTTGTGCAGTTGCAGGTGCTATAACTACTTTCATGATGCTGAATGATCTCAGCAAAAAACGCACTCCGTTCACCCTGAGGATAAGCTGTCTTATGCGAAATCTCGGTATATATCTTATCATTCTCGATATTGCAAAGGCGATTTTCGTATATATAGCAGCAGGAGAAGTTATCGTGGGACTTTTCTGGTTTGCAGGAATAATATTCTATGCATTTTCGCTGGTATTCCGCTATGGAAAGAATTTGCAGAAGGAATCAGACGAAACTCTGTGAGGTGAAGCGATATGTCTATAATTTTAAGACTTGACCGCGTAATGGCGGACAGAAAGATGAGCCTCAATGAACTGAGCGAGCGCGTAGGAGTAAGCAATGTCAACCTATCAAAGCTGAAAACGGGAAAAGTCAGTGCTATACGCTTTTCCACCCTTAATGCAATATGCGGGGTGCTGAAATGTCAGCCGGGAGATATACTTGAGTACATAGATGACGGAAATGATGAATGAAAGCAGGAGAACTATCAATGGATAAGGCAGAGCTGATAACGCCTAAGGTATGTATAGCTATAGGCAGCGGCGGATTTATGGAAAATGACATTGCTGAGATAACGCAGTACGTGTCGGCAGAAAGGCTGAAAAGAGCTGAACGCTATATGCAGCGCAGAGACAGGAACAACTGTATCGTTTCGTACTTCCTGCTCAGATACGAGCTTCTGAGATACTGCGGCATCAATGAAGTTCCGCCTATGGAGCAGGATAAATACGGCAAGCCTTATTTTAAGGATATACCGCTGTTCTTCAATATCTCTCACAGCGATGAGGGAGTATGCTGCGGCATAGCTGCTGAAAATATAGGCGTGGATATCCAGAGCATTGAGAGGCGATACGAGAATATACTGAAAAATACCATGTCAGCGAATGAGATAGAGCTGATAGCGGGTTCAGATGCTCCGCATGAAGAGTTCACACGCTTATGGACACTGAAAGAGAGCATCGTGAAGTACCGCGGAACAGGTGTCGGCGACCATATCGAGCAGATAGACTTTTCGGCTTGCAGCGGCGGCAAATTTATACATGACGGACTGATATTCAGGTCAGAGCGTTACGGAGAGTATTATGTGAGCGCCTGCACGTCGGAGCACGAGCCCGAATTCATAAAAAAAGAGCTTTCACGGTATATATCGGAATATCAACAGCTTATAAGAGCATAAAAAACACCTCCTGCGGACATCTGCTGCCGTAGGAGGTGTTTGTCATTATAAAGATATGATTACTTAACTTTTGTAAGAACAGTTTCCTTATCGGAATCCTTGATAGTAAGCTTGTCATCAACAACAGTGAACTCAGCAGAAACCTCGTCCTTATCAGAATCGAGAAAGCCTGAGAAACCTGTGATAGTCATCTTTGAACCGTCAACAGAGTAAGAGAACAGGTCGTTGAATACAACTTCGCTGTTTTCCTTATCGAAGTTGATGCTGATGTCGATATTGGTTTTTTCATCTAAGCCGCGTCCCTCAAGACCTGAGAGAATGCTGTCGTAAAGGATACCGCCGTTAAGTGAGTACTTTCCGTCGTAGCCGTCCTTAGCCTCGACCTTCTTCATAACGAGCATTTCCTGACCCATTACATCAATGGTGAGGTTGTCGCCCTCTTCCTTGAAGTACTCTGTAGAGAGTGTAGTACCGCCTACATTGAGACCGTCATCAACGAAGTGGAGCATAGAAGAAGTGTCCTCAAAGATAGAACCCTTTCCGTCTGCGGAGAAGATGATTCCGCCTGCGTCGATACCTTCAGCATTGAGATCGGTCATTGCCCATTTTCCGACTACAAGATCAGCAGCGCTTTCCTTTTTCTTTGTTTCCTTCTCATCGCTTTTGGATTCACTTGAGTTTCCGCATGAGAAAAGTGAGCAAGCAACAACAGTGCAAGCTATTAAAGAAGAAACCAGTTTTTTCATATAAAATCCTCCAATTATGATTCGTAAATGCCGCTCATGGGAGTGAACGGATTGTTTATGTCAGAATTGATACAGCAGACAGCGGTAACAGCGAATATTCCGACAGCAGGAATTACTGCCGAAAGAAAAGATGTTATGAAAAATCAGCCCCATATCTTCATTTTCTACAATAATGGAACGTTGATATTACTGTCAGCCCTGACGGATACGTTTTTCATTGTCTGACCACGTAGTCAGGCACGGTAAGCTCAGCATTCCGAGCAGCCTGAAAGCGACAAAATGAACACATAAATGTACAGAAGCGTTTCTGACAGATAACATTATATCATGTTATTTACGCTATTTCAATACAAAACCCAAAAAGTCGCCGAATTGTCATTAAATCTTAATACTGTAAGCGTCAAAAATAGTTTATTTGCACATAAAAAAGGCGAAAAATGGCTTGACATTACATGATATAAGTGTTAAAATTGTGGCGTAAAATTCAATTCAGACTAATGAGAGGTGGGAATATGAGGGCAGTAAAGAAAGCAGCGGCAGCTCTGATGCTTCTTGCGTCAGTGCCTGCGGCGGTGTATGCAGACGGCAGTATCCCAATGGACTATAACAGCAACGGAGCAGTTGATATATTTGATATGGTGTCTGCACGTAAGAGCGGAAAAACAGCATCAGAACTGAAAGCACTCAGCAGCTTCCTTTTGGGCAGCGAAGCAGGTGAGACTGCAAATGACGGATATGAGCTCGTATGGAGCGACGAGTTCGGCGGCAGCAGCCTCGACGAGACAAAGTGGTCGTATGAGCTGGGCAACTGGAAGCTCGACGACAACGGGAACTATATCACCAACGGCTGGGGAAACAACGAGCAGGAGTACTACACATCGAAAAATACATCTGTAAAGGACGGTATCCTGACTATATCGGCTCGCCGTGAGAACCTGACTGACGAGAAGCAGGGAAGCTATGAGTATACGTCGGCACGTATAAATACTCATCGGAAGTTCTCGGTGTGCGGAGGCAGGATAGAGGTACGTGCCCGATGCGACAGCGGAAAATCGCTGTGGCCTGCTATATGGATGCTCCCCGAGGATAACGTTTACGGCGGCTGGGCAGCTTCGGGCGAGATAGACATAATGGAAGGCTGGGGAAGCACTCCCGAGAAGATATGCGGAACGGTGCATTTCGGCAATGCATGGCCTGATAATAAATACCTGACGGGCAATTATGAGTTCCGCACAGGAGACAGCAGCGCAAACTGGCACACATACAGCATAGAATGGGAAAGCGGCGAGATACGCTGGTATGTGGACGGCAAGCTCTACAGCACCCAGACGGAATGGTACTCCGAGGGCTTTAAGTATCCTGCGCCGTTTGACCAGAACTTCTATATTATACTGAATCTTGCGGTGGGCGGACACTTTGACGGAATTGACGGCATATATGCCGACCCGAATACATTTGCAGACGGCGACAAGAACTTTGACATTGACTATGTGCGCGTATACGAAAAGAAAGGCTCTAACTTTGTTCCTGCTGAGATGAGCTCGATGTCCCTTGATAATTACATTGAGGGCGCAGATGCTTCTGTTGTCAATAAGGACGGCTGCACGGTGATAAATGTGAGAAACGCAGGCGAGCTCGAGTACGCGGTAATGGGACTTCTGCGCGGCAGAAATGTTAAAGCAGGCGAGAAGCATACCCTTTCCTTTGATGTCAGCTCGACAGCAGAGCGTAGTATGGTGGTCACAGCAGAGGACAGCAGCTATACACGCTACCTCGACAAGAAACTGACGATAACTCCCGAGCGTAAGCACTACAGCTTCGATGTTCCCTTTGAAAACGACATGGCAGTTGACCTGAAATTCCAGCTTGGAAACATTGACGGAGCAGGCGCTGTCGGAGCACATGAGGTAACACTTTACAATATAAAATGGGATTAACGTAATATTAACGAGATAATTTTATTTACTTGTTGCAATCCGAAGAAAAATGTGATATAATACAAGCTGAAATAATTTGAACGGAGGATCGGACTATGAAGGTCGGTATTATAGATAGCCGTGATAACAGCGAATTCTGGGAGAATTCACTCGGCAGTTCCTTTGAGTGCGCGGTGGCATCGGATATGAGCAAGCTTACAGAATGTGATGTGATTTTTGTCTCCGCGGATTACTGCGGCAGTTCGATAGGAACTGTCATTGAGAACCTGCGCAGCTCCGACCGTTTCGGAGATATCCCTGCGGCAGCCTTTGTAAATGAGAACAGCTGTGAGGAGCAGGAGCACCTGCTTTCTCTCGGCTTTGATGATATTATATGTCAGCCTGTATGTAGCAGGCTTCTGGTGCGCAGAGCAAAAGCCCTTGCGCTCATGCACAGCTGCGATGAGGAGACACTGTCCGTGGAGAACCTTATGGACGAAAAGGACGGCGGCGAGGGAGCTTACTGTGTGTGCTCCGTTGATTTCAGCAATATATTCAGATTTGTTATGCGAGTCCTTGAGCGTACAGGAAAAGACGCGCAGATACTTGTATTGAAGCTCAACAGCGACAGAAATAAGAGCACAGCGGCTTCAAAAAGCGTTATGAGCACCTTGTCCGAGGCGGTGCGTATGTGTCTCAGACGAGGCGATATGTCATCAGTGTGCGGCGATAACGAGATGCTGGTGCTGCTTATAGGAGCTGACGACGAGGGCGGACACCTTGTGGCAAGCCGCATTGTCAACAGCTTTTACAGCGAATGTACTGATGATACGTATGAGCTTTCATATGATATAAGGGAAGTCAAAGCGGCGGAATAATAAAAAACGCACTTTCGGTCATTAAGCGTGATACTTATACAGAAGCTTTACATGGGATCATCGGGGAAAACTTTATGAGGAAAGAGAGACTCCGATAGTTCAGGTAAAAACTTCTATATAAGCATCACGTTTGTCCTGAAAGTGCTTTTTGCTGTTTTGTAACTTGCTATTTTTTAATAGTTGCTGTATAATGTATAAAGAATGATGTAAGGAGGCAGAGCAATGAGAAGTATGAAGGCATTGGCACTGTTCGGTTCGGCTTTTCTGCTGTCAGCATCAATGCTGAGCGGCTGTTCCGATCATAATAATGACTATACGGAAGTCATGACTACGGAAGCTGTGACAACTGCCGAAAAGACAACAGAGCCTGCAACTCAGACGCAGGAAACGACACAGAAGAAAACTAAGACCAAAAAGAATAAGACCACTACTGCGGCAAAAGAGTCTTCTGAAAGTCGGAAAACGACTTCCGGAGAGAAGCATTCACAGAAAAAGACCACATCTGCCGATGACAGCAGTAAAACTACCGAAACAACGGCAGTTTTTGATCTTGATGACGGTACATATGCAGAGTATCATTTCCGCAGCAAAAAGCTCCTTAATCAGCATTTTGAGAAGCACGGAGCTGAATTTGATGAGGATTTCGGCTACAAAACAGCTGAAGAATACGAAAAGGGTGCAAGTGACGTTATAAATAACAAAGAGGCGCTCCATAAGACCGAAGCCGAGGACGGCGACGGAGTATACTACATAGAAGCGACCAATGAGTTCGTCATACTGTCAACTGACGGATATATAAGGACATATTTCCGACCCAACGGCGGAAAAAGCTATTATGACAGACAATGATAAGCGGAGGCATTGAAATGAGAAAAAGAATTATAGCAGTTGCGGCAATAACAGCTGTGACAGTTATGAACTGCGGATGTTCTGTAAAAAAGAACGGAAGCAGCAAGAGGAAGGATATCCCCGAAAAACCTGCGGAGTGGGTAGTCGAGCAGAGAAAGGTGGAGGATATCACACCTCTGGAAGGCGAATCGCAGGTATATGTCAAGCGTGACGCGGAAAACGAGAGTATGCTGCGGCTTGTGCAGGGCATACTTGCCGACCGCATTATCAACAATGAGTATGAAGCTCTCGACCTTATTGCCGAGTATTCTCAGGAGCTGGGCATCATTGATGCGTACAGCGAGCTGAAATACAAAGATACTATTACCTATGGCGATAAGAAGAACTACAGGTTCGCGCAGTACTGCGACGATATAAAGGTAAAGGACAGCTTTGTCGAGATCACAGTGGATATGTATGAAGGCAACAAGCCCGAGATACTAAACAGCACCTATATCGACCTCTGGGGCTTTGATACAAAGCCTGCGGTAAGTTCCTCGGCAGCTGTAAAGTGTGCAAATGACAAATACAAGACAGAAAAGAATACTGTCCCCGAGCTTATGGTGATAAGCGGCCCGCAGCTCGTATGGAGAGTTCCCGTGAAAAATGATAAGATTGCCGAGGTCTGTATAAGTGCAGTAAACGGCGATATAGTAGCCGAAACAGAGAGTGTGACACAATAAAAAGAAAAGGGATACATTCCAAACGGAACATATCCCTTTTGCTTTTGCTTTGATTTTGTTATATCTTACTTAACAATGAACTTGTCGATCTCTTTGAGGAACTTGTCAGCATCATCTGTGTGCGCATTAAGCTGGATTGGCTTAGAGAGGTCGAGACTGAAGATACCCATGATAGACTTAGCGTCTATAGCATATCTTCCCGAAACGAGGTCAATATCGAAATCATACTTCATAACGATGTTGACGAATTCTTTTACGTCATTGATTGCCTGAAGATTAACAGTTGTTTTGGTCATACTTTACCTCCTGTTTTTCAGATGTCTGTGTGGATGTTTTTTTCTTGTTTATTTCTTTTTCAGCGGCTTTTCCGTTTCCGCAAATATATAATAACACGTAAAATGGGCTATGTCAAGGCGTTTGACAAATTTTCGTCATATTTGCAGAATTGATTGACATAGGGGAGATATTTTTTATTAATACCGATATATTATTAAGAGTGCATAAAACTTGTGGTACAAAATTGTGAAGTATGTACATGATATTTTGTGCTTGAAATATAAACTTGTAGGTGATTTATGTATAAAGTATATTTTATAACCTTTGGCTGCAAGGTCAACCACTATGAAACAGAGTGCATGAAGTCACTTTTTCGCGGATCGGGCTATGAAATTGTTGAAGAAATGACCGAAGCCGATGCAATTGTGATAAATTCCTGCACCGTTACCTCGTCGGGAGACAGCCGTGCGCTGGCAGCACTGCGCAAGGCGAGGTCGGCAATGCCGCAGGCAGTCATAGCTCTTACGGGCTGTTATCCGCAGGCAAACCGCGAGGAAGCTGCTGATCTTCCCGAGGCGGATATAATCGCAGGTACTAAGAACCGCGCCCATATTGCGGAACTTGTGGGCGGCTGTCTTGAAAACCGCTCCCGTGTCGTTGAACTGTCTGATTACAGCTCCGACGATGTATTCGAGCCGTTGAAGTGTACGCGCTTTGACAGCAATACTCGTGCATTCGTGAAGATACAGGACGGCTGCAACCAGTTCTGCTCATACTGCATGATACCCTTTGCGCGGGGACGCTGCCGCTCTAAGCCTGTTGAGGTGCTTCGCGAGGAGGTGCAGGCTATTGCAGCAGGCGGAGTGAAGGAGATCGTCCTCTCTGGCATAAATCTTGCCTTCTACGGCAGAGAATGGGGACTTGATCTTGCGGACGCTGCCGAGATATGCGCGGAAACAGCAGGCATCGAGCGCATAAGGCTCGGCTCCTTAGAGTCTGAGATGATGTCCGAAGAGCTGCTCATGCGCCTGAAAGCTATGCCCCAGTTCTGTCCACAGTTCCACTTGTCCCTGCAAAGCGGCTGCGAGAGGACGCTGAAAGCCATGAACCGTAAGTATACTGCCGCGGAGTACCTTGCGCTCACCGAGCGTATAAGGAGCATTTTCCCCGACTGCTCGTTCACGACGGACGTAATGGTGGGATTTCCACAGGAGACCGATGAAGACCACGCAGAATCGGTGAGATTCATTGAAAAAGTGGGATTCTCAAAAGTTCATGTGTTCAGATATTCTCGCAGAAAAGGCACAAGAGCCGATAAAATGGACGGACAAATCCCCGAAAGTGTCAAGACTGTCCGCTGGCAGGAGATGACTGCCGCAGCTGATGAAACAAGGGAAAAATACCTCAGTTCTTTGGTAGGCAAAACGGTGTCTGTATTGTTCGAGCGTGAAAATTCTACAGAATTTCACCGCGGATACGCCCCTGATTATACACAAATAAAGATTTCTCGAAAAAATCCCGAAAAAAGTTTGCGTAATCAGATAATTAGTGTTATAATAGAAGAGTATGGTCACGACTTCTGCCTCGGAAGGGCAGTCGATGACATTTATTAATGCATAATTCTGAAATAATGATGTGATTCCCATAATTGTTTGGTAGCCTGTGCTTAGCATATCATATTACATGGAAGCTGTTTATATTGAGTTCAGCTGCATTTTGATAAACGGGAAATATCACGGATTATCAGCGGATGCCCAAGGGCACCCCTACAGATAGTCATTTATTATTTCATTACTGATTATGCATTGTTAATTCCTAATTAAGTGAAGGGAGACTGAATCATGTCCGTATTCAGAATTTACGTTGAAAAGAAGCCTGAATTTGCTGTAGAAGCTCAGTCTGTGCTCAGCGATATAAAAACTGCACTCAGACTAAACATTTCAGGAGTACGTATCCTTAACAGATACGACGCAGATAAACTCAGTGAGGAGGATTTCAACGCAGCGATAAACACTGTATTCTCAGAGCCTGCCGTTGACGTTGTATATGACGAGCTTCCTCAGATAGCAGAGACCGACCGCATTTTCGCTGTTGAGTACCTTCCCGGACAGTTCGACCAGAGAGCTGACAGCTGCGAGCAGTGTATCCAGATACTTCGTCAGGGTGAGCGCTGCCGTGTAAGAAATGCAAGAGTATACATCATCTCAGGCATTATCAGCGACGAGGACTTCGCTAAGCTCAAGTCCTACATCATCAACCCTGTTGAGAGCCGTGAGGCTTCCCTCGAAACTGTCAAGACACTCGATACAAATTACGATATCCCTACAACAGTTGAGGAGCTTGAAGGATTTATAAACCTCAACGCTTTCGGACTTCACGCATTTGTTGACAAGTTCGGACTGGCTATGGACTATGACGATATCAAGTTCTGTCAGGATTATTTCCGCAATGAGGAAAAGCGTAACCCTACTATCACAGAGATACGCATGATAGATACCTACTGGTCTGACCACTGCCGTCACACCACATTCCTCACAAATGTTGAGAACGTAAAGATAAATACTCCTTATATAAAAGATACATATGATATGTACATCAATGTACGTGAAGAGCTGGGCAGAACGGACAAGCCCGTTACTCTCATGGACCTCGGAACTATCGCAGCAAAGAAGCTCAAGGCTGACGGCAGACTTCAGGATCTTGACGAGAGCGAGGAGATCAATGCCTGCTCTGTAAAGATCAAGGTGGATATCGACGGAAAGCTTGAAGACTGGATCCTCATGTTCAAGAACGAGACCCACAACCACCCGACAGAGATCGAGCCTTTCGGCGGTGCTGCAACTTGTCTCGGCGGCGCTATCCGTGATCCGCTTTCAGGACGTTCATACGTTTATCAGGCAATGCGTGTAACAGGTGCAGCAAATCCGCTCGTTCCTGTTGAAGATACTATCGCAGGCAAGCTCCCGCAGAGAAAGATCACTCTCGGTGCTGCAAACGGCTACAGCTCATACGGTAACCAGATTGGTCTTGCAACAGGTCACGTTGCTGAAGTTTACCACCCCGGCTACGTTGCAAAGCGTATGGAGATAGGTGCAGTGCTCGGTGCAGCTCCTGCTGAGAATATCCGCAGAGAAAGTCCTGTAGCAGGAGATATAGTAATACTTCTCGGCGGCAAGACAGGACGCGACGGCTGCGGCGGTGCAACAGGTTCGTCAAAGTCTCATACACTTGAGTCACTTGAGAGCTGCGGCGCAGAAGTTCAGAAGGGTAATCCTCCTGAGGAGAGAAAGCTCCAGAGACTGTTCCGCAATCCTGAGGTTACAAAGATGATAAAGCGCTGCAACGACTTCGGTGCAGGCGGCGTTTCGGTTGCTATCGGAGAGCTCACAGACGGTCTCGTTATCAACCTCAATGCAGTTCCTAAGAAGTACGACGGTCTTGACGGTACTGAGATAGCTATTTCCGAGTCACAGGAGAGAATGGCTGTTGTTATCGCTCCCGAGGACGTTGACAAGTTCATGGAGGAAGCTGCTAAGGAGAACCTCGAAGCAACTGTTGTTGCTGATGTTGTTGACGAGCCAAGACTTAAAATGATATGGAACGGCAATACTATCGTTGATCTTTCAAGAGAGTTCCTTAACTCCAACGGTGCTCCCAAGTATACAGATATCGAAGTTGAAGCTCCTATCCCGCGTTCAGAGGAAAAGACTGCTGACTGTGCAGAATCATGGTCACAGCTCATGTCAAACCTCAATGTATGCTCACAGAAGGGACTTATCGAGAAGTTCGACTCAACTATCGGTGCAGGCACAGTTCTTATGCCTTTCGGCGGTGTATACCAGATGTCACCTTCACAGGCTATGGCTGCAAAGATACCTGTACTCACAGGCGAGACAAATACCTGCTCACTCATGGGCTGGGGCTATAACCCTGATATATCCGAAAAGTCACCTTACCACGGCGCAATGCTTGCTGTTATCGAGTCTATCGCAAAGGTAGTCGCAGCAGGCGGTACATATAAGAAGTGTTGGCTCACATTCCAGGAGTACTTCGAGAGAACACAGAATGATCCTCTCCGCTGGGGCAAGCCTATGGCTGCTCTCCTCGGCGCATTCAAGGCTCAGCTTGAAATGGGCTGCGGCGCTATCGGCGGCAAGGACTCTATGTCAGGTACATTCGAGAATATCGACGTTCCGCCTACACTTGTTTCCTTCGCAGTATCAACTGCAATGGCAGACAAGATAGTATCAACTGAGTTCAAGAGCGCAGGCGATACAGTTATCTCTATCGTTCCTGAGTACGACGAGAACGGTCTTCCTAAGTTCGACAGCATCAAGGCTTGCTTCGATCAGGTCGAGAAGATAATCGCAGACGGCAGAGCAAAGGCTATCTGGACAAACGGCTACGGCGGATTTGCCGAGGGTATCGCTAAGATGTGCTTCGGTAACAAGATAGGCTTTGAGTTCACAGCAAGACTCAGCAGCGATGAGCTGTTCAAACCTTGCTACGGCGCATTTATCATCGAACTCAAGGGCGACGCTAAGAGCGGCGAGAACGTTATCGGTAAGACTATCTCGGATTATAAGATACTCTGCCTTGACTATACAGTAAGCCTCGATAATCTCCAGAGAGTTTGGGAGGCTAAGCTCGAACCTGTATTCCCATGCAGGATAAAGACTACGGACGCTACTCCGCAGACCTATTCTTCACCTAACCGTATACAGCTTTCGGCTTCTACAAAGATCGCAAAGCCAAGAGTTCTTATTCCGGTATTCCCCGGAACTAACTGCGAGTACGATACCGCAAGAGCCTTCGAGAAGGCTGGTGCTAAGCCGGAGGTCGTTGTTATCCGCAACCTTTCCGCAGGCGATATCGAGGAGAGCGTAAGATACTTCGAGAGCGCAGTAAGACGTTCCGAGATCATTATGATCCCTGGCGGATTCAGCGGCGGTGACGAGCCTGAGGGAAGCGGTAAGTTCATTACTGCATTCTTCCGCAATCCTAAGATAAAGGACGCAGTTCACGATCTTCTCAAGAACCGCGACGGACTTATGCTCGGTATCTGCAACGGCTTCCAGGCACTTATCAAGCTTGGACTTGTTCCATACGGCGAGATCATCGACATGGCTGATGATGCTCCTACACTTACATTCAATACTATAAACCGCCACCAGTCGATGATGGTAAATACACGTATCGCCTCAAACAAGAGCCCGTGGCTCTATGGCTGTGAGGTGGGCGATATACATACAGTTGCCATTTCACACGGTGAGGGACGTTTCGTAGCTCCTGCAAGCCTTATCCAGCAGCTTGCCAACAACGGTCAGATCGCAACTCAGTACGTTGACCTTGACGGCAACCCGACTATGGATATCCGCTATAATCCTAATACATCTATCGAGGCTATTGAGGGTATCACTTCACCTGACGGAAGAGTATTCGGTAAGATGGGTCACTCAGAGCGTAAGGGCAGCTATATCTGCAAGAACGTTCAGGGCGAAAAGGATCAGAAGATCTTTGAGAGCGGCGTAAAGTACTTCACATGATGATATCAAAGGGCGGCTTAATGCCGCCCTTTTCCGTAATTACAGCGAGGGAAAATTATGAGATGTAATAAAATTATTTCAGCGTTCCTATCACTTTTTACAGCAGCAGCTTCAATGTCTTTTATACAGGACAGCAGACCTGTAAAGTCGTATGCAGATGATCGTCCGAAATCGAAGTTCGTTCAGGGATACTTCATCTATTCTATATATGAAGATCACGCGATACTTAATTCGTGTAAAACTACAGTTTCGGGAAAGCTCGTCATAGCATCGACCGCGGTCAATACTCCTGTAACGGAGATAAAAGATGAAGCCTTTAAGGACTGCAATGGACTTAAAAGTATTGATATCGGCAAGAATATTACGAGTATAGGTGAAAAAGCTTTTTCAGGCTGTACCTCACTGAGATCTGTAAGGATACTTAACCCTGAATGTCATATCCCCGATACTTCGCTTGCTCTGGGAGATCCGTCAAGCACTGTGATATATGGCAGAATGAATTCTACTGCCCAGAGCTTTGCGGACAAATACGGCTATAAATTTTACAGCACTTCAGGCAACGACTGCGGCGATACAAACAACGACGGCAAGGTGGACGCAGTTGATGCTTCAGTTGTACTTGCGGCATATTCAAAATATTCCACCGTTGATGTTTCTCCTCCACGAGAAATCATGATGGTCTATGATGTGAACGACGACGGAAAGATAGATTCAATTGACGCATCAAAGATGCTTGCGTATTATGTTTATGCATCAAGTGAGGGCGATAAGGAAGATTTTGCATACTACATCAACTATAAGATGAGAACTCAGTGATCGAAATTGAGACAGATATGGATATAAAAAGGTTTGATGCGGAAAAAGACCTTCCAAGGCTTGAAGCCTATCTCAGAGAAAGATATGCAGAAACTCGTAATATGACATCATGGCTTCCAGAGAGACTTCATGATCTTATATACAGAATGGACGTTCAGTATGCAGACTGCGGCATGAAAAAGTCGGCGGATCACATTTTTATGTGGGAGAAAAACGACAGTATCATCGGCTGTATCCTTCCCGACGGTGATGCGGTATATATGAGCATAAAAACAGGATACGAGAGCATTTTCCCTGATATGCTCGGCTTTGCCGAGAAAAACTGTCTCCCGCTGTTTGAAAAAGACAGCAGCGGAAAGAGCGATTTCCTTGTTATCGCCAATGACAGCCTTGACTACAGGCGCGAGATCCTTGCAAAGAACGGCTATACAAGACAGGCTGAGGAGGACTATGACAACTATGTCTGCCCGCAGAGCGCAGATGTTTCTGTTGAGCTGCCTGACGGATACAGGCTGGTATATGGTGAGGACTACCCCGACGAAGCGAAAAAATGGAGCGCCCTTAATCTTGGATTCCACCCCGAGCTGGAAGCTCCCGATTATAAAAATGGTATGAGCGCTTATGATTCTCGTAAAAAGTCGTCACTGTACAAGGATAGCTTTGAGTGCCTTATCGTAGACGAGAATAGCTGCGAGGACAATGATATCTGCTCTTACTGTTTTGTGTACGTGGATATTCTGTCGAAAACAGCTTTTATCGAGCCTGTGAGCACAAGAGAAAAATACAGGCACAAAGGGCTGGGAACGGCTCTGATGCACGGTGCAGTCAGCAGATGCAGGGAGAAAGGCGTGGAAAAGTGCTTCGTCAATTCCTATGACTGGCGCAGAAAGTTCTATAACGCTGTAGGTTTTATCACTGAGGATTCTATTGGCTTCTGGCATAAAAAGATATGAGCAGAACGTTTTGAACCGTACTATTTATATACACAGTAACAAAATTTCCCTGTGGCAGAATAAAATATGCAATGAAACGGCTTCGCAGCAAATGCGGAGCCAGTTTTGTTTTGAGTCGGATATGTCGGCGATCATATAAATAATCAGCATTTATATAACAAAAAAATCTCCCTGAGAACAGTGATCCTCAGGGAGTATTTTTTTGGTTCTGCAATGATTATTTACTCAAAGCAACACAAAATATTGCTGCTATAACACATATGGTAGATATAATAAAATTAATAGTTGCCTTTTTTTATTCTCTTTTTGTATTATAATTGAAACTATATTCAGTATTAAATATATTATCAATAATACGATTGCGAAGTATTTCATGCTGATTCCTTAATTTGAAGTGCCTTTGTCAATAAAAAACTGAGCCACAGCGCTAATAAAAAAGTGAGCCGGTTTTGATAAAAAAATAATGAGCCACTAATCATTATTCATGGTCGAGTCGATGCGGTAAGATGAGCTGCAGTTCATATTAAGAACGA